>NZ_JAGPYQ010000001.1:602534-903802 GCF_018070025.1 Streptomyces liliiviolaceus
ACCGTGGGCGTGAACCCATCTCGGCGCGTCTGGTCGCCGACATGATGAAGACGGCCGGTGCGGACCGCCTCCTGACGGTCGATCTGCACACCGACCAGATCCAGGGCTTCTTCGACGGCCCCGTGGACCACCTGTTCGCGCTGCCGCTGCTCGCGGACTACGTGGGCCACAAGGTGGACCGCTCGAAGCTCACGGTCGTGTCCCCGGACGCCGGCCGCGTGCGGGTGGCCGACCGCTGGTGCGACCGCCTCGGCGCGCCGCTGGCGATCGTCCACAAGCGCCGCGACAAGGACGTCGCGAACCAGGTGACCGTCCACGAGGTCGTGGGTGACGTCGAGGGCCGTGTCTGCGTCCTGGTCGACGACATGATCGACACCGGTGGCACGATCTGTGCCGCGGCGGACGCGCTGTTCGCGCACGGCGCGGAGGACGTCATCGTGACGGCGACGCACGGTGTGCTCTCGGGTCCGGCGGCCGACCGCCTGATGGCCTCGAAGGTCAGCGAGTTCGTCTTCACCGACACCCTGCCCACCCCGGGTGAGCTGGAGCTCGACAAGATCACGGTCCTGTCGATCGCGCCGACGATCGCGAACGCGGTCCGCGAGGTCTTCGAGGACGGTTCGGTGACGAGCCTCTTCGACGAGTAGTCGAGGACCCCTCTAGATCGATTTCTTGTACGGCCTCCCCGCCACGTAAGCTGTCACAGTTGCTCGGCGAGGGAGGCCGCACTCTTTGGTGCGGCGGTCCGTTATCGACGCGCTCTTCGTAGCAGGCCGACGGTTCGGCCGGGTGACTTCTTCCCTGGCTTTCCCTGAACTACGAGGAGTGATCATGTCCGAGGTCAAGCTCGCCGCCGAGACCCGTAACGAGTTCGGCAAGGGCGCCGCGCGCCGCATCCGCCGTGAGAGCAAGGTTCCCGCGGTGGTCTACGGCCACGGTGGCGAGCCGGTCCACATCACGCTGCCGGGCCACGAGCTGCAGCTCGCCCTGCGCACCCCGAACGTCCTGCTGACCCTGGACATCGAGGGCAAGACCCAGCTCGCGATCCCGAAGGCCGTCCAGCGTGACGCCATCAAGGGCTTCCTTGAGCACGTCGACCTGCTTCTGGTGACGCGCGGCGAGAAGGTCAACGTCGAGGTCTACGTGCAGACCGAGGGCGACCTGGCCCCGGGCGCGTTCATCCTTGAGCACGTGCTGAGCACGCTGACCGTCGAGGCCGAGGCCACGCACATCCCCGAGTCGGTCACCGTCTCCATCCAGGGCTTGGAGGCCGGCGCCTCCATCCTCGCGAAGGACATCACGCTGCCCGAGGGCACCACGCTGTCCATCGACGAGGACGCGGTCGTCCTGCAGGTCCTGGCCGCCCAGTCGGAGGAGCCCTCGGACGACGCGGCCGACGAGTCCGCCGAGGCCTGATCCCGCACCGGATCACTGTTCGCCGGCCGCCGCTCCCCAGGGGGCGGCGGCCGACGCGTATCCCCCGAACCGCACCGGCAGCGCCGGTCAAGGACTTATGGGAGTGACGGACGTGACCACGGAACCAGGCGCGCCCTGGCTGATCGTGGGGCTCGGAAACCCCGGCCCCGAGTACGCCATGAACCGCCACAACGTGGGCTTCATGGTGGCCGACCTCCTCGCCGGGCGGATCGGCGGCAAGTTCAAGCGGGCGGGCAAGGCGCAGGCCCAGGTGATCGAGGGGCGGATCGGCCCGCCGGGGCCGCTGAACCGCCGGGTGATCCTGGCGAAGCCGATGTCGTACATGAACCTGTCGGGCGGTCCGGTGACGGGCCTGCGGGACTTCTACAAGGTCCCGACGGCGAACATCGTGGCCGTCCACGACGAGCTGGACATCGACCACGGCGTGCTGCGGCTGAAGCTGGGCGGCGGCGACAACGGCCACAACGGCCTGAAGTCGATGACGAAGGCGATGGGCCCGGACTATCACCGGGTGCGGTTCGGGATCGGGCGTCCGCCGGGGCGTATGCAGGTGGCCGATTTCGTACTGAAGGACTTCTCCTCCGCGGAGCGCAAGGAGCTGGACTACTTCGTGGACCGGGCCGCGGACGCGGTGGAGGCTCTGGTCGTCGAGGGTCTGGAGCGGGCGCAGTCGACGTACAACTCATGACAATGCGGTACGTGAACCCTGCCTGAGCCCCACCGGAGTTGACCGACCGCACGGGCATGGCCAAGGATCGCCGCCATGCCCGCCCATTCCCACGCCCGCGCCTCCCGTCCGAAAACGGCCGCGGCACTGCGGTTCGGGCAGTTCGCGGCGATGGGTACGGTCGCGGTGCTGATCCTGATCGCGGGCGTCTGGGCCTCCTGGGGCACCGCCCAGCACGTGATGCTCACCAAGGGCCGTGAACGCGGCACGATGACGGTCACCAAGTGCGCCGACGACCACTGCACGGGCCCGTACCGGCCCACGTCGGAGGGTTCCACCGCCCGGGACCGGGTCGTCCTCGACAGCGAGGTGGCCGTGGAGAAGGGCCGCACGTACACGGTCGTGGTGAAGCCCGGCACCGACGAGGTCGTCCGCGCGGGCACCGGCGGCCTGCTCTACGCCTGGGTGCCGCTGGGCGGCGCGCTGATGCTCGCCTCGGTGGTGGTGGCGGGCGGTCTGGGCAGGACCCGGCTGGGCTGGGTGCTCGGCGGCGCGGGCCTGGCGCTGGTGACGACGGCGTTCCTGGCGCTCTAGACATGCGGAAGGGGGCCGGGCGGTCGTGACGACCGCCCGGCCCCCTTCCGTGTGTCCGCGGGTCAGCCGGTGTTGCGCAGACCCGCCGCCACACCGTTGACCGTCAGGAGCAGGGCGCGGGACAGCAGCGGGTCCGGCTCGGAGCCGGCCGCGGCCGCGTCGCGCTGCCGCTTGAGGAGGGCCACCTGGAGGTACGAGATCGGGTCCAGGTAGGCGTCGCGGACCGTGAAGGTCTGCTTGAGCACCGGGTGGGCGTCGAGGAGTTCGGCCTCACCGGTGATGCGCAGCACCTCGCGGACGGTCAGCTCGTGCTCGGCCTCGATGGTGGCGAAGACGTGCTGGAGCTCCTCGGGGACGAGGGTCTCGACGTAGTGGCGGGCGATCCGGAGATCGGTCTTGGCGAGCGTCATCTCGACGTTGGAGATGAAGTTGCGGAAGAAGTGCCACTGCTCGTGCATCTCCTCCAGGACGCTGTCGAGACCGGCCTCGCGCAGCGCCTTCAGACCGGCGCCGACACCGAACCAGCCGGGGACGATCTGCCGGGACTGGGTCCAGCCGAACACCCACGGGATGGCGCGCAGGCCGTCGAGCGAGACGCCCGAGCCGGGGCGGCGGGAGGGCCGCGAGCCCAGGTGCAGGTCGGCGAGCTGGTCGACCGGCGTGGAGGCGAGGAAGTACGTCGGCAGGTCCGGGTCCTCGACCAGCCGGCGGTAGGCGGCCTCGGCGGCCTCCGAGACGACGTCCATGGCGGCGTCCCAGCGGGCGAGCGCCTCGTCGGACTGGCGGGGCGCGGTGTGCAGCGCGGACGCCTGGAGGGTGGCCGCGACGGTCAGTTCGAGGTTCTCCCGGGCCAGCGACGGCACGAGGTACTTGTCGGAGATGACCTCGCCCTGCTCGGTCACCTTGATCTCGCCCTCCAGCGTGCCCCACGGCTGCGCGAGGATCGCGTCGTGCGAGGGGCCGCCACCGCGGCCGACGGTGCCGCCGCGGCCGTGGAAGAGCCGCAGGCGTACGCCGTACCGGTGGGCGACGTCGCGCAGGCGCCGCTGCGCCCGGTGGATCTCCCACTGGCTCGTCGTGATGCCGCCGAACTTCGACGAGTCGGAGTATCCGAGCATGACCTCCTGGACATCGCCGCGCAGGGCCACGAGCCGCCGGTAGGACGGGTCGGACAGCATGTCCTCAAGGATGGTGTCGGCGGCCTTGAGCTCGTCGGTCGTCTCCAGCAGCGGCACGATGCCGATCTTCGCCCAGCCGGCGTGCAGATCGAGGAGTCCGGCCTCACGGGCGAGCACGGCGGCGGCGAACACGTCGTCGGCGCCCTGGCACATCGAGATGATGTACGACTCGATGACCTCGGGCCCGAAGACCCGCAGCGCCTTCTTGACGGTCTCGAAGACTCCGAGGGTCTTCGCTCCGGCGGCGTCCAGCGGGGCCGGGGTCGGTCCGAGCGGCCGGCGCGAGCGCAGCTCCTTGGCGAGCAGCTTGTGCCGGTACTCGCGCGGCATGTCCTCGTAGCGCCAGGACTCCTCGCCGAGCCGGTCGAAGAGCTGCCCGAGCGCGTGGTGGTGGGCGTCCGCGTGCTCGCGTACGTCCATGGTGGCGAGCTGCAGGCCGAAGGCGGCGAGCGTGCGGATCGTACGGTTCATGCGGCCGTCGGCGAACAGGGCGCCGCGGTGTTCGCGCAGGGAGCTCTGGATGAGCGTGAGGTCGCGCAGCAGCTCGGCGGTGCCGAGGTAGTCGCGGCCGTCCTCGTGCGGGATGTTCTTGGCGAGGCGGAGCTTGGTGTTCTCCAGCTTCTGGCGGATGCAGGTGGCCTTGAGCCGGTAGGGCTCCTCGGCGTTGAGGCGCTTGTAGCGGGGGCTGATCTCCGGCAGCCGCTCCAGGTCGGACTGCAGCGAGGAGAGCAGTTCCTCGGTGGCACCGGTGTAGCGGATGGAGTTGGAGAGGAAGTGACGCAGTTCGTCGATCAGCTCCAGCGCGTCGTTGATGCCGTGCTCGTGCTGGAGGATGAGGACGTCCCAGGTGACCTGCGGGGTCACGTTCGGGTTGCCGTCGCGGTCGCCGCCGATCCAGGTGCCGAAGGTCAGGGGACGGGTCTCGTCCGGCAGCTGGACGCCGACGCGCTCCAGTTCCGCGGTCAGATCCTCCAGGACGTCCCCGACGGCGCCGGCGTGCAGCTCGTCCAGGTAGTAGATGGCGTTGCGGGCCTCGTCGGCCGGTTCGGGGCGCACGACCCGCAGCTCGTCCGTCTGCCAGACCAGGTCGATGTTCTCGGCCAGACGGGTGTCGTAGCGGCGCCGGTCGGCTTCGATGACCGGGGTCTCCAGCAGGGCGGCGATGCGGCGCAGCTTGTTGAGGACCGACCGTCTGGCCGCCTCGGTGGGGTGCGCGGTGAAGACGGGGCGGACGTTGAGGTTCTTGACGGTGGCGCGCAGGTGCTCGGGGTCGGCGTCCTTGAGGCGGTCGGCCGTCCGGGCGAGCAGGCCGCCCTCGGCGGCGCGCCGGGCGCGCAGCTCGCGGCCGCGGTGCACCTGCTCGGTGACGTTGGCCAGATGGAAGTAGGTGGAGAAGGCGCGGACCAGCTTGGCCGCGGTCTCCAGTTCGGTGCCGCGCAGCAGCTCGGCGGCGGCTTCACCGTCCTCGCGGGTGAGGCGGCGGACCTTCTCGACCAGCTCCAGGAGCTCGGGTCCCTCCTGCCGTACGAGGGTCTCGCCCAGCAGATCTCCGAGGCGGCGGATGTCGGCGCGCAGTTCACTGCCGGTTGTCGTGTTCTGGTCGTCGGCACTGCTCACAGGTGCGGCTCCTTGCAGTGTTGAAGCTCGTCTGGAGGGGAACCCGTCGGCCCGAGGCGGCACGTGCCGCATCAGCGGCTGGGCATACGGGAATGAAACAGAGCGGACCGCGCTGTCCGACCGAGACCAAGGATAGGTGTCCATCCGGACGCGCAGTCTCTCGGGCTCTTGCCCCGGGGCAACGCGCTGCCATACTTACGACGCCGTAGGTTACGCAACCGTAAGCGCTGTTTCCGGCTACCCACAGCCACGCTTACCGGCCACACCCACCCTCCTCGACCCCCCAGGGGACGCCCCCATGACCGCAAGTTCCGACGTGATCGATGACGCCCCGAGGGCGCACGACGACTCCCCCGTCCCCTCCGCCACGCTGGGCGGCGAGAAGAAGCGTTCCATCGAGCAGATCACCCTTCTCCTCTTCATCACCGTCCCTTTCCTGGCCGTCCTGGCGGCGGTTCCGCTGGCCTGGGGCTGGGGTGTGAGCTGGCTGGACCTCGGTCTGCTGGTGTTCTTCTACTTCCTGGGCTGCCACGGCATCACGATCGGCTTCCACCGCTACTTCACCCATGGCGCCTTCAAGGCGAAGCGGCCCCTGCGGATCGCGCTCGCCATCGCCGGTTCCATGGCCGTCGAAGGGCCGCTGGTCCGCTGGGTGGCCGACCACCGCAAGCACCACAAGTTCTCCGACGCCGAGGGCGACCCCCACTCGCCGTGGCGCTTCGGGGAGACGGTCCCGGCCCTGATGAAGGGCCTGTGGTGGGCCCACATCGCCTGGATGTTCGACGAGGAGCAGACTCCGCAGGAGAAGTACGCGCCGGACCTGATCCGGGACCGGGCGCTCCGCGCGATCTCCCGCCAGTTCCTCCTGTGGGCGGGCCTGTCCATCGCGCTCCCCGCGCTGATCGGCGGCCTGGTGACGATGTCCTGGTGGGGCGCGTTCACCGGCTTCTTCTGGGGCTCGCTGGTCCGGGTGGCGCTGCTGCACCACGTGACGTGGTCGATCAACTCGATCTGCCACGCGGTGGGCAAGCGCCCCTTCAAGTCGCGTGACCGCTCGGGGAACGTGTGGTGGCTGGCCGTCCTGTCCTGCGGCGAGTCCTGGCACAACCTCCACCACGCGGACCCGACCTCGGCCCGGCACGGTGTGGAGCGCGGCCAGGTGGACTCGTCGGCCCGTCTGATCCGCTGGTTCGAGCGCCTCGGCTGGGCCTACGACGTGCGCTGGCCGTCACGCTCACGTATCGATTCCCGTCGCAACCCGGACGAGAAGGGCGCCCGGCGCAAGTCGGAGACGGCCGAGGCGGCATGATTGACGGCGTGGCCGACTCCAGCACACCCAGCAATGAAAAGCCGCGGCGCGCACGCCGCACCCGGATGACGGGGGCGGAGCGACGGGCCCAGTTGCTGGAGATCGGCCGCACCCTCTTCGCCCAGAAGGGCTTCGAGGCGACGTCGGTGGAGGAGATCGCGGCGAAGGCCGGCGTCTCCAAGCCGGTCGTCTACGAGCACTTCGGCGGCAAGGAGGGCCTGTACGCGGTGGTGGTCGACCGCGAGATGCGGCGCCTGCTGGACGGCGTGACGAGTTCCCTCACCGCGGGCCACCCCCGGGAACTCTGCGAACAGGCGGCCTTCGCCCTCCTCGACTACATCGAGGAGTACACGGACGGCTTCCGCATCCTGGTCCGCGACTCCCCGATCCCCCAGTCGACGGGCAGCTTCGCGTCCCTGATCTCGGACATCGCCACGCAGGTGGAGGACATCCTGGGCCGCGAGTTCAAGCGCCGCGGCTTCGACCCCAAACTGGCCCCTCTCTACGCCCAGGCCCTGGTGGGCATGGTCGCCCTCACCGGCCAGTGGTGGCTGGACGTCCGCCGCCCCAAGAAGGCGGAGGTGGCGGCCCACCTGGTCAACCTGGCCTGGCACGGCCTGGACGGCCTGGAGGCGAAGCCTCGGCTGATAGGGCGCCGAAAGAGTTAATGCACGTACCACAAGATGAACCTTGTGATATCAATGCACCCATGACTGAGATCGCGATCAGCGCCGCCCGTTCCCAGCTCGGTGACCTCGTCCGCCGCGCGGCCCACGGCCGCGAGACGATCGCCCTCACCGACCATGGTCATGTGGCGGCGCTGCTTGTCTCGCCACAGGTCATAGAGGACTTGGAGGACGCGCTCGCGGTCGCCGACTACCAGCGCCGCAAGGCTGAGGGGACGCTGGGAGAGGGCGTGTCCCACGAGGAGGTCGGGCGCATGCTGGGGCTGCGGCCATGACCTACCGAATCACCTGGGAACCGACCGCCACGAACGCGGCCGTGCGGTTCCTCAAGGACGACCCCGCGGGACTCGCCGCCGTCTACGAAGCCGTCGACACCCTCGCCAAGGAGCCGCGCCCCACCGGCTCCACCGCGTACGGCCCGAACATCCGGCGGCTGCGCGTCGGCGACTACCGCGTCCTCTACGTGATCGACGAGGACGTGATCCGCATCCTGGTCACCAACCTGGGCCGGACCCCCTGAGACAAGGCTCCAGAAACTCCAGCCGGTTGCCCACGGGGTCCTCGGAGTAGAACCGCCGACGTCCGGGAAGTGCGGCGAGCTGGACGTGGTCCACCGCCGTCAGCATCCGGGTCAGCCGGTCTTCCGTGCCACCGCGAACAGCCGCCGGAACGGCAGGACCGTGCCGTACGCGGCCGTCGGGTAGGCCGTGCGGAGCAGGTCGCGGTATTCGGCGGTGAAGGCGTCCCCGGCTTCCGGGTCGTCGGCGAGAGCCGTGAGGGCCGGCCGCATCCCCGTCCCCTTCGACCAGTCGAGGACGGCGTCCTCCCCCTGAAGAAGCTGCATGTACGTCGTCTCCCAGACATCCACCTCGCAGCCCAGCCGCGCCAGCCGGTCCAGATAGACGAGCGGGTCGTGCACCGAGTCGGGGCGCCGGAGGACTCCGCCCAGCCGCCCCTTCCACCGCGGGGAGACCGCGAGTTCGCGCATCAGGGCATGCAGGGGCGCGTCGATGTTGTTCGGCACCTGGAAGGCGAAGGTCCCGCCGGCGGCCACCGCGTCGAGCCACGTCCCGAACGCCTCCAGATGCCCCGGCACCCACTGCAGCGCGGCATTCGAGACGACCAGGTCGTACGTCTCCGCAGGCGCCCACTCCGTGAGGTCCGCGTGGGCGAAGTCCAGACGGCCACCCCCGCCGGTCGACCCCGCGTGCTCCTCGGCGCGGGCCAGCATCTGAGGAGAGTTGTCGTACCCGGTGACGTACGCCCCCGGCCACCGTTCGACGAGCTGGACCGTGACGTTGCCGGGCCCGCAGCCCAGATCGGCGATCCGGGCCGGTTCACCGGGCAGAGCGGGAACGCGGCCGAGCAGTTCCGCGAAGGGCCGCGCGCGATGTTCGGCATGGCGCAGGTACTGCCCCGGATCCCAGGTGGGAGTGGTGGTGGCGGACATCGGGAGCCTCCAAGACGTCAGGACGGGCCGACCTCCACCCTCACACCCCAACTATCTCGTCGTCAAGATACTTCACATCAAGAGACTTCACATCGACACAACCACTACACTGATCGCCATGGAGGACGAGGTCGATCGGCTGGTCGCAGCATGGCGCCGGGAGCGCCCCGACCTCGACGTGGAACCACTCGAAGTGCTCAGCCGCGTGAGCAGGCTCGCGCGGCATCTGGACCGGGCCCGGCGCATCGCGTTCGCCGAGCACGCCCTGGAACCCTGGGAGTTCGACGTGCTGACCTCACTGAGGCGCGCGGGAGCCCCGTACCAGCTCTCCCCCGGGCAGTTGCTCACCCAGACCCTCGTCACCTCGGGCACGATGACGAACCGTATCGACCGGCTTGCGAAGAAGGGCCTCGTCGAGCGGCTCCCCGACCCCAGCGACCGCCGGGGCGTACTCGTGCGCCTCACCGGGGAGGGCCGCGACCGCGCCGACCAGGCGCTCGCCGGACTCCTCGACCAGGAGCGCGCGATCCTCGCGGAGCTCAGCCGGGCCCAGCGCGGCGAACTGGCCGGGCTGCTACGCCAGTTGACCGCCCCGTTCGACAACATCCCCGGCTAGGTCCACCGGACCGACCCCGGCCCGGCGGGCGAGCGCCACGGCCGCGAGGGTCGAGTGCACGCCCAGCTTCCCCAGCACGTTCTGCATATGCGTGCGGACCGTGTGCGGGGAGAGGAACAGCCGCTCGGCGACGGCCTTGCGCCCCAGCCCCGCCACCATGCACCGCAGCACCTCGCGCTCGCGCGGGGTCAGCGACTCCACCAGCCGCTCGCTCTCGGTGCGGTGCTTGCGGGCGGCGGTCAGCTCACGCAGCACACCCGTGAGCAGGGCGGGCGGCAGATGCGTCTCGTCCCGCAGCACCCCCCGGATGACGGTCAGCAGCCGGGACAGCGAGCAGTCCTTGGCCACCCAGCCCGAGGCGCCCGCCTGCAGGGCGAGAGCCGCACGCCGCGGATCGTCCTTCTCGGCGAGTACGACGGTACGGACACCGGGCTGGCCCGAACGGACGCCGGCCACCAGCGAGATGCCGTCGACCAGGCCTTCTTCGTTGTTGTCGTGCACGGGCACGGCCGGGCGGACACCCGGCACATTGCCGCCGAGGTCGGCGTCGACGAGCAGCACGTCGAACCTGCGGCCTTCCGCGACCGCCCGTTCCAGGCAGCGCAGCGCGGCCGGGCCACTGCCCGCCGCGGAGACATCGACATCGGGCTCGGCGGCCAGGGCGGCGGCGAGCGACTCGGCGAAAATACGATGGTCGTCGACGACCAGAACACGGATGCGAACCACAAAAACCCCCACTGGTCGGGGGACGGACCGGCGCAGGTACGGCGCCCGAGGTGTTCCCGAGCCTCCTGTCGGCTCAGAAAACGGGGTGCCGCAGTCGCACGGCCGCCGCCGTGCTGAGACTGCTACCCCCACTTCGGGCGTCGTACCCGACTGTCTCGCCCCCTGATCGGCACCGGCCCCCACCGGTGCTGCTCATCAGAGTAAGGCCGTGCGGCAGGAGCGGAAGGTGATTTGCAGAACTGATTGGCCGACGCGTTTATGGTGTGCCGTATGTTTCGTATCGAGACAGAAGTCGACAAAGAGCGTAGCCAATTCCTGCGGTCTCGGCTGCGGGAGGCCAATACGGCGGCGTCTCCGGTGCTGCGTTCTCTGAGCGGAACCCCTGGTGAACGGGAAGTTCCGCTCCAGGTGTGGGCGGTGGAGCCGGGGGGCTCGGTCGCGGGCGGGCTGATCGGGCACACGTGGGCGACGTGGCTGCATGTCGCCTATCTCTGGGTCGACGGGCGCCACCGCGGGGCCGGGCTCGGGTCGCATCTGCTGTCCCGGGCGGAACGTCTGGCCGTCTCGTCGCGGGGGTGCCGGGCGTCCCGGCTGGAGACGTGGGACTTCCAGGCGCCGGACTTCTACCGGAAGCAGGGGTACGAGGTGGTGTGCGCGATCCCGGACTATCCCCCGGGGATCACGGAGTACACCCTGACGAAGCGCCTGCTGCTCTGACCGGCCCTTCTCTCGCCCCCGCCGCCCCTACCCGTTCCCGTCCACGCATGGGGCTGCGCCCCTCGCCCCCTGATCGCGCTTCGCGCTCGTCCTCAAACGCCGGACGGGCTGAAAGACATCTTTCAGCCCGTCCGGCGTTTGAGGACCGGGGGTTCGGGGGCCGCGCCCCCGAGTCAGTGACGGGAAGGGTAGGGGCGGCGGGGGCGAAAAACCCGTCAGCCCACCCGCCGGGCCCCCTCCGACGGCACCGCCGGGAAGACGCGCGGCGCCGTGTACCCGGCCGCCGCGAACGCCTCACCCACCGCCTTCGTGACCGTGTCCGCGTCCGCCGCCTCGACCAGCACGACGGCCGAGCCGCCGAACCCGCCACCCGTCATCCGCGCCCCCAACGCCCCGGCCTGGTTCGCCGTGGCGACGGCGAGGTCCAGCTCCGGGCAGGAGATGCGCAGGTCGTCACGGAGCGACTCGTGGCCGGCCGTCAGGACGGGCCCGATCCCCCGGATGTCCCCCGCGTCGAGAAGCGCGATGACCTCCTCGACCCGGTGGTCGTCCGAGACGACGTGCCGCACGTACCGCCGCAGCCGTTCGTCCGAGAGCCGGTCGAGCGCCGCGTCGAGGTCCTCGTACGCGAGGTCCCGCAGGAACGGCACGCCCAACTGCCGCGCACCCTCCTCGCAGCCCTCCCGCCGCTCCGCGTACGCCCCGTCGCCCAGCGCGTGCTTGACGCGGCTGTCGACGACGAGGAGCTGGAGCCCCTGGGCCGGGAGGTCGAAGGGGACCTGCCGGATCGACAGGTCGCGGCAGTCGAGGTGGAGGGCGTTGCCCTCGGTGCAGCAGGCGGACGCGGTCTGGTCCATGATCCCGCAGGGCACGCCCACGAAGTCGTTCTCCGCGCGCTGGGCGACGCGGGCCAGCTCGGGCCCGGTGAGGCCGAGTTCGTACAGGTCGTTCAGGGCCAGGGCAGTGACGACCTCAAGCGCCGCCGAGGAGGACAGGCCCGCGCCCGTCGGGACCGTCGAGGCGAGGTGGATGTCCGCGCCGGTGACGGTGTGCCCGGCCTCGCGCAGGACCCACACGACCCCGGCGGGGTAGGCCGCCCAGCTGGTGTTCGTCAGCGGGGCGAGGCCGTCGACGTGCAGTTCGACGACCGGGCCCTCGATGTCGGCCGAGTGGATGCGCAGCACCCCGTCGTCGCGGCGCGAGACCGCGGCCACCGCCGTGTGCGGCAGCGCGAGGGGCATGACGAAGCCCTCGTTGAAGTCGGTGTACTCACCGATCAGGTTGACCCGGCCGGGCGCCGCCCAGATCCCCTCGGGGGGTGTCCCGTACAGCTTCTCGAAACCGCCGCGGACCTGCTGAACCGCTTCCTGCGTCCCCACTAGTGCCCCTCCGCCTTCGCGTTGTTCTGCGCGAACTCCCACGCGTCCGCGACGATTCCCGCGAGATCCGCGCGGGACGGGTTCCAGCCGAGCCGGTCGCGGGCCGTGGCGGCGGACGCGACGAGGACCGCCGGGTCGCCGGCCCGGCGCGGCGCCGCGACCTCGGGGATCGGGTGTCCGGTCACCTTGCGGACGGTCTCGATCACCTCGCGGACCGAGAAGCCGTTGCCGTTGCCGAGGTTGCAGATCAGGTGCTCGCCGGGCTGCGCGGCGGCGACCGCCAGCAGGTGCGCCTCCGCGAGGTCGGCGACGTGGATGTAGTCGCGGACGCAGGTGCCGTCGGGCGTCGGGTAGTCGTCGCCGTAGACGGAGATGGCGTCGCGGCGGCCCTGGGCGACCTGGAGGACGAGCGGGATGAGGTGCGACTCGGGGTCGTGCCGCTCACCGCTGCTGCCGTACGCGCCCGCCACGTTGAAGTAGCGCAGCGAGACGGCGGCCAGTCCGTGCGCGGCCGCCTCGCCCGTGATCATGTGGTCGACGGCGAGCTTGGAGGCGCCGTAGGGGTTGGTGGGCAGCGTCGGCGCGGACTCGGTGATCGGGGTGGTCTCCGGCTCGCCGTACGTCGCCGCCGTGGAGGAGAAGACCAGCGTGCGCACGCCCGTCTCGCGCATGGCGCCGAGCAGGGCCATCGTGCCGCCGACGTTGTTGTCCCAGTACTTCTCGGGCTTCACGACCGACTCGCCGACCTGCGAGAACGCGGCGAAGTGCAGCACGGCGTCGTACGAGGGGTCCAGCCACTTCGCGGCGTCGCGGATGTCGCCCTCGACGAAGGCGGCCCCGGCCGGGACGCCCTCGCGGAAGCCGGTGGAGAGGTTGTCGAGGACGGTCACCTCGTGGCCCGCCTCCAGCAGGTGCTGGGCGACCACGCTTCCCACATAGCCCGCACCGCCGGTGACCAGGTACTTCCCACTCATGAACTCGCTACCTCTCGCAGTCGCTGGGCCGCGGTCTCCGGCGGCACGTCGTTGATGAACACGTTCATGCCGGACTCGGAACCCGCGAGGAACTTCAGCTTGCCGGAAGTGCGGCGGATGGTGAAAAGCTCAAGGTGGAGCGCGAAGTCCTCACGCACCACGCCGTCGAACTCCTCCAGCGTGCCGAACGGCGCCTGGTGCCAGGCCGAGATGTACGGCGTCGGAGGCTCACCTTCGCCGAAGATCCGGTCGAAGCGCCTCAACAGTTCCAGATAGACCTGGGGGAACTCTGTGCGCGCGGCCTCGTCCAGGCCCAGCAGATCGGGCACGCGGCGGCGCGGATACAGGTGCACCTCGTAGGGCCAGTGCGCCGAGAACGGCACGAAGGCCACCCAGTGCTCGGTCTCCAGGACGACCCGCTCGTCGGCGAGCTCCCGCTCCAGCACGGCGTCGAAGAGGTTCTCCCCGCCGGTCGCCTCCTTGTGCGCCGCCAGCGAGCGCAGCATCAGGGCCGTTCGAGGCGTCGTGAAGGGGTAGGCGTAGATCTGCCCGTGCGGATGTCCGAGGGTCACACCGATCTCGGCGCCGCGGTTCTCGAAGCAGAACACCTGCTCCACGGAGGGAAGATGCGACAGCTCGGCCGTGCGGTCGGTCCACGCCTCCAGGACCAGGGCCGCCTGCTCCTCCGTCAGATCGGCGAAGGACGCGTCGTGGTTCGAGGTGAAGCAGACGACCTCGCACCGCCCGGAGTCCCCGGCCAGCGAGGGGAAACGGTTCTCGAACACCGCGACGTCGTACGACGAGTCCGGGATCTCGCTCAGCCGGTCGCCCTCGGACGGGCACAGCGGGCACTCGTCGGCCGGCGGGTGGTAGATGCGGCCCTGCCGGTGCGAGGCGATGGCCACCGCGTCACCGAGCAGCGGGTCGCGCCGTACCTCCGAAGTGGTGACCGTCCGGTCGAGCGGGCGCCGGTCCACCGCGTCGCGCACGGTGTCGTCGCGCGAGTCGTAGTAGATGAGCTCACGACCGTCGGCCAGCCGGGTCGAGGTCTTCTTCACGCCGGACTCCCCATCCCTAACCCGATCAAACCAATAAACAGAATCAAACACATCAAACCACAAACCCCCACGTAAGTCAGCACCACAACCGAACAAAGAACACCAAGACGAAGTGAGAGCAGGATGCAGACCCCCACATACCCGGTCACGGACCTGGTCCCGGTCACGGTCCCGGCCCCGGACCTGGCCACTCCCCTGGGCCCGGACCTGGCCGCACCCCTGGCGGCGGAGCTGCGGCTCCCGACCAACTGGCTCGACTACACGATCCTGGCGATCTACTTCGTCGTCGTGCTCGGCATCGGCTTCGCCGCCCGCCGCTCGGTGAAGACCAGCCTCGACTTCTTCCTCTCCGGGCGCTCGCTGCCCGCCTGGGTGACCGGACTGGCCTTCGTCGCCGCCAACCTCGGCGCGACCGAGATCCTGGGGATGGCCGCCAACAGCGCCCAGTACGGCGTCTACACCGTGCACTGGTACTGGATCGGCGCCATCCCCGCCATGGTCTTCCTGGGCCTGGTGATGATGCCCTTCTACTACGGCTCGAAGGTCAGGTCCGTCCCTGAGTTCCTGCTGCTGCGCTTCGACCGGGGCGCGCATCTGCTCAGCTCCGTGCTGTTCGCGTTCGCCGCGGTCCTCATCGCGGGCGTGAACCTCTACGCGCTCGCCATCGTCGTCGAGGCGCTGCTCGGCTGGCCGGAGTGGGTGTCGATCGTCGTCGCGGGCGCCTTCGTGCTCGCGTACATCACCCTCGGCGGTCTGTCCTCGGCGATCTACAACGAGGTGCTGCAGTTCTTCGTCATCCTTGCCGCGCTCATCCCGCTCACGGTGCTCGGTCTGAAGAAGGTCGGCGGCTGGGACGGTCTGACCGACTCCCTGACGGCGAGCCACGGCGGTGACTTCACCACCGCGTGGGGCGGCACCGGCATCGGCAGCGACAACCCGCTCGGCGCCAACTGGCTGACCATCGTGCTCGGCCTCGGCTTCGTGCTCTCCTTCGGCTACTGGACGACCAACTTCGCCGAGGTACAGCGCGCCCTGTCCGCGAAGAACCTGTCCGCGGCCCAGCGCACCCCGCTCATCGCCGCGTTCCCGAAGATCTTCATCGTGTTCCTGGTGATGATCCCCGGGCTCGTCGCGGCCGTGCTCGTACCGAAGATCGGCACCGCCGGCTCGGACCTCCAGTACAACGACGCGATCCCGTACCTGATGGAGGACCTGCTCCCCAACGGCGTCCTCGGCATCGCGGTGACGGGCCTGCTGGCGGCGTTCATGGCGGGCATGGCGGCCAACATCTCGTCCTTCAACACCGTCTTCACGAACGACATCTGGGGCAAGTACGTGAAGCGGGACGAGGAGGACGCGTACTACGTGCGCTTCGGCCGTCTCATCACGGCGATCGGGGTGCTGGCGTCGATCGGCACGGCGTTCCTCGCCTCGTCCTTCTCGAACATCATGAGCTACCTCCAGACGCTGTTCTCCTTCTTCAACGTGCCGATGTTCGTCGTCTTCATCGTCGGCATGTTCTGGAAGCGCGCGTCCATGAAGTCCGGCTTCTGGGGGCTGCTGGCCGGTACGACGGCCGCGATGGTCAACTACTTCGTCCTCTACAAACAGGACATCATCGGCATCCCCTCCGACCAGGGCGCCAACTTCGTCTCCGCGATCGCCGGATTCGTGGCGGGCGCGGTCGTGATGTTCGCCGTCTCCCTCTTCACCGCGCCGAAGCCGGAGGAGGAACTGCGCGGGCTGGTGTACGGGACCAGCTCCCCCGGTATGGAGGAGCCGGCCGACTCGGGCGACGACGCCTGGTACCGCAAGCCGGCGCTGCTCGGCTGGGGGGCCGTCGTTCTGGCCGCCGCCTGCTACATCCCGTTCTCGTTCTGATCACCGTCACCGAAGGACCGACAGCCCATGAGCGACCACTCCGAGCGTGACGTCCATCGCGAAGTCACCGAACTGCAGGGAAAGTCGGCCACCGCGGCCCGGCTCTTCGACATCCGCCGCATCATCGGCGGCCTCTTCGTGGTCTACGGGATCATCGTGACGATCGCCGGGATCACCGCGTCCGACGCCGACATCGACAAGGCGGAGGGCGTCAACATCAACCTCTGGACGGGGCTGGGGATGCTGGCCCTGGGCCTGTTCTTCCTGGGCTGGCTGTGGCTGCGGCCTTCGGCTGCGCCTGTGCCGGACGAATCCTCTACGGAGGGGCCCCCGAAGGTGTGACGGCCGACGGGCCCGAGCCGCCTCCCTCCGGCGGTTCGTTCTCTGCGGGCCGGTGGGGGCCGGTCGCGCAGTTCCCCGCGCCCCTGAAGGGGCACGGGGTGCTCAGAGTTCCGGGGCCGGGCCCGTTGTCGAGTGTTGGGAGACCGGGCCCGCGCGGTCCAGCAGGCCCGTGCGGGCCGCCAGGGCGGCCGCCTCAAGGCGGGAGCCCACGCCCAGCTTCATCAGTACCCGCTGGACGTGCGTGCGGGCGGTGCTCGGCGCTATGCCCATACCGGCCGCGATGAGCCGCGTGTCCTCGCCGTCGGCCACCCGCACCAGCACCTCCACCTCGCGGGGCGTCAGCATCTGGAGCAGCCGCTGGCCCTCGTCGTCGGGCTGCGCGGCCGGGTTGAGCAGTTCGCTGAAGGCGCCCTGGAGGAGCTGCGGCGCCACCGCGGCCTCCCCCGCGCGTGCCTTCATGATGGCGCGCTCGACACCCTCTATGCGTTCGTCGTGCCGTACGTAACCGGAGGCGCCGGCGGCGAACGCGGCGGCGATGCCCCGCGGGTTGGGCACCGGTCCGAGGACCAGCACCGCGACCTGCGGCCGCTCCCGTTTGATCTTCACCACCGGGTCGAAGATGCCCGGTTCGGCAGGCGTGGCCGTGCCGATCAGGCACACCTCGGGTGCCCTGGTGATCACCAGCTCCGCCGCTCCCGCGGCGGGCGCGGCCGCGGCCAGCACGCGGTGCCCGCGCAGTTTCAAGGCCGAGGCGAGCGCCTCGGCGAGCAGTCGGTGGTCGTCGACCACCATGAGCCGCACTCCCATCGAGCCCAACCCCCCAGTCCCCCCAGGATCCCTACTGGTACCCCATGGATAGGAGCCCCCCGGCTCTCCATCCCCCGGAAGCTACACGCTTGTTCGACGTTGCGCTCCCCCCAGTGAAGAGAAGTGCCCCGTTATGTAAAGATTCATCTCATTCGTGGAACGGCGCGTGAAAGACAACCTCCCCGCGTCAACACACGGGTATACACCCGGAAGTTTCCTTTGATCATGGGTCTCCGTCGAGCGCAGGGGGGCAACTTGCCACACTCCGCAGCGAACAAGCCTGACCCGGACCACTGTTTGACCACCCCGTATCGCCCTTGGACCATTTCCCGGCCGTCTCACCGCCCTGCCGACGCGCCGTCCTTTCGGCAGGACAGCGGAACGCCCCCGCCGCCCGGGAAGCGGGCGACGGGGGCGTTCCGCGGAGCGCGGGGGCGCCGCGCGGGCTACTCGGCGCCGAACCCGATCGCCGCGTAGTCCTTCTCGTCCTTGGAGTACGGGGCGCTGACCAGGTCCTCGGCCATGAAGAGCCGGCCGGCCGTGTACAGCATCTCCGACGACTTGGGCACCATTCCGCTGATCGCGCTGCGGACCTGGTCGGTGGCCGGGGTCTCCAGGAGCTTGGTCTCCTTGAAGGACTTGCCGTCGATGGAGACGACCTGGGAACCCTTGTCGTAGGGGCCGTTCTTGTACGCGATGATGTCGGTGCCGTCCATCCGGACCGGCCAGATCTCGTAGCCGTCGCCGGCGTCGGCCCGGTCGCTCGTGGACTTGCCGGTGGCCAGCGAGAAGGACACGATCTCGTTGACCCGGCTGTACTTCTCGTCGCCCTCGTGCTGCTTGGTCGGCACGTACAGCTTGTCGTTGCCGACCGCGATCGCCTTGCAGCTGTGGACCTTGTTCACCCCGCAGTCGTGCGCGTACTTACCGTCCTCCAGCGTGATCTTCGTACGCAGCTTGCCGCTGTCGTCCAGCGAGAAGACGTCGGTCGCGCCGGACGCGGTGATCTCACCGGAGTCCACACCGAAGACGACCGGCTTGGTGGAGATCACCTTGGCGTTGTCGATGCCCGCGGGGAGCTTGTAGCTCCACTTGACGGTGCCCGTCTTCGGGTCGAGCCGCTGGACCTCGTACTTCTCGTTGCCGTAGTCACCGCACTTGCGGACCGCGACCAGCTGCTCGCCGCCCGCGTAGCCCACGTCCTCGCACGAGCTGACCTTCGGCTGCCACAGGACCTTGCCGTCGGTGATGTCGAAGGCGGCGCCGCCGTCGAGGCCGGAGCCCACCGCGACCGTGGTGCCGGAGATGCTGGCCTCCTTGAACTTGGCCTTCTCACCGCCCCCCGGGGCCACGGACTTCGTCCAGAGCGCCTTGCCGGTGTTCACGTCGAAGGCCGTGACCTCGGTGCACGACGGGTACGGGTCGGCCTTGGTGCGCGGGGCGTCCTCCGCGACCACCACGGCGACGCCGTCCTTGGTGACCTCGGGCGAGCCGGCGCAGGTCAGGCCCGTCAGCGGCAGGGTCCAGGTCTCCTTGCCGGTGTCCGGGTCGTGGCCGACGACCTTGCGCACGCCCGCCTTGGCGTACACCTTGTCCGTCAGCCAGGAGCCCTCGACGCTCCAGACCTCCTTCTTGGGGACCTCGGGCGCTGGCACCTGGAAGAGGAC
Organism: Streptomyces liliiviolaceus; assembly: GCF_018070025.1. Lineage (NCBI taxonomy): Bacteria > Bacillati > Actinomycetota > Actinomycetes > Kitasatosporales > Streptomycetaceae > Streptomyces > Streptomyces liliiviolaceus. Next base: position 621,640 of record NZ_JAGPYQ010000001.1, read on the forward strand.
CTTCGCACTGGTGCTGGACGGCACCTTCTCCGAGCCGCCGCCACCGCCACCGCCCGTGCCGTCGTCGCCGCCGTCACCGCCCTTGCCCTCGGTGCCGCCGGGGCCCGCGGAGGTGTCCTTGTCGTCCTTGCCGGACGAGCTCGCGTACCAGACACCGCCGCCGACGATCAGTCCGATCGCCACCACGGCCGCGACGATGATCGCCGCCTGGGCGCCGAACTTCTTCCCGCCCTTGGGGGCCTGCGGCTGCATGGGCATGGTGTGGGGCTGCGGGTAGCCGTACTGGGGCTGCTGCTGCCCCGGGTAGCCGTACCCCTGCTGCGGCTGCTGGCCCGGGTAGCCGTAACCGGGCGCGGTCGGCGGCTGCGGGGGTCCCTGCGGGTAGCCGTACGGCTGCTGCGGCGGGCCCTGCGGCGCGGCGGGCGGGCCGGCCGGGGGCGGAGTCTGCGGCGCCTGGGGCGGAGTCTGGGGCGGGGGCGCCTGCGGGTAGCCGTAGCCCGGCTGGGGCTGCTGCGGGGGCCCGGCGGGCGGCGTGGGCGGTCCGAACCCGCCCGGGGGCGGGTCCTGCGGGGCGCCGAAACCGCCACCCTGGGGCGGCTGGTTCGGCGGCGGGGGCGGCGGCTGGCTCATGACGTGTGTACCTCGGGTGCGAAGGGGACGGAAGAAACGCGGAAGGCGTGGAAGGCCCGGGAAGCCCGGGAGACGCCGGTGGGGCCTCCGGTGGGGCCTCCGGTGGGGCCTCCGCTCGCGCGGCGGGCGCGGGCGGCGCGAGCGGCGTGAGCGGAGACGGGCCAGGTCACTTGCCGTAGGCCAGCATCAGCTTCTCCTTCGACTCGTCGTTGCCGGTCAGCCGGGTGGTGGAGAGGTAGAAGCGCCCGTCCACCCAGTCGACGGCCTTCGAGAAGAAACCGTTCTCCACGTCCGCCGCGCCCTGCGGGTTCTGCAGCAGCGTCTTCGGGGTGTGCGCACCGCCGCCGGTCGGGATCGAGACGATCCGGCCGCCCGCGTCGTACGAGGGACCCACGTACGCGACGAGGTCCGTGCCGTCCATCTTCAGGGGCACCATCGAATCGTCCACCGGGGACTTGGCGCGCCACTTCTCCTTGCCGCTCTCCAGGCTGATCGCGACGATCTCGTTGGCGCCGCTCTTCGCCTCGGTCGGCAGATAGAGGGTGTTGGCGTCGGCCGCCACGCCCTCGCAGCCCTGGAGGTCACGCGAGAGGATCGCCCAGCCGCACTCCGGCGCGAACGACTCGTCGACGTCGACCTGCGAACGGGCCGTGCCGTCGTTCTTCAGCGTGGTGACGTTCCACTGCTTCTTGTCCGCGTTGGTGAGGTAGAGGACGACCGGATCGACGGAGTACGCGCGCTCCACGCGCCAGCCCTTGGGGATCTTCTTGGTCCACTTGGCCTTGCCGGTCGCCGGGTCGAGCTCCTGCACCTCGTCGTGCTCGTCGTCGCCGCCCGCGCCGCAGGAGGCGACGGAGAGCATCTTGGCGCCGCCCGCGAACGCCGACGGGAAGCAGGAGTTGTCGTACTTCTTCTTGTCGAAGAGCTTGTCGCCGCTGTCCGTGTCGTAGCCGACGCCGGACATGGAGCGGCCGACCAGCAGCGTGTTCCCGGAGATGTTCAGGCTGAGGCTCAGGGAGCTGTCGAACAGGTCGCCCTTCGGGATCTTCTGCGTCCAGCCCTTCTTGCCGGTGGCGAGGTCGATCTGCACGACCTGGTTGCACTCGGCGGAGGACTTGGTGCCCTCCTTGTACGCCACGAAGACCTTGTCGTCGGACGTCTTCTGGGCGGACGCGGCACAGATCGGCTGCGGGAACGTGATCGCGGGCCAGCTGACCTTGCCGTCGGCGACGTCGTAGGCGAAGACCTGCTTGTACGCGGCCTTCACGGCGACCTTGTCCGTGATCCACATACCGGGGGCGTCGGCGCCGGAACCGGGCGCGTCGGGCGCCTCCTTGTACCAGAGCACCTTCGCCTCACCGGCCTGGCGGCCCTCGTTGAGGTCCTCGGAACCGGCGTTGCCGTCGCCGTCGCCGTCACCGGGGTTGATGGGCGCGTCGGACCCGGAGGGCTTGGCGTCCTGGCTCTTGTCGGCGACGGGCTTCTTCTTGCCACCGCCGTCGTCGTCACCGCCGGAGACGGCCCATACGGTGCCTCCGATGACGAGCACCGCGGCCAGCGCGGCTCCGATGATCATGGCGGGCTTCCCCTTGAAGGGGCTGCGCGAGCCACCGCCGGGCGGGGTGCCGGGCCCGCCCGGGAACTGCGGCTGCGTCGGGTAGCCGTACCCGGGCTGCTGCTGGCCGTAGGGCCCCGGCTGCTGGGGCTGACCGTAGGGACCGGGCTGGCCGTACGGGCCCGGCTGCTGCGGATAGCCGTACGGGCCGGGCTGCTGGGGCTGCCCGTACGGGCCGGGCTGCTGCGGGTAGCCGTAACCGGGCGCGGGCGGCGGGGTGCCCGGCGCGCCCTGCGGAGGCGGCGGGGTCTGTGGTGCGCCCTGCGGGGGCGGCGGGGCCGCCGGCGGCTGGGCGGGCGGTGGCGGCGTGGCGCCGCGCGGGTCCTGCGGAGGTCCGAAGCCGCCCTGCGGCGGCTGGTCCTGCGGCGCTCCGAACCCGCCCTGCTGCGACGGCTTTTCAGGCGGCTGAGTCATCAGCGCGTTCCCCCTCTTCACTGATTTTTAGCCATGCCCTGCAGTACGCACCGCAGCAGGCGATGCACTCACAGTGGTTGTCATAGAGCCTGAGAGTGTTCTCAGTCGGCTCTTTCTATCACCCTGGAGCGCTCGAACACCGGGCCGGTTCACCCCTGTTTCCAAGGGAGAACCGGCCCGTGATGCCCTCGTTACGCTTGTTCACGCGCTCTTCACGCGTCGTCGGCGAGCTCCAGCCAGCGCATTTCCAACTCCTCGCGCTCGGTGGCCAGTTCACGCAGCTCGCTGTCCAGTTTGGCCACCTTCCCGAAGTCCGTGGCGTTATCGGCGATTTGCGTGTGCAGCTTGCTCTCCTTCTCGGAGATCTTGTCCAGCTGCCGCTCGATCTTCTGGAGTTCCTTCTTCGCCGCGCGGTCCTCCTTGGCCGATACCGCGGTGGGCGAAGCCCCCTTGTCCGCGGCCGGGGCCGAGGCCGCGGCGGCCTCCTCCATCTTGTGACGCCGCTCCAGGTACTCGTCGATACCGCGCGGCAGCATCCGCAGGGTCGCGTCGCCGAGGAGCGCGAAGACCCGGTCGGTCGTGCGCTCGATGAAGAACCGGTCGTGGGAGATCACGATCAGGGAGCCAGGCCAGCCGTCGAGGAGGTCCTCCAGCTGGGTGAGGGTCTCGATGTCGAGGTCGTTCGTCGGCTCGTCGAGGAAGAGGACGTTCGGCTCGTCCATCAGCAGCCGCAGGATCTGCAGCCGGCGGCGCTCACCGCCGCTGAGGTCGCCGACGGGCGTCCACTGCTTCTCCTTGTTGAACCCGAAGGTCTCGCAGAGCTGGCCCGCGGTCATCTCCCGGCCCTTGCCGAGGTCGACCCGGTCGCGGACCGCCTGGACGGCCTGCAGCACCCGCAGGTTCGGGTCGAGTTCGCCGACCTCCTGGGAGAGGTAGGCGAGCTTGACGGTCCGGCCGGTGACGACCCGGCCCGCGGCGGGCTGGGTCTCGCCGTCGGAACGGGCGGCCTCCGCCATGGCCCGCAGGAGGGAGGTCTTGCCGGCGCCGTTCACCCCCACCAGACCGATCCGGTCGCCCGGACCGAGCTGCCAGGTCAGATGCTTGAGGAGCACCTTGGGCCCGGCCTGCACGGTGACGTCCTTGAGCTCGAAGACCGTCTTGCCGAGCCGGGACGAGGCGAACTTCATCAGCTCGCTGCTGTCGCGGGGCGGCGGCACGTCCGCGATCAGTTCGTTGGCGGCCTCGACGCGGAACCGCGGCTTGGACGTACGGGCGGGGGCGCCGCGGCGCAGCCAGGCCAGCTCCTTGCGGACCAGGTTCTGCCGCTTGACCTCCTCGGTGGCGGCGATGCGCTCCCGCTCGGCGCGCGCGAAGACGTAGTCGGTGTAACCGCCCTCGTAGTCGTAGACGGCGCCCTTCTGCACGTCCCACATGCGGGTGCAGACCTGGTCCAGGAACCAGCGGTCGTGGGTGACGCAGACGAGTGCGGACCGGCGCTCGCGCAGATGCCGCGCCAGCCAGGCGATGCCTTCCACGTCGAGGTGGTTGGTGGGCTCGTCGAGGATGATCAGGTCCTGCTCGTCGATGAGCAGCTTGGCCAGCGCGATGCGCCGCCGCTCACCGCCGGACAGCGGTCCGATCACGGTGTCGAGGCCCTGCGGGAAGCCGGGCAGGTCGAGCCCGCCGAACAGGCCCGTCAGTACGTCCCTGATCTTGGCGTTGCCCGCCCACTCGTGGTCGGCCATGTCCCGGATGACCTCGTGCCGGACGGTGGCCGCGGGGTCCAGGGAGTCGTGCTGGGTGAGGACGCCGACATGCAGACCGCCCGAGTGCGTGACGCGCCCGGAGTCGGCCTCCTCCAGCTTCGCGAGCATCCGGATCAGCGTGGTCTTGCCATCACCGTTACGGCCGACCACGCCGATCCGGTCCCCTTCGGACACGCCGAGGGAGACTCCGTCGAGCAGCGCACGGGTTCCGTACACCTTGCTGACTGCCTCGACATTGACCAGATTGACGGCCATCGCACTCCTGACAAGGGGGATCGATCGACCTTCCAGGGTAGTCGCCCGGAAGGGTGATCCTTCCGACTGCCCGGAAAGGGTGGGCGGGGTCGTTCAGGGGCGCAGCCCCAGGGGCGCGGGGAACGGCGCAGTCTTGTCGCTTTTAGGGGCGCGGGGAACTGCGCAATCTTGTCGCTTTTAGGGGCGCGGGGAACTGCGCAATCTTTTGGGCCCGCCCCCACACACCCGCACCCGACACCCGACCGTGCAGGTCACACCAGAACAGCCCCACGCACCGGCCCCACAGCCACGCGCGCAGCGCGACAGACCCCCGCCGCCACCAACGCGGAAACCACCTTCGCCCCACCCTCCGCATCGGCGACGAGAAACGCCGTCGTGGGCCCGGACCCCGACACGATCGCGGCCAGCGCCCCGCCCTCGACCCCGACGGCCAGCGTCGAGGCCAGCGACGGCCGCAGAGACAGCGCGGCACGCTGCAGGTCGTTGGACAGGGCCCCGGCCAGCGCCGGGACGTCCCCCGAGGCCAGCGCATCGAGCAGCACCCCGGAGGCGACCGGCTCAGGCACCGCGACCCCGTCGTTGAGCCGGTCGAACTCCCCGTACACCGCCGGCGTCGACAGCCCCCCGTCGGCGACGGCGAACACCCAGTGGAAGCTGCCCCCGACCGGCAGGACCCGCAGCTTCTCCCCGCGTCCGGTGCCGAGCGCGGCCCCGCCGACCAGGCTGAACGGCACGTCGCTGCCGAGCTCGGCGCAGATCTCAAGCAGCTCCTCCCGCGAGGCACCCGTACCCCAGAGGGCGTCGCAGGCGACCAGCGCGCCCGCGCCGTCGGCGGAGCCGCCCGCCATGCCCCCGGCGACCGGGATGTCCTTCGCGATGTGGATGTGCACATCGGGCCGGAGCCCGTACCGCGCGGCCAGCTTCTCCGCCGCCCGCGCCGCCAGGTTCGTACGGTCCAGGGGCACCTGGGCCGCGTCGGGCCCCTCGCAGGTGATCCGGAGGGTGTCGGCGGGGGTCACCGTCACCTCGTCGTACAGGCCGACGGCGAGGAACACGTTGGCGAGGTCGTGGAACCCGTCGGCCCGGGCGCCGCCCACGGCCAGCTGGACATTGACCTTGGCGGGAACCCGTACGGTCACGCTTCCCGTCACGCCGTCCGTCGCGCTCACTGCTTGTTCTCCGCGATCCGTGCGAACTCCTCCACCGTCAGGGACTCACCGCGCGCCTGCGGCGAGACCCCGGCGGCGACCAGCGCGGCCTCGGCGGCCGGCGCCGAACCGGCCCAGCCGGCCAGCGCTGCCCGCAGGGTCTTGCGGCGCTGGGCGAAGGCGGCGTCCACGACGGTGAAGACCTCGCGCTGGGAGGCGGTCGTCTTCACCGGCTCGGCGCGGCGGACCAGCGAGACGAGTCCGCTGTCCACGTTCGGGGCGGGCCAGAAGACGTTGCGGCCGATCGATCCGGCGCGCTTGACGTCGGCGTGCCAGTTCGCCTTCACGGAGGGCACGCCGTAGACCTTCGAGCCGGGCGGCGCGGCCAGCCGGTCGGCGACCTCCGCCTGCACCATCACGAGGGTGCGCTCGATGGTGGGGAAGGTGTCGAGCATGTGCAGCAGCACGGGCACGGCGACGTTGTACGGGAGGTTCGCGACCAGGGCCGTCGGGGCGGGGCCGGGCAGCTCGGACACCTGCATGGCGTCCTCGTGGACGAGTGAGAACCGCTCGGCGCGGTCCGGCATGCGGGCGGCGATCGTGGCGGGCAGCGCGCCCGCGAGGGCGTCGTCGATCTCGACGGCGACGACCCGGTCGGCCGCCTCCAGGAGCCCGAGGGTCAGCGACCCGAGGCCCGGTCCGACCTCGACGACCACGTCCTCGGGACGGACGTCGGCGGTCCGGACGATGCGCCGCACGGTGTTGGCGTCGATGACGAAGTTCTGACCGCGCTGCTTGGTGGGCCGTACGCCGAGCGCTGCCGCGAGTTCGCGGATGTCGGCGGGGCCCAGAAGGGCGTCGGAGGCGGGGCTGGTCACGCCCCAAGGGTACGGGTGACCACGGCCGACTCCCGTCCGTGGGGGCTGCGCCCCCACACCCCCTGTCGCGCTAACGCGCTCGTCCTCAAACGCCGGACGGGCTGAAAGCGGGGCGCAGCCCCGCCTTTCAGGGGCGCGGGGAACGGCGCGACCGACCCCCACCGGACCCGCAGACGAAACCCTCCCGGGGCCCCGGGGCGCAGCCCCGCCCCGAGGGGCGCGGGGAACTGCGCGACAAGCCCCCACCGGCCCGCGGACGAAACCCCCGCGGGGCCCGGGGCGCAGCCCCGGTGGGACGACCCCTACGAACGCCCCCTACAAACGCCCCCCACAGTGCGGCCAGGGACTGGCCCCCCGCCGCACATACAACTTCTTCGCCCGAAACGTCTGCTCCGACGCGGAAGCGTCCTGCGGACGCCCCTCCCCACCCAACGCCTGCCAGGTCCGCGTATCGAACTGGTACAGCCCGCCGTACGTCCCCGACGGATCGACCGCCCCCGGCCGCCCCCCGGACTCACAGTGCGCGAGCCCCTGCCAGTTCAGCCCGTCGGCCCCCTGCACGGACGTGGGAAGCGCCTTCGTCCCCACCTTCACCACCTGCGCCCGCGGCTCCCGCACCACCTCGGCCCGCAGCCGCCGAGGCTTCTGCCTGACGCCGTTGACGGTCCGCAGCGCGTACGTGACGCGCCGCAGCCCGGGCCGCCCCGCCTGTTCCACGACCTCGGTGCCCCGGAACAGCCCGGGATCCGGGGTCCGGCGTACCTCGAAGGGCAGCGGCTCCTCACGGACCTCCTTCGTGCCGGTGATCCGCATGACCGTCACCGTCTGCCCGTCACGCGGGAAGCTGTCGGCCGGCACGGAGGTGGTGTCCTGCCCGTGCAGCGTGATCCCGGCCTCGCCCACGGTCTCGCGGACGGTCGCCGCGTTCGTACGGACCGTCCGTGCCTGTCCGTCCGCCATGACCGTCACGGTCCGCTCGGTACGGACGTCGAGCGCGAGCCCCGCCCGCCCGATCTGCCGAGCGCGCGGCACCGACAGGTACGCGCCCTCCGCGCGCACCCCGAGTTCCCGCAGTGCCTCGTCCACGGTGTGGGCGGTGGTCCACACGTGGCTGGACCGCCCGTCCAGGGTGAGCCGCAGGGGCCGCCCGTACTCCACGGCGATCTCCGCACCGCTGGTCAGCGCGGCTCCGGGCGCGGGGGCCACCACGTCGTGGGCGCCCACCCGGACCCCTTCGTCGGCGAGCAGTTCGCCCACGTCGTCCGCGAAGGTGTGCAGGGTGCGGGGCTTGCCGTCGACGGTCAGTTCGATGGCCTTGTCGTCGGCGACGAAGGCGGAGGTGCCGCCCGCGAGGAAGGCGACGACCAGCGCCTGCGGGAGCAGCTTGCGTACGTCGGGCCGTTCCGCGCTCCTGCGGCGCCGCTTGGCCCGCCGGGTTTCGGCTCGCCCACCGGACCGGGCCGGGCCGTTGAACAGTTCGGTGGTCAGTTCGGAGGTCGGGGCGAGCGGCACCGCCTGCCGCGGAAGGGTCGGCGCGTCCGGGAACCAGGCCTCACCGGGGTGCACGTACCCGTGCCCGTACTCGTGTCCGTACGCGGGCTCGTGCTCAAGCTCGTACGCGTACACGGGCCCGTGCCTGTTCCCGTGGTCGTGGGCGGGCACCTGCTCATGCTCGTACGCGGGCCGGTACGTGTCCGGATGTCCGTGACCGTACGGCCCGGGGTCGCCGTGTCCGCCGTAGCCGCCATGGCCGCTGTGACCGGCGTGCCCGTGTGCCGGATTCGGGCCCGGGTTCACGTTCGGGCCATACGTCTCGTACTGCGGACTGCTCACGACGGCACGCTCCAGAAGACCGGTGGAGAGAGGTACGCCCGCGGGGCTCCTTCGGGTCGCGGGGAGGCGGGTGGGCGGGTGGGCGGACAGAACCTAGCGGAGCGTTCGTCACTCTCCAAAGCAGCGCGACCACGCGGTGTCGCGAAGCGTCCCGGTCCGGACCCCGGGAGCGCGCTGTCCGTTATGGGTCAGTAATCGAACGCGCGGGCAGTGTTCGCCGAGAGCGCCGTCGCCAGCACGTCCTCGTCGAGCCCCCGTACGGCGGCCATGGCGCGGACCGTGACCGGAATGAGATAGGGGGCGTTGGGCCGTCCGCGGTACGGGACGGGCGTCAGGAAGGGCGCGTCGGTCTCGACGAGGACGAGTTCGAGCGGCGCCACGGCGAGCGCGTCGCGCAGCGGCTGCGCGTTCTTGAAGGTCATGTTCCCGGCGAACGACATGTAGTAGCCGGCGCGGGCGCAGACCGCCGCCATCTCCGCGTCCCCGGAGTAGCAGTGGAAGACGGTCCGCTCGGGCGCGCCCTCCTCCTTCAGGATGCGCAGCACGTCGGCGTGGGCGTCCCGGTCGTGGATGACGAGTGCCTTGCCGTGCCGCTTGGCGATCTCGATGTGCGCGCGGAAGGACAGTTCCTGGGCGGCGATGCCCTCGGGGCCGGTGCGGAAGTGGTCGAGGCCGGTCTCGCCGACGCCCTTGACCTGGGGAAGCGCGGCGAGCCGGTCGATCTCGGCGAGCGCCTCGTCCAGCGCGCCCTCGCCACCGCCCTCCCGCGCACCCTGCCGCGACCAGCCGTCGGGGTCACCGTGCACGATCCGGGGCGCCTCGTTCGGGTGGAGGGCGACGGTCGCGTGGACGGCGTCGTACGCGGCGGCCGTCTCGGCCGCCCAGCGTGAGCCCGACAGGTCGCAGCCCACCTGCACGACCGTCGTCACGCCGACCGACGCGGCCTTGGCGAGGCCCTCCTCGACCGTGCCGGACTGCATGTCGAGATGGGTGTGCGAGTCGGCCACCGGTACCCGCAGGGGGTCCGGCAGGGGCGGGGCTTCGGCGTTGGAAGGCATACCCCGATCCTACGAAGGGGGCCTAACAGCAGCGGAACGCCGGGTCCCTCCCTCGCGGGGAAGCGGTCCGCGAGGAAGGGACCCGGCGCCCGTGCCGCCGGGATGCCCGGGAGTCACCCCGCCTTGCGGTGGTGGAACGGGTGCAGCAGGTCGGACAGATGCCAGTGGTGGACGGGCTTGGACGCCGTCGCCGTCTCCGGCAGCTGCGCCGTCTCGGGCGCCTGCGCCGCCTCGGCCGGCACCACGGTGACCGTGGCACGCTTCATCGGCGGTACGGACAGGGCGCGGCGCATCGAGTTCTGCGCCGAGGACACCTGGCCGGCCCGCATGATGCGCACGATGTGCCCGTCGCAGTTCACACAGCTCGGCCGGCTCAGCGGCGACGGCACGACCAGGCCGTCCGCCACGTACGTCACGAACTCGGCTCCCTCGGTGTCGAAGTGGTGCTCGATCTCGTACGACTGCTCCCAGCCGTGCCCGCAGCGCATGCAGGCGAAGGAATACGACTCGTGGACGGTGTCGGTGGCCGGGACGGCGTCGACGCGGTGTGCGGGTCCGCCGGTGATCCGACCGGGCTGCCCTGCGATCTCACTCATGCCAGCTCCTCTTGTCCGCTGGACGAGGACGGGTCTGTCCTTCCTCCAGTGGACGCCTCCGCCGCCGCGAATGCACCGCCCCTGTCGAGTGTTGGAGCCGTCTTGGCCGTTCCTTGTCGGAGGGCCCCCGATACGCGGTCGGGGCTTTGCCTTCGACGGCGGTCCTTTACGAGCGCATGGGCCGGTGCGCTCCCCTGTGAAATCGTGCGCTCCCCTGAGGGCCCGCGCGCTCCCTCAACGGGGCCGGTCGCGCGCGCTTCCAGCAGGTCACGGGCCCGTACGGCAGATCGTCCGGGGGGTCGCGCGACGGACCGCTCGGAGCCGGTTCGGAGCCGACTCCGAGCCGGTTCGGGGCCGGTTCAAAGGCGGCCCGAAGGCAGCGCGGAGATCGCTCGGAGACCGCCCAGAAGACCGCTCAGAAGACCGCTCGGGAGACCGCTCCGAGGGCCGTTCAAGGGGCCGTTCCGGGTGGTCTGGGGGCCGCTCAGGGAGCCGCGCGCTCCGCGTTCTTCGCCGCGACGACCGCGTCGAAGACCTCCCGCTTGGGCACGCCCGCGTCCGCGGCGACGGCGGCGATCGCCTCCTTGCGGCGCTCCCCCGCCTCCTCGCGCACCCGCACCCTGCGCACCAGCTCGTCGGGGCCGAGCACCTCGGTCTTCTCCGGGGCGCCCTCGACGACGACGGTGATCTCGCCGCGTACGCCCTCCGCGGCCCAGACGGCGAGGTCCCCGAGCGGGCCCCGCTTGACCTCCTCGTACGTCTTGGTCAGCTCGCGGCAGACGGCGGCACGCCGCTCGGCCCCGAACACCTCGGCCATCGCGGCGAGCGTGTCGTCGAGCCGGTGCGGGGCCTCGAAGAAGACGAGTGTGCGCCGCTCGTCCTCGACCTCGTGCAGCCGCGAGAGCCGTTCGCCGGCCTTGCGCGGCAGGAATCCCTCGAAGCAGAACCGGTCGACGGGCAGCCCGGACAGCGCGAGCGCGGTGAGCACGGCGGACGGGCCGGGCACGGCCGTGACCTTGATGTCCTTCTCGACGGCGGCGGCGACGAGCCGGTAGCCGGGGTCGGACACGGACGGCATCCCGGCGTCGGTCACGAGCAGCACGCGCGCGCCGCCGACCAGTGCCTCGACCAGTTCGGGCGTGCGCGCGGACTCGTTGCCCTCGAAGTAGGACACGACCCGTCCGGTCGGCTGGACGTCGAGGCCCTGGGTCAGCCGACGCAGCCGCCGGGTGTCCTCGGCGGCGATGACGTCGGCCCCCGCCAGCTCCGCCGCGAGGCGGGGCGGTGCGTCCGCGATGTCCCCGATGGGCGTGCCTGCGAGTACGAGGGTTCCTGCCGCGGTTGCACCGGTTCCTGTCACGGTTCCATCCTCGCAGGGGCGGCCCGCGGGACTCACACAGACCTGTTCCCTACGATGGCGCGGTGACAAGTACCGCGTCCTCCACGGACACCCGGCAGGGACAGGGCGTCGAAGAGCAGCGGCCGTCGTGGCAGCAGCGGCTGCGCAGGTTCGGCTACACGGCCGGATCCAGAGACGACGTCCGCGACCGCCTCGTGCCCGCGTACACCGAGCCCGGCCCACGTCTGTGGGCGTCGATCGGGCTCCGCCAGGAGGCCGCCGAACGCATCGTCCGCTGGTCGGCGTGGGGCGGTCCGCTGCTCATCACGCTGCTGGCGGGCCTGACGCGGTTCTGGAACCTGGGCAGCCCGAAGGCGGTGATATTCGACGAGACGTACTACGCCAAGGACGCCTGGGCGCTCATCCACCGCGGATTCGAGGTCAACTGGGCCAAGGACGCCAACGACCTGGTCCTGCAGCACGGCGACAGCGTCCGGATCCCGACGGACGCCGCCTACGTCGTGCACCCGCCGGTCGGCAAGTACGTCATCGGGCTCGGCGAGTGGATGTTCGGGTTCACGCCGTTCGGCTGGCGGTTCATGACGGCCCTGCTCGGCACGCTGTCCGTGCTGATGCTGTGCCGGATCGGCCGCCGGCTGTTCCGCTCGACGTTCCTCGGGTGCCTGGCGGGCGCGCTGATGGCAGTGGACGGCCTGCACTTCGTGATGAGCCGCACCGCGCTGCTCGACCAGGTGCTGATGTTCTTCGTCCTGGCCGCCTTCGGCTGCCTGGTCGTCGACCGCGACAGGACCCGCGAACGCCTGGCCGCCGCGCTTCCACCGGACGCCGACGGGGTCGTACGCCCGGACTCCCACATCGCCACGACCACCCGCCTGGGCCTGCGCCCCTGGCGCCTGCTGGCGGGCCTGATGCTCGGCCTCGCCATCGGCACCAAGTGGAACGGCCTCTACATCCTCGTCGCGTTCGGCCTGATGACGGTCCTGTGGGATGTCGGCTCCCGCCGGGTGGCGGGCGCCCGCCGCCCGTACGTGGCGGTCCTCAAGCACGACGTGGGCTGGGCGTTCCTCTCCACGGTCCCGGTGGCGATCGCCACCTACCTCGTCTCCTGGACGGGCTGGTTCCTGTCCGCCACCGACGGCAAGGGCGGCTACTACCGCAACTGGGCCACGGCCGACGGCCGCACCAGCGACTGGTCCTGGCTGTTCCCCGACTGGTGGCGCAGCCTGTGGCACTACGAGACGCAGGTGTACGACTTCCATGTCGGCCTGCACTCCCCGCACACGTACCAGTCGAACCCGTGGAGCTGGATCGTCACGGGCCGCCCGGTCTCGTACTTCTACGAGTCGCCGCTGCCCGGCAAGGACGGCTGCCCGACGGACGCGGGCGAGAAGTGCGCCCGCGAGGTCCTGGCCCTCGGCACCCCGCTCCTGTGGTGGGCGGCGGCCTTCGCGATCCTGTACGTCCTGTGGCGCTGGATCTTCCGCCGCGACTGGCGGGCGGGCGCGATCGCCTGCGGCATCGCGGCGGGCTACCTCCCGTGGTTCCTCTACCAGGAACGCACGATCTTCTTCTTCTACGCGGTCGTCTTCCTCCCCTTCCTGTGCCTGGCGGTGGCGATGATGATCGGCGCGATGCTGGGCCCACCGGGCGCCACGGAACGCCGCCGGGTGATCGGCGCGGCGGCATCAGGCGTCCTGGTCCTCCTGATCGCCTGGAACTTCATCTACTTCTGGCCGATCTACACGGGCCAGGCGATCCCGATCGACAACTGGCGGGCCCGGATGTGGCTGGACACCTGGGTCTAGCCCGCCCGTCGCCCCGTCCGCCACCTCGTCCATTACCCCCGGAGTAATCGACCGCTCTCCCCGCCCCCGGCAGGATCAGGCACATCGGCGGCAGCCACCGCCGAGATCCGGTCGCCGTAGCGAGGAGAGCGTCATGTCCGTCAGGTCCAGCGCAACAACCGACGTCACCGGCGAAGCCACCCGTGCCGTCGTGCAGGAGTTCCTCGCCGCCCGGCTGGCCGGGGACACCGGGCGGCTCGTCGGGATCTTCGCCGAGCAAGTCGACTGGATGCTCGCCGAGAATCCCGGGGTGCCGTGGATCCGGCCGCGGTCCACCGGCGCCGAGTGTGCCGCCCAGTTCGTGGAGTTGACCCAGTACACCGTGCCCGAGGACGCGCGTGCCAGCGTCGACGTCTTCCTCGTCGACGGCGCCGACGCGGTGCTGACGGGGCGGGTGTCGGGGACCGTACGGGCGACGGGGAAGTCCTTCGAGGGGCCGTTCGCGCTGCGCCTCACCGTCGAGGGCGGGCGGATCGTCCGGCACCACCTCTACGAGGACGGTCTCGCGATCGCCGAGGCGTGCGCCGCCTGACGGACGGGGCCCGTGCCGTCCGGCGGCCGGGCCCGCGCGCCTAACGATCGGGGAACAGCACCCCCATCCGTCACTCTCCCCGCATACAGTGCGACGCAGGGACACCGTTCTGAACGCGTTCAGAACAGTGCACGGGGAGGATCGGGGAGGGGACGCGGGATGCGGAGCGGGGTCAAGGCCGGCATCGTCGGCGGGGTGTTCGCCGTGATGGTGGGGGGCGCCGGGTACGGCGCGTACAACATCGTGACCACCGTCAGCGGGGACGGGGGGTCCGCCTCCGCTGCCGAGAGGACCGGGCCGCCCTCCGGCGACGAGGTGCGGGAGACCTCCGAGAAGTTCTTCACCGCCTGGGAGCAGGGGGACGCCCCCACCGCCGCGGACCTGACCAACAACGCCCTGGCCGCCAAGGAGCTGCTCGTCGCCTACGGCGGCCAGGCGCACATCGGGAAGGTGAAGATCACGCCCGGTACGGCGACGGGCGCGACCGTGCCGTTCGAGGTGTCGGCCACCGTCTCGTACGAGGGCCGGAGCAAGCCGCTGGCCTACAAGAGCGAGCTGGCCGTCGTGCGGGGGAAGACCTCGGGCCGGGCGCTGGTCGACTGGCAGCCGTCCGTGCTGCACCCGGACCTCAAGAAGGGCGACACGCTGATCACCGGCGAGGCGGCGAGCCCGCCCATCGAGGCGGTGGACCGCGACGACGTCGTCCTGACCAAGGAGAAGTACCCGTCCCTCGGGCCCGTGCTCGACACCCTGCGCGAGCGGTACGGCGACAAGGCGGGCGGCACCCCCGGGGTCGAGCTCGCGATCCAGCACGAGAGCGAGAGCGCGGGGGACAGCACGCTGGTGACGCTCGCCAAGGGCAGGGCCGGCAAGCTGCGTACGACGATCAGCGCGGGCGCGCAGGCCGCCGCGGAGAAGGCCGTCACGCGGTACGCGGAGTCGTCGGTGGTCGCCGTGAAGCCGAGCACCGGCGAGGTGCTGGCGGTCGCGAACCACCGCGAGGACGCCTTCAACGCGGCCTTCCAGGGCAAGGTCGCACCCGGCTCCACCATGAAGATCGTCACCGCGGCGATGCTCATCGACAACGGCGTGACCGCGATGAACAGCCCGGCGCCCTGTCCGCCGACCGCGACCTGGCAGAGCCAGACCTTCAAGAACCTCACGGGCATGGAGCCCAATGAGAAGGCCACGCTCGCGAACAGTTTCATGCGCTCGTGCAACACGGCCTTCGTGAAGCTCGTCGACGGCTCCGACGCGCGGCCGCTCACGGACGAGTCGCTCACCACCGAGGCGCAGGAGCGGTTCGGTCTGGGCAAGGACTGGAAGACGGGCATCGTCTCCTTCGACGGGAGCGTCCCCGCGTCCGGCGGTCCGAACCGCGCCGCCAACGCCATCGGCCAGGGCGAGGTCCAGATGAACCCGCTGAACATGGCGTCGGTCACCGCGACCGCGATCACGGGCACGTTCCGCCAGCCCTACCTGGTGTCGCCGAAGCTCGACGACCGCGAGATGGCCACCGCCCGCGGTCTGCCGTCCGGCACCTCCCAGCAGCTGAAGCAGATGATGCGGCTCACCGCGACCAGCGGCACCGGCGCGCAGGCCATGTCCGGGCTGAGCGGTGACATCGGTGCGAAGACCGGCTCCGCCGAGGTCGACGGCCAGAAGACGTCCGACAGCTGGTTCACCGGTTTCCGGGGCGACATCGCGGCCGCGGCCATGACGGAGGAGGGCGGTCACGGAGGGGACGCGGCGGGTCCGATTGTCGCAGCTGTGCTACGGACAGGTGGCTGAACTCACCCACACAGGCCGGGACTCTAGGGTGGTGGCTCTCGTTCTAGTGGAGCCGGTGGGGATCAGGGGAGCGTGCGGGGACTCCAGAGCCGGCAGAAACTCGTGGAGAGCCGTTGAGGGCGTCGGGGAAGCAGCTAGGGAACGGAAGCCGTGGGGAACAGAAGGCGCGCACCTGAGCGCAGCAGGACGAAGACGAAGCCCGCCGTCATCGGCGGGATGATCGCCGCTGTCGTGGGCGGTGCGGGGTTCGGCGTCTACGCCCTGTACGGCGGCGGGGCGGTGGCCGACGCGGGCTCGTCCTCCGACGCCAAGTCCGTGAAGAGCGGCCCGCTGTCGGCGGCCGAGGTGAAGTCCACGGCCACCGCCTTCCTCACGGCGTGGCAGAGCGGTGACGTGGAGAAGGCCGCCGCCGCGACGAACGACGCCACGGCGGCGCGCACCCTGCTCACGGGCTACGGCAAGGAGGCGTACATCGAGGATGTGACGCTCACCGCCAAGAAGCGCTCCGGGGACGCCGTGCCGTTCGCCGTCAAGGGCACGGTCGCGTACAAGACCCTGACCAAGCCGCTCGCGTACGAGTCCGAGCTGACCGTCGTGCGGCGTGCCAAGGACGGGAAACCGCTGGTCGACTGGCATGCGGCGGTCGTGCACCCGGAGCTGGAGGACGGCGACAAGCTGGTCACCGGCGAGGCGGGGACGCCTCCCGTCAAGGCCCTGGACCGGGACGGCGGCGAGCTGACCACCGCGAAGTACCCCTCCCTGGGGACGGTCCTGGACGGTCTGCGGGAGAAGTACGGCAAGAAGGCCGGCGGCAAGGCGGGCGTCGAGCTGCGGGTGATCCGCGCCGGCTCCGAGGACGCCGAGGGCAGCGAGGACTCCGGTACGGCGAAGAAGTCGGACGCCTCCGACAAGAACCCCGACAAGACGCTGCTGGAGCTGAGCAAGGGCACGCCGGGCACGGTCCGTACGACGCTCAGCCCGGCCCTGCAGGCGACCGCCGAGCAGCAGGTGGGCGCGAAGGACAAGGCGTCGGCCGTCATGATCAGGCCGTCGACCGGCGAGATCCTGGCCGTCGCGAACTCGGGGCACGGCTTCAACACCGCGTTCCAGGGCTCGCTGGCCCCCGGCTCGACGATGAAGATCGTCACGGCCTCGCTGCTCATCGAGAAGGGGCTCGCGTCGGTGAACAAGGAGCACCCCTGCCCCAAGTACTCGACGTACGGCGGCTGGAAGTTCCAGAACGACGACAAGTTCGAGATCAAGGGCGGCACGTTCAAGGCGAGCTTCGCTCGCTCCTGCAACACGGCCTTCATCAGCCAGGCCAAGAAGCTGAGCGACGACGCTCTGACCAAGCAGGCCCAGCAGGTGTTCGGCCTCGGCATGGACAACTGGGCGATCGGGGTGCCGACCTTCGACGGCTCGGTGCCGGTGCAGTCGCAGGCGCAGAAGGCGGCCTCGCTGATCGGGCAGGGCGGGGTGCGGATGAACCCGCTGAACATGGCGTCGGTCGTCGCCACGGCCAAGACGGGCACGTTCCGCCAGCCCTATCTGGTGTCTCCGACCGTCGACGACCGGACGCTCGCGAAGGGGTCCCGCTCGCTGTCGGCCGACACCCAGGCCCAGCTCAAGGAACTCCTGCAGTACACGGCCGCGGCCGGTACGGCGGCGGAGGCCATGGCCGGGCTCGGCCCGGACTTCGGGGCCAAGACCGGCTCCGCGGAGGTCGACAACCAGAAGAAGCCCAACGGCTGGTTCACGGCCTGGAAGGGCGATCTGGCAGCTGCGGGCGTGGTCCAGCAGGGCGGCCACGGCGGCGAGACGGCAGGTCCCATCGTGGCGGCGCTGCTGAAGGCGGGCAGCTGACCGGGACACTGCGGCAGCCGACCGGCACACGGCGGCTGCCGACCGGCGTACGACCGTTGTCGGCGGGCGTACGGCCGCAGCCGACCGGCGTACGGCCGCCGTCGGCGGGAGCACGGCCCCTCCTGGGCGGCTGAACCGGTCGGGGCGACCGAACCGGTCGGCGCGGCCGGTTCAGTTCGACGACACGGGGGTGGCCGTGTACGTCCGGCGCAGGAAGCGGATCAGCGTCTTCGCCTCGAACTGCACGACCGCCACCCCCTTCGCCGAGTGGAACTCCATGACGGCCTGGACCCGGCCGCAGGGCCAGATGCGTACGTCACCGGCGGCGGCCGGCGACCGCAGCCCCTGTTCGAGCAGGTCGCGGGCGAAGACCCACTCGTGGTGGCCGGGCAGCATGATGTGCACCCGTCGGGGGTCGGCCTCCGGGTCGTATCGAAGGGCCACCGGCACGGCGGGCGGATCCTGCACCTCGTCCGTCACGATGTGGGCGCGCGCGTACTGCTCAACGGCGGACATCGATCGCTCCCTCTTTGAACCGATACTTATCTAATGTCGCATATTTTCCGATATGCACTCCCAGCTGAGTCGTAGTCGTATTCGGGGCCACCTCGCTCTTGCAAGCTGTTCGCATTAAGCCACTATCATCGAACGGTTATCGCCAGTCGGCCTGCCCCCGGAAGCGGAGCCCTGCATGCACGTGCCAGACGGATTCATCAACGCGCCCGTCTCCGTCGCCGCCGGAGCCGTGGCCGCCACGGCGGTCGCGGTGAGCCTGCGCGGCGCCCGCCGTGAACTGGACGAACGTACGGCCCCGCTCGCGGGACTGGTCGCCGCGTTCATCTTCGCCGTGCAGATGCTGAACTTCCCGGTCGCGGCCGGGACCAGCGGACATCTGCTCGGAGGCGCGCTCGCCGCGATACTCGTGGGCCCCTTCACCGGGGTCCTGTGCGTCTCCGTCGTGCTCCTCATGCAGGGCATCCTCTTCGCGGACGGCGGCCTCACCGCGCTGGGCGTGAACATCACGAACATGGCGGTGGTCACCACGGTCGTGGCCTACGCCGTCTTCCGCGGCCTCGTGAAACTCCTGCCCAGGAAGCGTCGGTCCATTACCGTCTCGGCGTTCGTCGCCGCTGTGATCTCCGTCCCTGCCGCCGCTGTGGCCTTCACCCTGATCTACGCGGTCGGGGGCACCACGGACGTCCCGATCGGGCAGGTCTTCACCGCCATGGTCGGCGTCCACGTCCTCATCGGCATCGGTGAGGCCGCGATCACCGCGCTCACGGTCGGCGCCGTCATCGCCGTACGACCGGACCTCGTGTACGGGGCCCGCGGGCTGACCGCGCCCCTGAAGCTGCGGGTCAACGGCGAACTGGTCGACACCCCCGCCGCCGAGCCCGTCCCCGTCGCCGCCCGGTCCCACCGCAGGGTGTGGCTGGCGGGGCTCGCCACCTCCCTCGTTCTCGCCGGGTTCGTCAGCTTCTACGCCTCGGCGAACCCCGACGGGCTGGAGAAGGTCGCCTCCGACAAGGGCATCGACGCCAAGGTCGAGGACCACGCCGCCGCGGACTCCCCGCTCGCCGACTACGGCGTCGAAGGCCTGACGAACAGCCGGATCTCCGGCGGCCTCGCGGGCGTGATCGGCGTGGGCGTCACGGTCGTCGCGGGCACGGGCGTCTTCTGGGCCGTCCGCAGGCGCCGTACGCCCGAGAACCAGAGCGGGCCCTCCCAGGTCGGCGAGTCCGTCTGACATGGGAGCAGGCCACGCGCACCGGCTCTACCGGCACGGACACTCGCCCGTGCACGGTCTGCCGCCGCACACCAAGCTCGCCGCCGTCTTCGCCTTCGTCCTGGTCGTCGTCTCGACCCCGCGCGAGGCGATGTGGGCCTTCGGGCTGTACGCGTTGCTGCTGGCGGGCGTGGCGTACGCGGCCCGCGTCCCCGCCGGCTTCGTACTGAAGCGGCTGCTGATCGAGGTGCCGTTCGTGGCCTTCGCCGTGCTGATGCCGTTCGTGGCGCAGGGCGAGCGGGTCGACGTGCTCGGGCTCTCCCTCAGCGTGAACGGCCTGTGGGGCGCCTGGAACGTCCTCGCCAAGGGCACGCTCGGGGTCGCCGCGTCCGTGCTCCTCGCCTCGACGACCGAGCTGCGCGAGCTCCTCCTGGGGCTCCAGCGCCTGCGGCTGCCACCCCTGCTCGTACAGATCGCGTCCTTCATGATCCGGTACGGGGACGTCATCGCGGACGAGATGCGGCGGATGCGGATCGCGCGGGAGTCGCGGGGCTTCGAGGCCCGTGGCGTCCGCTCCTGGGGCGTGCTCGCCAAGTCCGCGGGCGCCCTGTTCATCCGCTCCTACGAACGCGGGGAACGGGTGCACCTGGCCATGGTCAGCCGTGGCTACACCGGTTCGATGCCGGTCATCGACGAGGTGACCGCGTCGCGCGCGCAGTGGTCGTACGCCTTCGCCCTGCCGTGCGCCGCACTCGTCGTATGTCTGCTGGGATGGACCCTGTGAACTCGCCTCCGCCGCTCCCCTCCCCCGCCCCCTCGCTCGATGTGGCCGGGCTGGCCTTCGCCTACCCCGACGGGCATCAGGCCCTCTTCGGTGTGGACTTCACGGTCGGCCGGGGCGAGCGCGTGGCCCTGCTCGGCCCGAACGGCGCCGGCAAGACGACCCTCGTGCTCCACCTCAACGGCATCCTGACCGGCGGCGCCGGGACGGTGACGGTCGCCGGGCTGCCCGTCGGCAAGAAGCACATGGCGGAGATCCGGCGGAAGGTCGGCATCGTCTTCCAGGACCCGGACGACCAGCTCTTCATGCCGAGCGTGCGCGAGGACGTGGCGTTCGGGCCCGCGTCCGCCGGGCTGAAGGGGGCCGAGCTGGAGGCGCGGGTGCGCACCGCGCTCGAACAGGTCGGCATGGAGGCCTTCGCGGACCGTCCCCCGCACCATCTCTCCTTCGGGCAGCGGCGCCGGGTGGCCGTCGCGACCGTGCTGGCGATGGAGCCGGAGATCCTCGTCCTCGACGAGCCGTCCTCCAACCTCGACCCCGCCTCACGGCGTGAACTCGCGGACATCCTGCGCTCGTTGGACGTGACCGTGCTGATGGTCACGCACGATCTGCCGTACGCGCTCGAACTGTGCCCCCGTGCCCTGATCCTCAGCGACGGCGTGATCGCGGCGGACGGCCGCACCGGTGAACTGCTCTCGGACGAGGAGCTGATGCGGGAGCACCGCCTGGAGCTGCCGTTCGGCTTCGATCCGCGCTCGGTGACAATGGGCGCGTGACGCTGGCGCGGCGAAGGGTACGGACGTGGTGAAGGTGAACGGCTCAGTGGCCGAGGGCTTCGAGCCGGTCGAGGCGGCGTTCGTACGGGACTTCGAGACGCTCGGGGACCGGGGCGCGGCGGTGGCCGTGTACCGCGACGGCCACAAGGTCGTCGACCTGTGGGCGGGCACGAAGGACATCGACGGCGCGGAGCCGTGGGCGCGCGACACCGCGCAGATCGTGCGCTCGGCGACGAAGGGGGTCGCGGCTGCCGCTCTGCTGCTCCTGCACCAGCGGGGTCTGCTGGACCTGGACGCGCCGGTGGGCGAGTACTGGCCCGGGTTCAAGGCGGCGGGCAAGGAGCGGGTGCTGGTCCGGCACGTGCTCTCGCACCGGGCCGGACTGCCGGTCCTGGACCACCCGCTCACCCCCGAGGAGTCGCTGGACCCGCTGCGGGGCGCCGAGGCGGTCGCCCGGCAGGCCCCGGTGTGGGAGCCCGGCACGGACCACGGCTACCACGCGCTGACGTACGGCTGGCTGACCGGCGAGCTGCTGCGGCGCGTCACGGGCGACGGCATCGGCGACTGGATCGCGCGGGAGATCGCGGGCCCGGTGGGCGCGGACCTGTGGGTCGGGCTGCCGGAGCGGGAGGCGGCCCGGGTCGGCAGGGTGGGACGCATAGAGACCCCGGCCGGCGACGGGGGCCTGCGGGCCCGCCCGAAACAGTCGGTGGTTCAGGCCTACGAGGACCCGGACTCCCTCACCCGGCGGGCCTTCGCGGCGATCACCCCGTTCCCGGACCAGAACGACCCGGCGTACCGGGCGGCGGCGCTCCCCGCGACGAACGGCATCGCGACGGCGGACGGGCTGGCCCGCTTCTACGCGTCCCTGATCGGCGAAGTGGACGGCGGAGCCCGGCTGTTCACCCCGGCGACGCTGGCCGCGGCCCGCACGGAGGAGTCGGCGGGCCCGGACCGCGTCCTGGTGATCAACACGAGCTTCGGCCTCGGCTACATGCTGCACGGCTCGGCGTCCCCGTTCCTGTCCCCCGGTTCCTTCGGCCACCCGGGCCGAGGCGGCTCCCTGGGCTTCGCCGACCCCGACTCGGGCACGGCGTTCGCCTACGTGACGAACGGCTTCCGCAAGACGGTCACGGCGGATCCACGGGCGCAGGCGCTTGTACGGGCGGTGCGGGGGGTGTTGGGGGCGTAGAGCCCGCAGACACGAGTCGTGCAGCGCGCACGTGGTGCACACGGGTTCCGTGTACGGCGGGTCGTGTGTCGGCTGCCGGGCCGGTGTGGGCCGGCCGCGCAGTTCCCCTCGCCCCTGAGGGGGCTAACCCGCGTGCAGCATCAGGCCTATGCCCACCACCAGCAGGCCCGCCGCCGCGATGCGTGGTGCGCCGAAGCGTTCCTTGAAGAAGACGGCTCCTATGGCGGCGCCGACGATGATCGACGATTCTCGCAGGGCCGCGACCGGGGCCAGTTCCGCTCGGGTCTGGGCCCAGAGGACCAGGCCGTACGCGGCGACGGACAGGGCGGCGCCGAGGAGGCCCACCGCTGCGAACGGGCGCAGTACGGCGAGGAGTTCGCCGCGCCAGCGGTGGAGGGCGTATGCCGGAACCGCCACGCCCTCCACCGCCATCAGCCAGGCGATGTAGGCGAGGGAGGAGCCCGAGGCGCGTACGCCCAGGCCGTCCACGACCGTGTACGCGGCGATGGTCAGGCCGGTCGCGAGCGCCGCGACGATCGCCGCCCAGTTCGGCCGCTTCCCGCGCAGGCCCCACAGGGCGACCCCGGTCAGTCCCGCGCACGACACGGCGATGCCCGCTGCCGCCCAGCCGTCGGGCACCTCGTGGGCGAAGAGCGCGGCGAGCAGGGTGACCACCAGGGGCGCGGTGCCGCGCGCGATGGGGTAGGCCTGGCCGAAGTCGCCCAGCCGGAAGGAGCGCATGAGGAGGACGTAGTACGCGACGTGGATGACCGCCGAGACGATCAGGTACGGCCAGGCCTCCGCGGCGGGGAACGGGACGAACGGCACCATGGCGAAGCCGATGAGCGCGCCCCCGCCCGCTATCAGCGTGAACCCGACCAGTTTGTCGGTGATGTGGTGGGCCAGCGCGTTCCAGCCGGCGTGGGTGACCGCCGCGGCCAGGACGGCCGCGGTGACCAGCGGGGTCACGCGGACTGCTCGCGGACATCCACCAGGGTGCCGCCGGCGTGGTCGATCAGGGTCCTCGGGGCCATCGGGAACACGGAGTACGGGGTGCCCGCGGCGGCCCACACGATGTCGTGGTCCAGCAGTGAACGGTCCGCCAGGACACGGGTCTTGCTGCGGTGTCCGAAGGGGGGCACGCCACCGATCGAGTACCCCGTCGTCTCGCGTACGAGGTCCGCCCTGGCCCGGGTGACCTTCTCGGCGCCCAGCGCGTGCTGTACGAGGTCGAGGTCCACGCGGGACGAGCCGTCCATGAGGACGAGGACCGGGACGCCGTCCGCGGCGAAGATCAACGACTTGCAGATCTCGCTGAGTTCGCAGCCGAGCGCCGTGGCGGCCTCGGCGGCGGTGCGGGTCGCCTCCGGGAAGCGGCGGATGCGCGGGAGCAGGTCGTCGAGACCCAGCTTCCGCACGGCCTCGGCGAAACGGGGGTTGGCTCCGGACTCTTCTGTGCCGTCAGTGGCGCTCGTCGTCATACACGGCACGCTAGCGGTGCGTGTACGAGGCAGGCGAACGAGTTGTGCGGCACGGACCGCGGACCGGCCGGCAGAGCGGAAGCCGGTGAGGGGCTCCCGTCCCCACGGGCCCCTCACCGGCTGGTCATGCGTGGCCGACCTGTCAGGCGCGGACCAGTTCCCGGTCCTCGTCCGGCGAGGTCGTCGGGCGGTCGGCGTCCAGCGCCTTCAGGCCCTCGCCCTCGACGTCCACGTTCGGCAGGGCCCGGTCCAGCCACTTCGGGAGCCACCAGGCCCGCTTGCCGAGCAGGGCCAGCACCGCCGGGACGATCGCCATGCGGACCACGAACGCGTCGAAGAAGACGGCGATCGCGAGGCCGAAGCCGATCATCTTGATCATCGAGTCGCTCGCGCCGATGAAGCCGCCGAAGACCGCCATCATGATGATCGCCGCCGCGACCACGACGCGGGCGCTGTGCCGGAAGCCGGTCACCACCGCCTGGCTCGGGGACTCCCCGTGCACGAACGCCTCCCGCATACGGGTCACGAGGAACACCTCGTAGTCCATCGCCAGGCCGAAGACCACACCCACCATGAAGATCGGCATCATCGACATGATCGGGCCGGTCTCCTCGACGCCGATCAGTCCGGCCAGCCAGCCCCACTGGAAGACCGCGACCACCGCGCCGAGCGCGGCGAGCACGCTCAGCAGGAAGCCGAGCGCCGCCTTGAGCGGGACCAGGATCGAGCGGAAGACCACGATCAGGAGGAGGAAGGCGAGGCCCACCACCAGGGCGAGGTACGGGACCAGCGCGTCGTTGAGCTTCTGGGAGAAGTCGATGTTCATCGCCGTGGTGCCGGTGACCAGCACCTCCGCGTCCGTGTCCGCCTTGATGTCGGCGCTCTGGGCGCGGATGGCGTGCACCAGGTCCTCGGTCTGCGTCGAGGACGGCTTGGAGTCCGGGATCACCGTGATCGTCGCGGTGTCGCCCGCCTTGTTGGGGGTCGCCGGGGTGACCGTCACGACGTCCTTGAGGCCCTTGATGCCGTCCGTCACGGCGGTGAAGGCGGCCGTCGGGTCGGCGGCTTCCTTGGCGTCGACCACGATCATCAGGGGACCGTTGAAGCCGGGGCCGAAGCCCTCCGACAGCAGGTCGTACGCCCGGCGCTGCGTCGTGGACGTCGGCTGCGAGCCGTCGTCGGGCAGGCCCAGTTCCAGCTGGGTGGCCGGTACGGCGATCACGCCGAGGCCGACGACGCCGAGCAGGAGTACGGCCGCCGGTCGGCGGATGACGAAGCTCGCCCAGCGGGTGCCCATGTTGGGCCTGGCCGGCTTCCCCGAAGTGCCGGTGCCGGTGCCGGTGCCCTCGACCTTGTTCTTGTCCTTGTCCTTGTCCTTGCGCTTCTCGTCCGCCGGGCGGATCTTCCTGCCCGCGTAGCCGAGCATCGCGGGGATCATGGTCAGCGCGATGAGGACGGCGACCACGACCGTGCCCGCCGCGGCGAGGCCCATCTTGGTGAGCATCGGGACGTTGACGACCGCGAGGCCCGCCAGGGCGATGACCACCGTGAGGCCGGCGAAGACGACCGCCGAGCCGGCGGTGCCGGTGGCGCGGCCCGCCGCCTCCTCGCGGTCGCGGCCCTCGGCCAGTTCAGCCCGGTAGCGGGAGACGATGAACAGCGCGTAGTCGATACCGACCGCGAGGCCGATCATCAGCGCGAGCGTCGAGGTGGTGTCGCCGAGGTCGAGCGCGTTGGCGAGCGCAGTGATGGTGGAGACGCCGATGCCGACGCCGATGATCGCCGTCAGCAGCGGCAGTCCGGCCGCGACCAGCGAACCCAGGGTGACGACGAGGACGACCGCGGCGAGGGCGAGGCCGATGATCTCGCCGGTCGCGCCCATCTCCGCCCCGGCCTCCAGCGCGTCGCCGCCGACGTCGACCGTCAGGCCCGTGTCCCGGGCCGACTCCCCGGCCGCCTCAAGGGCGTCCCTGGTCGAGTCCGCGAGTTCCATGCCGGGGGCGTCGTACCGCACGGAGGTGTAGGCGACCGTGCCGTCCTTGCTCACGGCGTTCGTCGTGTACGGGTCGGTGACGGAGACGACCTCGGAGCCGTCGCCCAGTGCCTTGACCGTCTTCGCGACGGTCGCCTTGTTGTCGGCGTCCGTCATCTTCTGGCCCTCGGGCGCCTTGAAGACGATGCGCCCGGTCGCTCCGTCGGCGCTGGCGCCGGGGAAACGCTGTTCCAGCAGGTCGAAGGCCTTCTGCGCCTCGGTGCCGGGGATGGAGAAGGAGGTCGTGCCCGCGGCGGGCGCGGAGGCCGCTCCGACGCCCGCGAGCGTCAGCAGCGCCACCCATATCAGGACGACGAAGTGCCGTCGCCTGAAGGCGAGGCGGCCGAGTTTGTAGAGGAACGTTGCCACGGGGGCGTACTCCCGATCAGGTCGGTGATGCAGGTCGGTGATGCGGCTCGGTGATGCCCCGGTGGCGCGGAGGGCGATGGCTGGCATCGGCGCCGGCATCAGGGCAGGGATCATCGGCCCGACGACGTGAGCGGTCGCGTCAGGTGCGTGAGGAGAGGGGAGGGGAGGGGAGAAGAGGGCAGGGCGGGGTAGGGCGCGGTGGTGCGGTGCCGGTTCTCGGGAGTTCTCGGAGGTTCTCGGAAGGGTGGGGTGGGGTCAGGCGACGAGGGCGGGGACGACCACTGCGTCGATGTACGAGGACAGGAAGGCCTGGGTCGGTGGCTCGTTGTCGATCATCGTCCGGGCCACCACAGCCCCGATGATCATGTGCAGCACGTAGTCGATCGCGCGGTTGTCCGCACGGACCTCGCCGCGGTCGACGGCACGCTGCACCACCTGGCGCATCTCTTCCAGTTCCGGCTCGACCAGCCACTCCCGCAGGGCGGCCAGCAGATCGGGGTTCGAGTGGACCGCCGTCCCCAGGGCGCGCATCAGAGAGGAGTTCTGCTCCATCTCGCAGTCGTCCTGGCGGGTCGTCATCGCGTGGAGGTCACCCCGCAGGGTGCCGGTGTCCACGACGGCGATGCCGACCGGTTTGTGGTGCCGGACCGACCTGGCGACCAGTTCGGCCTTGCCGCCCCACTGGCGGTAGAGCGTGGCCTTGCTGGACCGGGTGCGGGTCGCCACGGCGTCCATGGTCAGGGAGTCGTAACCGACCTCCCGGAGCAGGTCGAGGACGGCCTCGTACAGCTCGGCCTCGCGCTCGGGCGTGAGCCGGCTGCGACGCGTCGTTGCTGTCTCAGCCATCCCATTCACCGCTTCCGCTCGAACGAAACTGTCTCGTACTCCTTTGAAGATACCCTGCGCGTCAACGAAACGAAACCGTTTCGTACGTGTGGTGGGTCACGCGTCCGTCCGGAACCACGAGTTGCCGGGCCCCGCCCACCGGAAAAGCATGGGTGGGTGAGCGACGAGAGCGAGAACGGGACCCGGTACGGGGATGAAGAAGCGGCCGGGGCCGGAGCCGGGGCGGGCGGTGGCTCCGGCTCCTATCTGCGGTTCCCGCATCTCAGCGGGGACCGGCTCTGCTTCGTCGCCGAGGACGATCTCTGGGTGGCGCCCCTCGACGGGCCCGGCCGTGCCTGGCGGGTGACCGTCGACCGGACCAAGGTCAGCCACCCGCGCTTCTCCCCCGACGGGCGGCATCTCGCGTACACGTCCTGGCGCAGTCTCGTGCCGGAGATCCAGCTGGCCCCGGTCGACGGCGGTCCGGCCCGGCGGCTCACCTACTGGGGCAACGCCGACACCCAGGTCTGCGGCTGGTCGCCCCCCGACGCGGAGGGCACCTGCGAGATCCTCGCCGTCGCCTCGCACGGTGAGCCCTTCTCCTACTTCACCTGGGCCTACAGCGTGCCGGTCGACGGCGGCCCCGGCCGCAAGCTCCCGTGGGGCCCGGTCTCCGACATCGCGGTCGCGGACTTCGACGGCGAGCGCAGGACGCTGCTCCTCACCGGTACGCCCCCGCACGAGCCCGCCGCCTGGAAGCGCTACCGCGGCGGCGCCACCGGGCGGCTCTGGCTGCACGGGCAGCGTCTCCTCGCCGACCTGGACGGGCATCTGGACTCGCCGATGTTCGTCGGCGACCGGATCGCCTTCCTCTCCGACCACGAGGGCGTCGGCAATCTGTACTCGTGCCTGCACGACGGCTCCGGGCTGCGGCGCCACACCGACCACGACGCCTTCTACGCCCGGCACGCGTCCAGCGACGGCGACCGGGTCGTCTACCAGTGCGCGGGTCAGGTGTGGATCGTCGACGACCTGGCCGCGGACGCCCGGCCCCGCCGCCTCGACGTACGGCTCGGCGGGCCGCGCGCGGGCCGCCGCCCCTACCAGGTGCCGGCCGCCCAGCACGTCGACGGGATCTCCGTGGACGAGACGGGCCGGGCCGGCGCGGTCGTCGTCCGCGGCAGCCTGTACTGGCTCACGCACCGCGACGGCCCGGCCCGCACCATCGCCGACACCCCGGGCGTCCGCGTCCGGCTGCCCGAGATGCTCGGCTCCGGCGGGCAGGTGGCGTACGTGACGGACGCGGAGGGCGAGGACGCCGTCGAGATCGCGTACCTGCCCCGCGCGACGGGCGCGCGCGAGCCCCGCCGGCTGGCCGCGGGGGAACTGGGCCGCGTCCTGGAACTCGTCTCCGACCCGAAGGGCGAACGGCTGGCGATCGCCTCGCACGACGGCCGACTGCTGCTGCTCACCGTGGGCGAGAACGACGAGGGGAGCGAGGAGGACGAGGGGGCGGTCACGGAGCTCGTGCGGTCCGTCAACGGGCCCGTGCGCGACCTCGCCTTCTCCCCCGACGGGACCTGGCTGACCTGGTCCCATCCGGGAATCGGCCGCACGCTCCGCCAGATCAAGCTGGCGCGGATCGACGGGCCGGGCGCCCGCACGGTCGTCGACGTCACCAACGGCCGCTTCGAGGACGAGAACCCGGTCTTCACCCGCGACGGCCGCTTCCTCGCCTTCCTCTCCTGGCGCGGCTTCGACCCGGTGTACGACGTCCACACCGGCGACCTCTCCTTCCCGCTGGGCTGCCGCCCGTACCTCGTACCGCTGTCCTCGGCGACCCCGTCCCCGTTCGCGCTGACCCCCGAGGGCCGTCCGGCGGCCGGCGGTCTGGACGAGGAGGGGGGTGGGGACGGGGGTGCGGGGGCCGGCACGGTGACCGTCGAGACCGAGGGGCTGGAGAGCCGGGTGACGCCGTTCCCGGTCACGGCCTCCAAGTACTCGGCGCTGTACCCGGTCGCGGGCGGCGGGCTCGTCTGGCTGCGCTGGCCGATCTCGGGGGCGCTCGGCGAGACGTTCGCGAACCCGGACGACACCAGCGGCCGGCCGACCCTGGAGCACTTCAACCTCTCCAAGGCGAAGAAGTCCGAACTCGTCGACCATCTCGACTGGTTCGCGCCCAGCGGCGACGGCAGCCGGCTCGTCGTGGTCGACGAGGGAGAACTGCGGGCCGTCCCGTCCACCGAGCCGGGTGACGGCGACTCGACCGTCTGGATCGATCTGCGCCGCATCCTGCACGAGGTCGACCCGGCCGCGGAATGGCGGCAGGCGTACGCCGAGGCGGGCCGCCTCATCCACGCGTACTTCTGGGAACCGGGCATGTGCGGCATCGACTGGCCGGGCGTGCTGGACCAGTACCGTCCGCTGGTCGAACGGGTCGCGTCCCCCGACGAGTTCGCGGACCTGCTCCGCGAGGTGCTGGGCGAACTGGGCACCTCGCACGCGTACGTGGTCGCCGCGCGCCGCAACGAGGGGCCGCCGCACTATCAGCGGCCCCAGGGCCTGCTGGGCGCCAACTTCGCCTGCAGGGAGGGCAATTGGTTGCTCAAACGCATCCTGCCCGGCGACTCCTCCGACTCCAAGGCGCGTTCCCCGCTGGCCGGTACGGGCATCCGCGAGGGCGCGCGGCTGACGCATGTGGACGGGCGGCCGGTGGACCCGGTCACCGGTCCGTTCCCGCTGCTCGCGGGGGCGGGCGGTACGACGGTGGAGCTGACGTTCACCCCGGCGGAGGGCTCGGGGAGCGTGGGAAGCTCGGGGGGCGCGGGAGGCTCGGAGGGCTCGGGGTGTTCGCGCCGGGTGGCGGTGGTCCCCCTCGTCGACGAGCGGCCGCTGCGCTACCAGGACTGGGTGGCGAAACGGCGTGCCGTGGTACGGGAGTTGAGTGGCGGCCGGTGCGGTTACCTGCACATCCCCGACATGGGCGGCTCGGGCTGGGCCCAGTTCAACCGCGATCTGCGCATGGAGGTGTCACGGCCCGCGCTCATCGTCGACGTACGCGGCAACGCGGGCGGCCACATCAGCGAACTGGTCATCGAGAAGCTCACCCGTACGATCATGGGCTGGGACCTGACCCGTAACGCGCAGCCGGTGTCGTACACGTCCAACGCCCCGCGCGGGCCCGTGGTCGCCCTCGCCGACGAGATGACCTCCTCGGACGGGGACATGATCACGGCGGCCTTCAAACTGCTGAAACTGGGGCCGGTGGTGGGGCTGCGCACGTGGGGCGGGGTGGTCGGGATGACCGGGCGCCATGAGCTGGGGGACGGGTCGGTCATCACGGTTCCGATGAACGCGGCGTGGTTCGACGCGTACGGGTGGTCCGTGGAGAACCACGGGGTCTGTCCTGATCTGGAGGTGCTGCGGACTCCGCTGGACTGGGCGGAGGGGCGGCATGCGCAGTTGGACGACGCGGTGCGGTTGGCGTTGGACCTCCTGGCCCTGCATCCGGCGGCCACGCCGCCGCCGTACACGGACCTTCCCGACAGGTCCCGGCCGCGCCTGCCGCCCCGACCCTGACCCTGCCCCTCGGCGGGGGCGCTGACCGTTTCACTCCAACCTGCGGCCCGGCGGGGGCGGATCGCGCAGTTCCCCGCGCCCCTACGGGGCACCCCCTCAGGGGCGCGGGGAACGGCGCAGGCTTTTGGTTTTTAGGGGCGCGGGGAACTGCGCAATCTTTTCGTCTTTGAGGGGCGGAGCCCCTTAGGGGCGCGGGGAACTGCGCGGCCAGCCCCCACCGGCCCGCAGGCGACAAAAAACGTGGGGCGCCCCAGAGAAGAGGGCACCCCACGTCAATTCCGGCCAAGGCCGAAGGCTGAAGGCTGAAGGCTGAAGGCTGAACAGAGCGTCAGCTCAACCGAGTCGCACGTCTCAGACGTCGAACTCGTCCAGCCGCTGCCGCGCACCTTCAGGCGAACGCCGCTCCGGCCGCTCACGATCCGGCCGCTCCCGCTCGGCGGGCCGCTCACGCTCGGGCATCTGCTGCCCACGCTCGCCCGCCTGGTCACGACGCTCGCCGAGCTTCTGCTTCGCGGTGCGCTGAAGTTCTTCGGCCTTGTCCTGGAACTGGTCCTTCATGGCCATGAGGTTCACTCCCGTTGTGGGTGAGGGGGTTGGGCCTCGACCAGAGTGACACGCACGGACATCACGCGCATTTCGGTCAGTCACGGTCGGTGACGCACCGTGTCCCGCCCGGCCTGATCAGCCTCCCCACCTGCACCGACGAGCCCCGTACCGACGCTCCCCAGCCTCGGTGCGAACCGCCGCATCTCCCGCTGCCCGACCGTCCCGATGAGCGCGGGGAGATAGCCCCGTACCCCCTGCATCCCGCGCAGCCACCACTGCCCGTACACATGACTGGACCTCCGCTCGATCCCGGCGACGATCCGGTCGACGGCCGGCCCCAGCGGGTACGTCTTGTTGGCGGGCCACGGCAGCCGCTGGCGCAACTCCCGCATGACGTCGTCCTGGTCGGCCCCGCGCACCATGTCGGTGTCGGTCCAGGAGAGATAGCCGACCCCGACGCGTACGCCCTGGTAGCCGACCTCGGCCCGCAGGCTGTGCGCGAACGCCTCGACACCGGACTTGGACGCGCAGTACGCACTCATCATCGGCGCGGGCGTGATCGCGGCGAGCGAGGCGATCTGGAGCAGATAGCCGCGGCTCTCCTGGAGGACGGGCAGGAAGGCCCGGGCGGTGACGGCCGAACCGATGAGGTTCACCTCGATGACCCGCCGCCAGGCCACCGGGTCGGAGTCGACGAACGGACCGCCGTTGGCGACACCGGCGTTGGCGACGACGATGTCGACCTTCCCGAACCGCGCCTTCACCTCGCGCGCGACCTCGGCCATGGCCTCGTGGTCGGTGACGTCGGCGTGCCAGTACCCGCTCTCGCCGTGCAGCCGTTCGGAGACGCCCTTCAGTTCCTCGGGTTCAAGGCCGACGAGCGCGACGGTGGCGCCGCGGGCGGAGAGCTTGCGGGCGAGGAGTTCCCCGACGCCCCGCGCGGCTCCCGTGACGACGGCGACCTGTCCTTGAAGTCCGACCCTGCTCATGCGCCCTCCTTGATCACTGCGTATGTGGCGACGAGTGCACGGATCCGGGTGGTGACCAGGTCAGGTGCCTCGATGGGGGTCATGTGCCCGATGCCGGGCAGCTCGGTGGAGCCCACGCAGTGCGGCAGCGCGGCGACCAGGGAGCGCGCGTGCACGGCGGGCGTGAGCCGGTCGGCCGTACCGACCACGACCTCGGCGGGGACCCGCAACTCCCGTACCGCGTGGTCGAGATCGAGCAGGTCGAGCACCTTCGACCAGGAGTGGCGCACCTGCCGGGGACACGCGTGCACGATCCGCGCGCACGCGTCGACCATGGCCGGCGCCGAACCGGGGCCCATGGTCCCGTACTTGAGGATCCGCCGGGCGAGCGGTGTGACCGGCCCGAGCGGCGCCCGCGACCCGAGGATCTGCTTGGTCAGCCAGGTACGCGACCGCCCGGCCCGCATCGGGAGTACGAGCGACTCGGCGACCAGCCGCGAACTGCCCGTGCTGCACAGGAGTACGGCGGCGGCGTGTTCGCGGAACCCGGCCCGTTCGGACGCGGCGATGAGCGTCATCCCGCCCATGGAGTGCCCGGCGAGAACGGCCTTCTCGCCCGGCGCGAGGGTGGCCGCGAGCACCGCCTCCAAGTCGTCGGCGAGCCCGTCCGTGCTGCACGCGGGGCTCGCGGGGCTGCGCCCGTGCCCGCGCTGGTCGTAGACGATCACCCGGTGTTCGGCGGCGAGTTCCTGTATCTGCGCCGCCCAGAAGGCGGTCGAGCACGTCCAGCCGTGCGCGAGCACCACCGCGGGGGCGGCCGGGTCGTCCACGGCTCCGTGCACCTCGACGTGCAGCCGCGCCCCGTCGGCGGAGACCGCCGTCAGCTCGCGCGCGGGGACGGGCGGCGCGTAGGGGCCGGCGGCCTCGCGCGTCAGTCGGCTCATGCTTCTGCCTCGGCCTTCTTCTGGGTACGGGCGGCCGGTTTCGCGGGCTGCGCGGCCGATGCCGGTACGAGTTCGGGTTCGGGTGTGGGCGCCGGTGCGGGCGCGGGTGGGCGGATCAGGTCGTACTCCGCCAGGTCCACGTGCCGTGTCGCGCCGCGGAACTCCGTGGTCGTACCCGGCCAGACGGTCGTGTTGACGCCGTTCTCGTCGAGGTACCAGCTGTTGCAGCCGCCGGTGGACCAGACCGTGCGCTCCATGCGTTTCTGGACGCGGTCGTTCCAGGCGTCGACCGCGCCGGGGCGTGCGTCGAGTGCGGCCCGGCCGCCGAGCACGTTCAACTGCCGTACGTAGTCGGCCAGGTAGTTCAGCTGGGACTCGATCATCAGGATCATGCTGGAGTTCCCGAGACCCGTGTTGGGGCCGATGATCGTCATCCAGTTGGGGAACCCGGCGGCGGTCGCGCCCCGCAGGGACCGCATGCCGGACGCCGACCACGCCTCGGCGAGCGTCCGGCCCTCCACGCCGACGACCCGGTCGGCGATGGGCATGTCGGTGACGTGGAACCCCGTACCGAAGACGATCGCGTCGACCTCGGCCTCGGTGCCGTCGGCGGCGACGACGGTAGAGCCGCGGATCTCGCGCAGTCCGCTGGCGACGACGTCCACATTGGGCTTCGCGAGGGCCGGGTAGTACGTGCTGGACAGCAGGATGCGCTTGCAGCCGATGCGGTAGGACGGGGTGAGTTTGGTCCTGAGCCGCGGATCCTTGATGGCGCGGTACATGTTCCGCCTGGCGATCTGCTCGACCAGCCCCAGCTCGTTCGGACGCTTGGTGAACGCCTGGACCTGCAACTCCCGGATGCCCCACAGGAGTCCGCGGCGCAGCCGGGCCGTGACGGGCAGCGTCCGGTGCAGCAGGCGCTCGGCGCCGCTGACGGCCCGGTCCATGCGCGGCATCACCCAGGGCGGGGTGCGCTGGAAGAGGGTGAGCTTCGCGACCTCGGGCTGGATCGCCGGCACGATCTGGATGGCCGAGGCCCCGGTGCCGATCATCGCGACCCGCTTGCCGCGCAGGTCGTAGTCGTGGTCCCAGCGGGCCGAGTGGAAGACCTTGCCGGGGAAGGTGTCGAGGCCGGGGACGTCCGGCACCTTGGGGTCGGAGAGCGGCCCGGTGGCGGACACGACGAGGTCGGCGGTGAGGGTGCCGCTGCTGGTCTCGATCACCCAGCGCAGTCGCTCGATGTCCCAGGTCATGAGCTTGACCTCGGAGTTCAGACGCAGATGCGGCCGCAGTCCGAAGGTGTCGGTGACGTGCTCCAGATAGGCGCGGATGTGCTCCTGCCCGGAGAAGGTGCGCGGCCAGTCGGGGTTGGGCGCGAAGGAGAACGAGTAGAGGTGGGAGGGGACGTCGCAGGCGCAGCCGGGGTAGCTGTTGTCGCGCCAGGTCCCGCCCACGCTGTCGGCCCGCTCCAGGACGACGAAGTCGGTGACGCCCTCGCGGCGCAACCGCACGGCGGCTCCCAGCCCGCCGAAACCGGAGCCGATCACCGCCACCCGTACATGTTCGTGCTCGGTCATCCCGATGCCTCCATGCCGCGTCCATGCCACGTACGACCGCGCCAGTGAACACTGGCGCAATGGGGAGACTAGAGCAGCTCCGTACTCATGGGTAGGGGTTGCGCGCAGGAAAGTTACCGGCGGTACGACATAGGGTGCCGATGTGGCGGACAAGCGGGAGTACCGAATGGAGGAGCTGGCCCAGCAGGCCGGCATCACCGTGCGCACGCTGCGCTTCTACCGTGAGCGGAAGCTGATCCCGCCACCGCGCCGCGAGGGCCGCATCGCCTGGTACGACGAGGACCACCTCGCCCGGCTGCGCACGATCGCCGCCCTCCTGGAGCGCGGCCACACCCTCAACGGCATCGCGGAACTGGCCGAGGCGTTCGACCACGGCCGCGACGTGGGCGAACTGCTGGGGCTCGGCGCGCCCACCGAGGAGACCCCGGTGCGCCTCTCCCCCGAGGAACTGGCCGACGTCTTCGCGGGCCAGGCCACCTCGGAGAACCTCGCCGCGTCCCTGGACCTCGGCTATCTCGCCACCGACGGCACGGACATCGTCCACATCAGCCGCCGGCTCCTGGACACCTCGGCGGCGCTCGTCCGCGAGGGCATCCCGCTCGCGGACATCCTCGCGGCCGCCCGCCGCGTACGCGAACACGCGGACGCGCTGGCGGAGTTGTTCACCGACCTGGTCCTCACCGAGGACCGCACCCCGCAGGACCTCCAACGCCTGCGCCCCCTGGCGAAGAGCGTGGTGGAGGCGGAACTGTCGATGGCACTGGACCGACGGATGGGCGGATTGCCTCGCGACAGGAAAGCGGATGCTTAGGCAGGGTTTCGACGCCGCTCGCACATAAATTCCATGCAGTCGCCCAGATGGGCTATGATCCGCAGAAATCCATCGCACTGATGGATTTGATTCAAACTCTTGCACGAATCGGGAGAGAAGTGCGTACGTTTTCCACGCTCACAGCCACCACGGCCTTCTTCTACATCCTCTCGGTATCCGTCGCGGCGGCCGACTGCATCTGGTAATACCCGGAGTGCCGGACCCCTCTCCCACAAGGACCCTCAGGACCCGGTAGCCCCCCAGTCGGCGAACAGCCGCCGCAGCTCAACAGCCTCGGCCACCGCTCCGAGTCTTCCGTAGATCGTCAGCGCGCGCTCGGCATGAGCGCGCGCCGACTCGATGTCTCCCACACGGAGACAGGTACGACACATTCCCGCGAGGGCCTGCGCCGAGCACAGGGAATAGCTGTATTTATCAGCAATCTCCTGCGCGAGCAGATAAGTTTCCAGGGCGGTGTTCAATCGCCCCATCGCGTACTGCGTATCCGCAATCCCGATGAGACTCCGCTGCCTCTCATAAGAATTGCCAATTCGTCGCGCGGCCTCCTCCGCCGCACCGAAGTGGGACAGCGCGTCCTCCGTCCGTCCCGACCCCGCGCAGGTCTCGCCGAGCCGGATCAGAGTCGTGATCTCCCCGATCGCGTCACCACTGGCCCGATGGCTGGCGAGGGCCCGATGAAAACAACCGAGAGCCCGGCCCGATTGACCCGTCGCGTGATATACCGCGCCGAGGTTGGTGTCGATGATGGCGAGATCCTTCTTCCCGCCGACCCGGCGCATGAGCACCAGGGCCTGCTCGTAGTAACCCCGGGCCTCCTCGTGCCGCCCCACGGCAAACCGGATGTCGCCCAGGTTGTTCCAGGCGATCGCCTCCCCGTGGAGATCGCCCAGTTCGCGGTGGATCGCGAGCATTGTCTCGAACCGGTCGCCCGCCTCCGCGTACTCCGCCCGGTGCACCAACGCCGTGCCCTGCACATTGAGGGTCTCGGCCACCCCGTGCCGGTCGCCGACCAGCAGATAGAGCTCCAGGGCCCGTTCGAGTTGCCCCAGACACGCCTCGCCGTGGCCCGCCCCGAGATGGGCGCGGCCTATCTCGAAGTGGGCGTCGGCAAGGCCGTGGGTGTCCCGCAGCTCCCCGAAGACCCCGAGCGCCTCGGTGGCGGCGGCCAGCGCGGCACTGTGGTTCTCGCGGGCCAGCACGCTCGCCCGCTCCACCAGCATCTGCGCGAGAGCGGCCCGGTCACCGCCGGAGCGCAGCGCGGCGAGCGCCGCCTCGTGCAGCTCGGCGGTGATGTCGTGCGTGCCCCAGAGCTTGAGGGAGTGCGCGAGCACGTGCGGGAACTGGGCGGCGAAGTCCGGGAACTCGGCGGCGGCCGTACGGGCCACGGCCAGCAGGTTGCCCCGCTCCACGGTGAGCCACACCGTGGCCCCGTCGGCGTCGGACGCCGGGCCCTGCTCAGGAACGTCCGGCGACACGAGCCCGGCCCCGAGGGCCCTTCGGTGCCGACGCGGATACGCGGCCCTGTCCGCCCGGTCGGCGGCCGTGAGGTAGTACGCCATCAGCCGCCGCAGAGCCTCCCGCCTGGCCGGTTCCGGATCCTCCCGGCGCCCGAGCCGGCTGCCGAACGCCCGCGTCAGATCATGGAGTCGGCAACGGTCGCGGACCGGCTCGTCGAGCAGGTGACGGTCCAGCAGGGCGTCCACCGCGCGACGGATCACGTCCGGGTCGTCCCCGGACAGCGCGATCGCCGCCTCCAGGGTGATGTCCGGACCCGGGTGCAACGCCAGCCGCCGGAAGAGCCGTTGCGTCGGAGCGTCCAGATCGGTGTACGACAGTCTCAGGGCGGCGGCCACCCGTTCGTCGAACTCGTCCAGCCGGTCACCCGCGCGCGCCAGCCGGTCGGCCACGTACTCCAGATCCCAGGTGTCCCGGTGCCGGAACCGGCTCGCGAGGAGCTGGAGAGTCAGCGGATGGCTGCCGCACAGCTCCACGACGCGGCGCAGCGCGGAGGTGTCGGAGACCCTCGCCGCACCCGCGATCCGGGCGAAGAGCGAGGACGCCTCGGACACGGACAGCACGTCCAGCGGGAGGGAGGTGGCGCCGTCGAGGCCGGCGAGCCGGTTGCGGCTGGCCACGATCGCGTGGCATTCCGGCGCACCGGGGAGCAGCGGCCGTACCTGCTCGGCACTGCGCGCGTTGTCGAGGACGACGAGCACCCGGTGGTGGGCGGTCCACTCCCGCCAGCGCGCGATCCGCTCGTCGAGCGTGGCCGGCAGCGGATCGGCCACACCGACGGTGTGCAGCAGGAACGCCAGGGCGTCGGCGGGTTCGTACGGCGGCTGGTCGCTGTAGCCGCGCAGGTCCACGTAGAACTGGCCCGCGGGGTAGCGCGACCGCATGCGGTGGGCGGCATGGATGATCAGCGCGGACTTACCCACACCGGGCATACCGTGCACGACGGTGAGGGGCAGCGCCGTGCCGTTCTCCTCGGAGGCGGGTTCGGCGAGCAGGATGTCCAGCTCGCTCCTGCGGCCGGTGAAGTCCCTCGTGTCACGGGGGAGACTGCTGCCGACGTGTCCGGCGGAATCGTCCGCGGTCGCGGGGCCGGCGGTGGGCCATGGTGCACGTCCCTCACCGGCCACCTCCCTGGCGCGTGAGGAGTCGTTGCGCGCCATTCGGGACGAGCCGGTTTCCGGCCCGTGCTCCCGCAGGGCCGGGTCCTGGCGGAGGATGCGTTGCTGCAGATCCCTCAGGTTCGCACCGGGGTCCATGCCCAGCTCGTCACCGAGGCGGTCGCGGGTGTCCCGGTACAGGGTCAGCGCCTCGCCATCGCGGCCCGAGCGGTAGAGGGCCAGCATCAGGGAGGCGACGGCCTGTTGGGCGAGCGGGTTGAGAGAGACGAGTTCGTGGAGTTCGCCGACGAGGTCCGCATGACGGCCCAACTGCATTTCCAGGCGGATGCGTTCCTCGTGCACCCGCCGGTGGTCCTCGGTCAGCCGGGCCCGCGCGGAGGCAGCCCAGGCGCCGGTGAACTCCGCGAACGGCTCCCCGCGCCAGAGCGCCTGAGCGGCGTGCAGCAGACCGACGGCGTACTCCGTGTCGCCCCGCCCCGCCGCCACCCGGGCCTGCGCGCGCAGCCGTTCGAGACGAACGAAGTCCACGTCCTCCTCGCGCCCGAGCCGCAGCCGGTAGCGGCGCGGCGACGCCCGCTCGACCAGCGCGTCGTCGCCGACGGCACGGTGGAGCCTGGTGCGCAGCCGCGAAAGGTAGGTGTGCAGCACTTCCACCGGAGCCGCGGGCAGTTCGTCGTCGTCCCAGACCCGCTCGACGAGCGTGTCCACGGAGACCGGATCTCCCCTGGCATAGAGCAAAATCCCGAAGACGCATCGCGCCTTCAGCGAGCCGAGCGCGTACTGACGTCCCTGGTGCCACAGTTCGAGCGGCCCCAGCGCAAGAAGGTCCACCATCTCCCCCAGATGGTTCAGCCGCTTCCTGCACTCACTGTCAGGGCGCTGCCGGAACGAACGGAGGGAGCGGAGCGGGGCGCACGGACGCGTGAGGGGCGCACGCAGACGCCACGCGGTGTCCCGGGGCGATCCACAGGCTCTCCCGCACGGGGACTGCAAGGTTTCTGCAAGCCCGATGTCCACCCTCCCGGGCAGACAGGGAAAGCGGGGCCCGGACTGCCGCAAGCGGTCGGCCCCGCCTCAACTTATGTCGCCGACAACGGTGTTGGCATAACGGGGGAGTTCTCATGAGTATGACGATGCCGGATGCCGACCGGCGTCTGGCGGTGCCCTTGCGCCTGGACGTGGAGCGCTGGGCCACCTTCCGGATACGCAGGAGGGTGCTCGCCGTGGTGCACACGGTCACCTCCGCGCGACGACTGCTGGAAGCGGTCCGGCTGTTGGAGGGCGACCCGCGGGTCCAAGTCGTGTTCACGACGGCCGCGGACGTCTTCAACCATGGCGTGGACGCGTTTCTGGAGGGCACCAGGGCACTGGTCGTGCCCTGGAACCAGGCGGTGCACACCCGGTTCGACCTCGCGCTGGCCGCGAGCTACGGCTCGCTGCACGAGCTGCAGGTCCCGGTGATCGTGCTCCCGCACGGTGCCTCGTACAACAAACGGGTCTCCATGCCCGGCGACCACCGGCGGCGGGCCATGGCGGAGCGCGAGGTGTACGGACTGGGCCGGCAGTGGCTGGTCAGGGACGGCGTGGTCGTCCCGTCGGCCATCGTGCTGGCACACGAGGACGACCGGGAACGGCTCGGCCGCCAGTGCCCGGAGGCGCTGCCCGTGGCCGAGGTCATCGGGGACCCGTGCTACGACCGGGTGGTGGCGAGCCTGCCCTCGCGGGCCCTGTACCGGGAGGCCCTGCGGACCGGGCCTCGTCAGGAACTGGTCCTCGTCTGCTCCACCTGGGGACCCGACTCCCTGCTGGGACAGCAGTGGGACCTGCTGGAGCGGCTGGCCGCCGAGCTTCCCCGGGAAGAGTTCCGCATCGTGGTCATGCTGCATTCCAACGTCTGGAACGCGCACAGCGAGTGGCACATCCGCAGCGCCTTCGCCCGGCTGAACCGGTCCGGCGTCGGGCTGGTCGGCCAGCACGCCGAGTGGTGCGGGGCCGTCGTCGCCGCCGACTACCTCGTGAGCGACCACGGTTCCGTGTCGCTCTACGGCGCTATGACCGGTGCGCGGATCCTGACGGCCGGCTCCCCGGACACGGAGCTGGACCCCGGCTCGCCGATGGCCGAACTACGGTCCCTGGCACCTCGGATCCGTACGGACCGTCCGCTGCGCAGGCAACTGCGACAGAGCTCGGCCGCGTACCGCTCGGAGCTGTACACGCGGATCGCGACCCGACTCAGCTCGGAGCCCGGCCGGTTCGCCCCCCGGATGCGCGCGCTGTTGTACCGCCGGCTCCGCCTGCGGCCACCGGTCGCGGCGCCCACCACG
Source organism: Streptomyces liliiviolaceus (assembly GCF_018070025.1). Taxonomy (NCBI): domain Bacteria; kingdom Bacillati; phylum Actinomycetota; class Actinomycetes; order Kitasatosporales; family Streptomycetaceae; genus Streptomyces; species Streptomyces liliiviolaceus. Next base: position 661,808 of record NZ_JAGPYQ010000001.1, read on the forward strand.
GAACGGGCACGGCTGCCGGTCGTCGTGCGCTGTGACGAACCGGGGGCACAGGCTCATGAATGACTTCGGCGCTTTCTCCGCCTCGTCCTTCGTCGCTTCCTGTGCGGCCTCCCACGTCGAACAACGTGTCGCGTCCTTCCATGAGCGGCTGCGGGCGTCCTCGGTCCACGACGTGGAAGTCACCTTGGCACTGCCCGGTCGCGACCGGCCGTTCGTGGACCGGCATCTGCGGGTCGCCCTGCCCGCTCCGTACCCCTGGCCGCCTCTGGCGGACGTCCTGCTCGCACAGGGCGCACCGGACACGACAGCCGACACGTCGGCCTACGGCCATCCGGGCGCCGCGGTGGTCGCGGTGCACCACGGGACCCGCGTGTGCCGACTGCGGCTGGGACCGTGCGGCTCCGGCGCCACCCGCACGCCGCTCACCGTGACGCTCACCGCACGCCATGCGGCCCTGCACTCCTGGCCCGTCTGGGCCTCGCTCGCGCACGCCTGGCTGGTCGCCCACGCGGAACCGCCTTGGCCGGGCGCTTCCCGAGCCCGCGCTCGCCCACAACGGGATCCTTTCGCGGAAGTTGCTCAGCCACCGGCTCCTGAACCGGAGGTCCCGGCCTCGTCGAGCCTCCGTAACCGCTCCCGTACGCCGTCAGCCGGTCCCGGCCGGTTCACGCCGACGTAGAGATCGAGCGCTTCCCGGTAGTGCCCCTGGGCGAGTTCGCGCTGTCCGCGCAGTTCGGCGACCTCGCCCAGGACATCCAGCGCACGGGCCGTCTCGTAGTGGGCCGCGGCCTCACGCAGCACGGACAACGCACCGGCGAGCCAGCGCTCCGCCTCGTCGGGCCGGCCGTCGCCGAGACAGATCCTGCCCAGCAGGGTGGTCGCACGCGCGGCGTTGTAGGAGTCGTCAGCCGTCAGCAATGCCGTACGTGCCTCGGCGGCGTCCTCGGCTGCCCGGGCGAGCCGGCCCCGGCCGAACTCGACGTCGGCCGCGTTGAGCCGGGCGAGCCCGCAGGCCCGTGGGTCCCCGCACCGGCGGAGTTCTGCGGCGGCCCACGCGAACAGCTCGGCCGCCTCGTCCGGTCGGCCCGCCCGCTGATGGGCCAGCCCACGGTAGTTCGACGTTCGCGCGTATCCCAGCTCGTCCCCGGCGGCCGCGAAGAGCCGCGCCGCCTCCTCGAACATCTCAAGGGCGTTGGCGGTGTCTCCCCTGCCCAGCGCGCACTGTCCGCCGGAGGTGAGCATCCGGCACTCGGCCGGCCCGTCCCTCAACTCCCTTGCCGCCGCGAGCCCTTCGGCGTGCGAGGTATGCCATATGTCATAGTGCTTGCGCCGCAGGAAGAAGGGGCCAAGGGCATCGGCGAGCTGCCAGCTGATGTCCTGCTCCCCCGTCGTCCTGGCCCGCCGTATCACCGCCAGCAGGTTGGGCAGCTCCCGCTCCAGCCAGTCCAGCGCCGCCCTGACACCGTCGCCGAAGTCCTCGGTGATCACCGGGCCGGGCCCGTAGGAACGTTCCCGTAAGGGATGTCGAGGATCGATGGCCCGCTCGGCCCGCGTCGCGGTGGCCAGATAGTGGTCGGCGATACGGCGGAACACCGCCACCCGCTCCGCAGCCGTCTCCTCCTCCGCGGCCTTCCCCACGGCGTGCAGCCGTACGAGGTCGTGGAAGCGGTAGCGGTCCTCGCCGATGTCGATGAGCAGGTTGGCGTCGTGGAGGACGTCGAGCAGCTCGCCGGGGTCGGGCCACTCACCGGTTCCAGGACCCGTACCGGCGCCGGAGACGCCCTCGGCGGACCCTCCGCGGGCCGACCCCAGTACCGCTGCCGCGACCCCGCCCCCGAACTCCGTTCCCGGATGCACACCGAGCAGCCGGTAGAGCCGGGCGGCTTCCCGGGGCAACCCCTGATAGGAGAGGTCGAGAGCGGCGCGCACACCGTGGTCACCGTCGATCGCCAACTCGTCCAGCCTTCCTCGTTCCGCGGTCAGGGCCCGGACCATCGTGGTGATCGGGCGCCGCGGCCGCGCGGCCAGCCGCGCCCCGGCGACCCGGACCGCGAGCGGCAGCCCGGCGCAGAGCCCGACGAGGGCGCGGGCGTCGTCCGGCTGGGTGGCCACGCGGTCGTCGGCCAGGGTGACCGCGAGCAGTTCGACCGCCGCTTCGGGGGAGAGAGGTTCCAGGTGCACCTGGTAGCCGCCTTCCAGGGCCAGCCCCGACATCCGCCGACGGCTGGTGACCAGCGTGACGTTGGACCTGCCCGGCAGCAGCGGCCGTACCTGCGCGGCTGTCGCCGCGTCATCGAGCAGCACGACGATCCGACGGTCCGCTGTGTGCGTGCGGTACATCGCGGCCCGCTCGGCGACGCCGTCCGGCACCTGCTGCGGCGGCACACCGAGCCCCCGCAGGAAGCTGCCCAGCACCTGGGCCGGGTCGACAGGGCCGGCCGGCGCCTGCGCGCAGAGGTCCGCGTACAACTGGCCTCCCGGGAAGTCCGGGCGCAACCGGTGCAGCCAGGCCAGGGCGAGCGCCGTTTTGCCGACTCCCCCGAGACCGCTCACGGCGGCGAGGGCGGGGTGGTCCCGTTGCGCGGCGAGAGCCCGGTGGCGGTCCAGCCGCTCTACCTCCACGGTGCGGTCGGTGAGGCGGACGGCCGGTGGAAGTTGCCACGGCGGCTGTGGTTCTGCCGTCCCACCGGTGCGGATGTGCAGCCCACCGTGCACGACGGCTGCCTGCACGCTGGCGCCCTGGACGACACCGCTCAGTTCGTTGTGGACACTCCGCTCCTGCCCCCGCACGCGTCCCCCCACGACCGACCGGTAAGTACCGTCCTATCGGCAGGAGCCTTTCCGCGCACGCGTGCCCGCACACACGCCCGAGGTCCGGCGGCCCGAGGACTACTCGTACGCGACGGTCACCGGCGCGTGGTCCGACCAGCGCTCGCCGTGGGTGGCCGCCCGCTCCACGAAGGCCTTGACGGCCCGGGCCGCGAGTCCGGGCGTGGCGACCTGGTAGTCGATCCGCCATCCCGAGTCGTTGTCGAAGGCCCGCCCGCGGTAGGACCACCACGAGTACGGCCCGTCCACGTCGGGGTGCAGCGCGCGTACGACATCCACGTACCCGAGCCCGTCGGCGCTGCCGTCCCCGCCCTCCGCCTCGGCGAAGACCTTCCCCAGCCACTCCCGCTCCTCGGGCAGGAAGCCGGAGTTCTTCTGGTTGGCCCGCCAGTTCTTGAGGTCGGCCGGCTGGTGGGCGATGTTCCAGTCGCCGCACACGACGACCTCGCGCCCGTCGGCGGCGGCCCGCACGCGCAGCGCCTTCAGATAGGTGCGGAACTCGTCCATGAAACGGATCTTCTCGTCCTGCCGCTCGGTCCCGACCTCGCCGGAGGGCAGGTACAGGCTCGCGACGGTGACGCCGGGCAGGTCGGCCTCGACGTAGCGCCCGCTGCCGTCGAACTCGGCCGATCCGAAGCCGACCTGGACGCGGTCGGGCTCGCGGCGCGTGTAGAGGGAGACACCGGCCCGGCCCTTGGCGGCGGCGGGCGCGTGCACGACATGCCATCCGTCGGGCTGCCGTACGCCCTCCGGGAGCTGCTCGGGCTCGGCCCGTACCTCCTGGAGGCACAGGACATCGGCTGACGTCTCCGCCAGCCACTCCACGAAGCCCTTCTTGGCGGCGGCCCGGAGCCCGTTTACATTCACAGAGGTCACAGTGAGCACCCGGGCACGATACCGGCACACTGGACGAGCACAGCGCACCGCTCCGCCCTCACCTACTGCATAGAAGTACGATACTCGGCATGGATATACGCCCGGTCGCCTTCGACCACCCCGACGCCGTCAAGCTCAACGACGAGGTGCAGGCCGAGTACGCCGTGCGCTACGGCGACGAGGGCGATGTCACCCCGCTCGACCCGACGATGTTCGAGCCGCCGCTCGGCCTCTACCTGATCGCGTACGACACCGGGGACCGGCCCGTGGCCACCGGCGGCTGGCGCACCCAGGACGAGAACGACGAGGGCTACTCGGACGGCGACGCCGAGCTGAAGCGCATGTTCGTGATTGGGGAGGCCCGCGGCAACGGCCTCGCCCGCCGCATCCTCGGCGCCCTGGAGGCCGACGCACGGGCCGCGGGCCGCACCCGCATGGTCCTGGAGACCGGCAACAAGCAGCCCGAGGCCATCGCCCTGTACGCGTCCAGCGGCTACGAGCCCTGCGTCAAGTTCGGCCACTACCGCTTCCACGAGGACAGCCGCTGCTTCGCGAAGCGCCTGTGAGGAACCGCACGTCACGGGCCGCGTCCAGGCACGCGGCCCGGGCGGCGCGGGCCTGCGCCGGGTGGAACGCTGGATTGTCGTCAACCTTCGACCCCGACCGAATCTGCTGACCCCGACGGACGCAAGTCCCCCGCCCTGGCCACCGCGCAACCCTGGGGCCGCACGCAACACCAAAGAACCCCCGCCGGATCTCCCCGGCGGGGGTTCTGAGCTGCGGTGGACCTGTGGGGATTTGAACCCCAGACCCCCTCGATGCGAACGAGGTGCGCTACCAGACTGCGCCACAGGCCCTTGCAACGAGTGAAACTCTAGCATCCCGATCCGGGTGCTTGGAAATCCGTTCCCGGTGGCTCTCCCGCTGGTCAGGGGCAGGGCCTCCGGTGGGGTTCTGAGGTGCCGTCACTCGTTGGCGGCGCGCGGCCGGTCGCCGTCCTCGTACTGGTCGAAGAGGGGCGTACGGCCCCGTTCGCGGGCCCGGCGGGCCGAGGCCGCGCGGCGGGCGTCCGCGGCGCTGCCGGAGCCGTCGTCCCCGTCGTCGCCGTCGGGCTCGATCAGCTCCTCATGCGCCTCGGCCGCTTCGGCGGCTTCCGCCGCCTCGGCCGCCTCCGCCGCCGTGCGGTCCGCGTTCGGCTCGGCCGTGCTGGACCGGGCCGAGCTCCACGCGTCGGGCGCGCCCAGGTCGACGTCGGACGTCGCGCGCGGGGCGACCGGCGCCGTCACGTACGTCGGCAGGGGCACCGGGACGGGGTCCCAGCTCTCACCCCGCGCGGGCCCGTTGCGGCGCTCGCGCTGCTGGTCGACCCACTCCGCGTGGTCGGTCTGCTCGACGAGGGCACGGCGGTCCGCCGCGAGCGCCGACATACCGGGATCGGTGTCGGGCTCGGGTCCGTCCTCCGGCTCGTCGGCGGCGCCCGGGTCGGCCGGGGGCCGCCGGCGCGGCTGCCGCTCGCGCAGCCGCTGCGCCGCGGCCTCGGCCTGCCTGCGGTCCATCACATAGGTGAAGCGCCGACGCTCCTGGGAGCGCAGATACGCGATGTAGATGCTCAGCATCACGGCGGGCACCCCGGGCGCCCACAGGAACGCCAGTCCGCCGACGGCCGCGACGATCGCACCGAGCGTGAAGGCGACGAAGAGCATGACAGTCGTACGCCGTCGGCGCGCGAGCACCTTCGAGCGCCGGGCACGGGCTGCGGCCTCCGCCGCGGCGGCCCTACGCGCGGGGGACGCGGTCGCCCCGTTCGACGCCTTCGACGGCTTCGATGCCTTTGACGTCTTTGGTGTCTTCGACGCCTTCGAGCCGTTCGGCGCGGGCTTGGCGCCCTGCTGGGGCACGGGGCGGCCGCCCGTCGCGCGGCCCTGCTTCGGCGCCGGGTGGGCGGCGGGCTGGGGCTGGGCGCCGGGCTTGGGGGCCGTCGCGGCCGACTGCCGCGACGCCTGCCGCGATGCCTGTCTGGAGGCCTGCTGCACCTGGGCCTGGGCCTGCTGCGCCTCGGCGCGCGACTCCCGCGCCTCGTCGACGTTCGCCCGTACTTCACGGCGCGTCGGAGGCATGGCGAAGGCCCGGACGTCCACCGAGTCGGTGACGCCGTCCGGGTCGGCGCGGTGCTCCCCCTCTTCGGCGGAGCGCGCCTGCAGGTCCTTGGCGTAACGGCGCTCCATCCCCGCCCGTCCGGACAGAAGCCGGATGGCGGTGCTGAAGCGTTCCGTCGGACGGGCCTCATTCAGCTCGTCCTGCCTACGGAGCCACATAGGCACCAAGTAGGCGGCCCAGGCCCCGACAATGACTGCGTAGATGAGGCCGCTGCTGCTCACGCCTCACACGGTAGAGGGGTTTGCATGAGGCCATCTGCCAATTGAGTCGGTGTGTCGCACGATCTGGCTGATATTTCGAGCTTTTTTTGTGACCGATGCGATCAGCAGGCCGCTGAGAGCACGAAATTAATGCCCGAGGATGGTCGATCGCCGATCATTTTCGAACACCTATTTCATTTACGCGGTGTTCCGGGGTGTGTCCCGAGGTGAGTTTTCGGACGCGTTCCTCGTGCGTGTGCGGCGCCAGCGGGCCAGCAGTCCTTCGGGGATCTCCTCGGCCGTGAGGGCGAAGACGAGGTGGTCGCGCCAGGCTCCGTCGATGTGGAGATAACGCGGACGGAGACCTTCGTCACGGAATCCGAGTTTCTCGACGACCCGCCGGCTGGGCCCGTTCTCGGGCCGAATGCAGACCTCGATGCGGTGCAGACCAACGGTTCGGAAGCAGTGGTCGGACACGAGTGCCACGGCCGTCGGCATCACTCCGCGCCCGGCGACCGCCTCGTCCACCCAGTAGCCGATATGGCCCGAACACATGGAGCCCCAGGTGATTCCGGCGACCGTTAGCTGTCCGACGAGCCTCCCCTGGTACTCGATGACGAACGGCAGCATCCGCCCCGCGTTCGCCTCGGCGCGCAGATGCCGGACCATCTGCCGGTACGTCGGCCGGTGGGCGATCGGCCCGCTGGGCGTGGGCGGCGGAATCGTCGCCTCCCAGGGGCGCAGCCAGTCCCGGTTGCGCCGGTTGACGTCACGCCAGGCTCGCTGGTCGCGCAGCTTTATGGGCCTGAGGACCACATCGCCGTGCGCCAGCTCGACCGGCCAGGATGGGCTGTTCAGCTCGCACCCCCACTGCCGCCGGGTCTGGGGTGGTCGCCGCCGCGCAGCTGGTCGACGGCGTGGATCAGGAGGGGTTCGAGGACGGCCAGACCGTCCTTGACCCCGCCGGTGGATCCCGGCAGGTTCACGATCAGCGTCCCCTCGGCGACCCCGGCGAGGCCTCGGGAGAGCGCCGCCGTGGGCACCTTCTCCCGTCCGAACGCCCTGATGGCCTCGCCGATGCCCGGCACCTCGTACTCGATCACCTTCCGGGTGGCCTCCGGGGTGCGGTCGGTGGGCGAGATGCCCGTACCGCCGGTGGTCACGACGATGCTGTAGCCGGCGCGGACGCCTGCCCGCAGCGCCTGCTCCACGGGGTCCCCGTCGGGAACCGCCCACGGGCCGTCGACGGCGAAGCCGAACTTCGCGAGTCCCTCCGCGATCAGGGGCCCGCCCCTGTCCTCGTAGACACCGGCCGCCGCGCGGTTCGAGGCCGTCACGACGAGCGCGCTGTACGGGGCGGTCAGGGCGCCGCCGATCGGCGGATCGGCCGGGGCCTGCGGGGGCTGCGCGTTCTCCGGGGCGCCCGTCATGGCCGGCTCCAGTCGCCCGACTTGCCGCCCGTCTTCTCCTCCACGCGCACGTCCGTGATGACCGCCCCCTTGTCGACCGCCTTGACCATGTCGATCACGGTGAGAGCCGCCACGGTGACCGCGGTGAGGGCCTCCATCTCGACGCCCGTGCGGTCGGTGGTCTTCACGGTGGCCAGGATCTCGACGGCGTCGTCCGCGACCGACAGGTCAAGCTTGACACCCGACACCGACAACGGGTGGCAGAGCGGGATCAGATCCGGTGTGCGCTTGGCGCCCATGATGCCCGCGATGCGCGCGGTGGCGAGGGCGTCGCCCTTGGGCACCCCCTCGCCGCGCAGCAGCTCGATCACGCGGGGCGAGACCAGGACGCGGCCGCTCGCGCGGGCGGTGCGGGCCGTCACGTCCTTCTCGGACACGTCGACCATGCGGGCGGCACCCGCCTCGTCGATGTGGGTCAGTCTGTCCTGCGTGCTCATGCCGTACTCATGCTGTGGCGGCGCTCCCGGTCGTGCCTGTCGTGCGCGACACGGTACCCCCAACCCGGAGCTCTCAGCCCAGGAGGACCACGTCGACCTCGGTGCCGGTCTCCACGGACTCGACGGTCTCGGGGACGACGATCAGCGCGTCGGCGTGCGCGAGGGCCGCGATCAGATGGGATCCGGCGCCGCCGACGGGCTTCACTTCCCCGTTCGCGTACCGGCCGCGCAGGAATTGACGGCGGCCGGCGGGCGAGGTGAGTGACTTGTCCGTACGGAGCGTCGCCCGGACGGTGGGCCGGTGGACGTCCGCCAGGCCCGCCAGGGTGCGGATCGCGGGGCGCACGAACAGCTCGAAGGACACGTACGAGGAGACGGGGTTGCCCGGGAGGGCGAGCAGCGGGGTGTGGTCGGGGCCGATGGTGCCGAAGCCCTGGGGCTTGCCGGGCTGCATGGCGAGCTTGCGGAACTCGATGCCGCCGCCCGCCTCGTCCTCGTCGCCGACCGAGGAGAGCGCCTCCTTGACGACGTCGTACGCGCCGACGCTGACGCCGCCCGTGGTGACCACGAGGTCGGCGCGGATGAGCTGGTCCTCGATGGTGGCGCGGAGCGTCTCGGCGTCGTCGGCGACGGCGCCCACGCGGTAGGCGATCGCACCGGCGTCCCGGGCCGCGGCGCACAGAGCGTAGCTGTTGGAGTCGTAGATCTGGCCGTTCTCCAACTCGCCGTCGGGCTGGATCAGTTCGCTGCCGGTGGACAGGACCACCACGCGCGGGCGGGGGCGGACGCGGACGGTCCCGCGGCCGATCGCGGCGAGCAGGCCGATCTGCGGGGGGCCGAGGACGGTGCCGGCGGACAGGGCCCGGTCGCCAGCCTGCACATCGCTGCCCTTCGCGCGCACGTGCGCGCGTGCTCCCGCCGGGCGGTGGACGTGCACCTGTCCCGAGGCGCCCTCGGGGGACGTGCTGCGGGCGCGCATCCCGGAGACGGGGCCCTGGCCCAGGCCGCCGTCGGTCCACTCCACGGGGACGACCGCCTCGGCGCCGGGCGGCAGCGGGGCGCCCGTCATGATGCGGGCGGTCTGGCCGGGACCCACGTGGAGCAGCTCCGACTGGCCCGCCGCCACGTCGCCGACGACCGTGAGGACCGCCGGGTACTCCTCGCTGGCGCCCGCGACGTCGGCGACCCTGACCGCGTACCCGTCCATCGAGCTGTTGTCGAAGGGCGGCAGGGACACCGGCACCATGACGTCCTCGACCAGGACGCAGCCCTGGGCGTCGAGGATCTGCAGTTGGATGGGGTCCAGGGGCCGCACGGTCGCGAGGATGTCCTCCAGGTGCTCGGTCACCGACCAGAGGTGGTCCTGGCCGGTGGCACGGGTCGCGGCGGTGCTCAAATTGCTACATCTCCTCGGTGACGTAACTGCGAAGCCAGGCCCGGAAGTCCGGGCCCAGGTCTTCACGTTCGCACGCGAGTCGGACAATGGCACGCAGGTAGTCCCCGCGGTCACCGGTGTCATAGCGGCGGCCCTTGAAGACGACGCCGTGCACGGGGCCGCCGATCTTCTCGTCGTCCGCGAGCTGCTGGAGGGCGTCGGTGAGCTGGATCTCGCCGCCGCGGCCGGGCTCGGTCGTGCGGAGTATGTCGAAGACGTGCGGGTCGAGGACGTAGCGGCCGATGACCGCGTAGTTGCTGGGGGCGTCCGCCGCGTCGGGCTTCTCGACGAGGCCGGTCACCTTGACGACGTCGCCGTCCTCGGTGACCTCGACGGCCGCGCAGCCGTAGAGGTGGATCTGCTCGGGCTCGACCTCCATGAGCGCGATGACGCTGCCGCCGTACTGCTCGTGGACGTCGACCATGCGCTTGAGCAGCGGGTCGCGCGGGTCGATCAGGTCGTCGCCGAGGAGTACGGCGAAGGGCTCGTGGCCGACGTGCGGGGCGGCGCACAGCACGGCGTGGCCGAGGCCCTTGGGGTCGCCCTGGCGTACGTAGTGCATGGTGGCGAGGTCGCTCGACTCCTGCACCTTGGCGAGCCGGCCGGCGTCACCCTTCTTCTGAAGGGCCGACTCCAGCTCGTAGTTGCGGTCGAAATGGTCCTCCAGGGGCCGCTTGTTGCGGCCCGTGATCATGAGGACGTCATCGAGGCCGGCGGATGCGGCCTCCTCGACCACGTACTGGATCGCGGGCTTGTCCACGACCGGCAGCATCTCCTTGGGAGTGGCCTTGGTGGCCGGCAGGAACCGGGTACCGAGACCTGCTGCGGGGATGACAGCCTTGCTGATCCTTGGGTGCGACTGAGTCATGCCCGACACCATATCCGGTGCCTTTGTAGTGAATCTGTGGCTCCGGTTAATTCGCTCTCATATGAGCGCATTATGAAGGGTACGGAACAAGTCTATGAGTCACCTGAGGCCTGAAGAGGACTCTGCCAAGCGTTCGTTGCGGCGGGAGATCCTCACGGTGAGGGACAGGTTGACGGCCGATGACGTGCGGGAGACGGAGGCCTCTCTCGCGGTCCGCGCGCTGGAGCTGCCCGAACTGGCGCGTGCGCGCGCGGTGGCGGCGTACGTCTCCGTGGGGAGCGAGCCGGGCACCCGTGCGCTCCTCGACGCACTCCACGCGCGCGGTGCGCAGGTGCTGCTCCCCGTGCTCCTCTCGGACAACGACCTCGACTGGGGTACGTACGACGGTCCGGACTCACTCGTGCCCGTCCGGCACGGGGGCAGGATGACCCTCCTGGAGCCCGCGGGCGCCCGCCTGGGTCCGCAGGGCGTGCTCGGCGCCGACGCCGTGCTGCTGCCGGGTCTGGCCGTGGACGGGCGCGGGATGCGGCTCGGCCGCGGCGGCGGATCGTACGACCGGGTGCTCGCGCGGCTGGAGCGGGCGGGCGCCGATCCGGCCCTGGTGGTGCTGCTCCACGACTCCGAAGTGGTGGGCCACGTACCCGCGGAGCCGCACGACCGGCCGGTGCACGCGGCGGTGACCCCGTCCGGGGTGCACCGCTTCCGCTGACCCGGCCGAAGCACCCGGGTACGGGAAAGGGCCCTCCACGCGTGCGTGGAGGGCTCTTTAAGCGATGCCTTTCAGCGATGCCCGGCAGCGGTGCCTGTCAGGGCTTCAGCACCAGGGTGTCCGACGTGGCCTTGTCGACGGCCCGGTCCGAGGAGACCCACGGGAGCAGTTCGCCCTTGACCCACTTGCTGGTCTGGTCGATGTAGTGGGCGCTGTACGCGTGGCCGGAGGCCCCGGTCAGGTTGATCCACTTGGACTTGTCGAAGTTGTCGAGGTTGACCACCATGCGCATCGACGGCACCCAGACCACCGAGTAACCGCCCGCCGCGTTCCAGCCGGTGGCGTTCACCGCCGCCTCGCCGCCGCCCATGTTGTACGGGCCGCGGTTGAGCATGTACTGCACGAAGTTCGGGCCTTCGGTGCCCAGGGTCTGGTTCTTCAGGTACAGCCGGTGCAGCCGGCCCCAGCTCCAGGTGTCCAGGTCCTTGCCGAGCTTGGCGGTCAGCTCCCAGCGGGCGTCCGCGAGGGCCCGCCCGAAGAGCTCGTCACGGGTGTCGACGGCGTCGTCGGTACGCGTCCTGGGCGCCGACCACCAGTCGTTGTCCTCGTCGTCGAGGATCTTGCGCACCACCTCGAACCAGCGGTCACCGCCGTCCGGCTGGGCGCTGTCCGCGTCGCGCTGGCCGCACTCGCGCACCTTGTCGTCCTCGTCGTCGACCGGGCCGGTCGAGTCGGCCGGTTCGACGTACAGGCACTGGCCCTTGACCCGCAGCTCCTTGGGGAGCTTGTTGCCGAAGGCGAGCTTGAGGATGTTGCGCCAGGTCGCGTTGAAGTACGCGGCGGCGGCCGAGTCGGCGTCCTGGGTGTAGTTCCAGCCCTCCAGGAGCTTCTGCGCCTCGCGGACGTCCTTGTCGGGTACGTCGATCTTGAGCAGCTTGGGCACCAGCAGCTTGGCGATCTCGCTGCTGTTGTCGAGCTGCATCTGGCGCATGTCGTCCGTGGAGACCTTGCCGCCGTTCTTGATCTTCGACGCGATGAGGTCGGAGATCCGCTGACTGCGGGTGCCGTAACCCCAGTCCGTGGTCAGCGTGTACGGGTACTTGTCCTTGTCGACCACGGCCTGGTTGGCGGTCACGATGTAACCGCGCTTGGGGTTGTACTCGTTGGGCAGTTCGTCCTGGTCGATGTAGTCGGTCCAGCGGTACTTGGAGTCCCAGCCCGGTGACGGGAGCGAGCCGTCGCCCTCGCCGCGGATCGGGATCCGGCCGGGCAGCTGGTAGCCGATGTTGTTCTCGCGGTCCGCGTAGACGAGGTTCTGCGAGGGGACGTCGAAGAGGGTGGCCGCCTTGCGGAAGGACGTCCAGTCGGTGGCCTTGTTGATCGCGAAGACGGCGTCCATCGAGGTGCCAGGGTCCAGCGCGGTCCACCGCAGGGCGATGCCGTAGCCGTCGCCGCGGTCGGGGGCGGCGCTGTCGACGCCGGCCTTCTTGCCGACCTTCACGAGCTCGTCGTCGCGGTCGGACAGCAGCGGTCCGTTGTTGGTCTCCCGGACGGTGATGGTCTTGCTCGCGCCGCCCGCGACGTCGATCTTCTCCTTGCGGGTGGTGAAGGGCAGCACCTTGTCGTCGTACTCGTAGCCCTCCCCGGTGAGCTTCTCCAGGTAGAGGTCGGTGACGTCGGCGCCGGAGTTCGTCATGCCCCAGGCGATCTCCTGGTTGTGGCCGATGATCACACCGGGCATGCCCGCGAAGGTGTATCCGGAGACGTCGTACTGGCACTTGTCGGAGACGCTCTTGCAGTGCAGGCCCATCTGGTACCAGACCGACGGGAGCGAGGGCGACAGGTGCGGGTCGTTGGCCAGCAGGGGCTTGCCGCTGATGGTGTGGGATCCGCCGACGACCCAGGAGTTGGAGCCGATGCCGTTGCCGTTCACGCCGACGGCCTCGGGAACGTCGTCCAGCACCCCGTAGAGGCCCGACAGCTGGCTCTCCAGCCCCGCGGGGGCCTCGGTGCCGTTCGTGAGCCCACTGCCCGCCACGGACTGCGTACCGCCGGTGCCCGTACCTGTGCCCGTACCCGTGCCAGTACCTGTGCCCGTGCCGGAGTCGGTGCTGTCCTGCGAGTACTGGCCGGTGACCGTGTCGTACCGGCCCTCCTGCACGATCGGCTTGTTCCGGTCGTACGGGTACTGCGGGTACAGGTCGGCGATCTGCTTGGGGCCGAGCCGGCTGGTCATCAGGGAGCGGTCGATCTCGTCCTGCATGTTGCCGCGCAGGTCCCAGGCCATCGCCTTGAGCCAGGCCACGGAGTCGACCGGGGTCCACTCCTTCGGCTTGTAGTCGTTGGTGAAGCCGAGGGCCGCGTACTCCAGGGAGATGTCCGCGCCGTCCTTGCCCTTCAGGTAGGCGTTGACCCCCTTGGCGTACGCCTGGAGATACTTCTTAGTCTCCGCGGAGAGCTTGCTCTTGTACTCCTTCTCCGCCACCCGTTCCCAGCCCAGCGTGCGCAGGAACTCGTCGTTGTCCACCTGGCTCTTGCCGAACATCTCGGAGAGCTTGCCGGCCGTCATGTGGCGGCGGACGTCCATCTCGTAGAACCGGTCCTGCGCCTGGACGTAGCCCTGCGCCATGAACAGGTCCTCGTCGGTCGAGGCGTAGACCTGCGGGATCCCGTAGCCGTCCCGCTTGACGTCCACCGGCCCCGACAGACCGTCGAGGGTGATGGAACCCTTGGTCTGCGGGAAGGAGGCGCGGACGGTGCTGATGCTCCAGAACGCCCCGTAGGCGATACCGCCGACAATGGCCAGAACCAGGACGATCAGGATCAGACGGGCTCTGCGCCCCTTCTTCCTGCCGGACTTGCCGGACTTCTGACCGGAAGATGCGGTGGTGTTGGGGGGCATCGCTGTCCTTGCTGTCCTCACGCGAGCGGCAGACGGGCTTGTCCAGTTGACTGAACGCTGGAGCAACCATAGGCGCAGGGCCAACCCCGGCTTGACGCGGCGTCGGGAACCCGAGCGGACGAAAGTTCGATCATGCCCTGGCAAGCGTCAAGAAAGCGTCAAGAGTTAGGTAAGGTAACGAAGTAGTTGCGCTGACGGAACCGATCGGGCCGAGCCACTCGGAACAGCAGGATCGGAACGACGAGAAGGGAACAGCCGCTGACTGTCCACCACCTCAACCAGCTCTTGCTCGTCTGCTCGCTCGTCCTGCTCGTCGCGGTGGCAGCGGTTCGGATCTCCTCGCGCAGCGGGCTCCCCAGCCTGCTCGTCTACCTGGGCATCGGCGTCGCCATGGGCCAGGACGGCATCGGCGACGTCCACTTCGACAGCGCCGAACTGACCCAGGTCATCGGATACGCGGCCCTGGTCGTGATCCTCGCCGAGGGCGGTCTGGGCACGAAGTGGAAGGAGATCAGACCGGGGCTGCCGGCCGCCTCCTCCCTGGCGATCGTCGGCGTCTCGGTGAGCGTCGGCGTCACGGCGACGGCGGCCCACTATCTGATCGGGCTGGAGTGGCGGCAGGCGCTCATCATCGGCGCGGTGGTGTCCTCCACGGACGCGGCGGCGGTTTTCTCGGTCCTCCGGAAGGTGCCCCTCCCCTCGCGCGTGACGGGCGTCCTGGAGGCCGAGTCGGGGTTCAACGACGCCCCGGTCGTCATCCTCGTCGTCGCGTTCTCCACGGCCGGTCCGGTGGACCACTGGTACCACCTGATCGGCGAGATAGCGCTGGAGCTGGCCATCGGAGCGGCCATCGGGCTCGCGGTGGGCTTCCTCGGGGCGTACGGGCTGCGGCATGTGGCGCTTCCCGCCTCCGGTCTCTATCCGATCGCGGTCATGGCGATCGCGGTCACCGCGTACGCGGCCGGGGCGCTGGCCCACGGCAGCGGCTTCCTCGCCGTGTATCTGGCGTCGATGGTGCTCGGCAACGCGAAGCTGCCGCACTGGCCCGCCACCCGCGGCTTCGCCGACGGGCTCGGCTGGATCGCGCAGATCGGCATGTTCGTCCTGCTCGGCCTGCTCGTCACCCCGCACGAGATGGGCGACGACATCTGGCCGGCGCTCGTCATCGGCCTGGTGCTGACCATGGTGGCGCGACCCCTGAGCGTCGTGGTGGCCCTGCTGCCGTTCCGTATGCGCTGGCAGGAACAGGCCCTGATGTCCTGGGCCGGGCTGCGCGGCGCCGTGCCCATCATCCTGGCGACGATCCCGATGGTGAGCGGCATCGAGGAAAGCCGTCGCATCTTCAACATCGTGTTCGTCCTTGTCGTCGTCTACACCCTCGTGCAGGGGCCGACGCTCCCCTGGCTGGCCCGGAAATTGGGGCTGTCCAAATCCGACTCCGAGACCGCCGACCTGGGGATCGAGTCGGCGCCCCTGGAGCGGCTGCGCGGACATCTGCTGTCCGTCGCCATCCCGGACGGGTCGAAGATGCACGGCGTCGAGATCAACGAGCTGCGGCTGCCCGCGGGGGCCGCGGTCACGCTGGTCGTACGCGGAGGAGAATCGTTCGTTCCGCTTCCCGTGACCGTGCTGCGGCGCGGCGACGAACTGCTCGTCGTGGCGACGGACCCCGTCCGGGACGCCGCCGAGCGACGGCTGCGGGCGGTCGGCCAGGGCGGAAAGCTGGCGGACTGGCTGGGGACCGGCGGGGATCGCTGAGCGCTGGGCGCTGGGCGCTGGGCTGGGGCCGACGGGGGCGGGGCTTGGCGAGGCCGGGTGGTGGGTCGGGGCGGGGCGTTGTGAAAGCCAGGCGGCGGGTTTGGAAGTGCTGGTTTTCACAGGTCCGGCCTCTGAGGGGCCTGTATCATCAAGGCACACTTGATCGAACCAACTCTGCCTGACGCAGTGCTGGCGCGACCGTATGGCGGCCGCGGTGCCCCTCTCAGCGGGCGGCCCGGTATCTACCGCAGTTCCGCGCAAGAGGACAGCTCTCGGCGCCCCGCGCCCCGCCACAGGGGCCGCGCTACCAGGCGGCAGAAAGGCACGGCCGTGGCATCCACGGTCACCCTGGAGACCGGCGGGACTCCGGACTCCTCCGGCACCTCGGCTACCACCGGGACTTCGGCTTCCACCGGAACTCCGGTCTCCAAGCGCCCGGGGTACGGGCAGCTGCTGCGTACGCGCGGGGCCTGGACGTTCCTGCTCCCCGGCTTCGCCGCGCGCCAGCCGTTCGCGATGCTGACCATCTCCATCGTGCTGCTCGTGCAGCACACCACCGGCTCGTACGGGACCGCCGGCGCCGTCGCCGCCGTGACCGGTGTCGCCATGGCCCTGTTCGCGCCGTTCACCGGCCGTCTCGCCGACCGGCACGGTCAGCGGGCCGTGCTGCTGCCCGGCGTCGTCGTGCACGCGCTGGCGGGCCTCTCCCTGACCGCGCTGGCCCTCGCTGACGCCCCCCTGTGGGCCCTGTTCGCCGCCGCCGTGCCGACCGGTGCCTCGGTGCCGCAGGTCGGGCCCATGGTGCGGGCCCGCTGGGGCGCCAAGCTCCAGGGCTCGCCCCTCATGACGACCGCGGCGGCCTTCGAGTCCGTCACGGACGAGCTGACCTTCGTGTTCGGACCGCTCCTGGCGACCGCGCTGTGCACCGCCGTGGATCCGGCGGCGGGGCTGCTCACGGAGGCCGCACTGACGCTGGTGGGCGGCTTGCTGTTCGCCGCCCAGCGGGGCTCCCAGCCGTCCGTCGACGCGGGCGTGCGAGCCGGTGACGGCGGACACGCGCGCGTGAAGGCCCATTCCGCGCTCGCCGTGCCCGGTGTGCGGGTGCTGGTCGTGGCCTTCCTCGGCATCGGTGCCGTCTTCGGCGGCATGCAGGTCTCGCTGGCCGCGTTCAGCGAGTCGATCGGCGAGCCCGGCCTGAACGGCGTCCTGTACGGCACGTTCGCCGCGGGCAACATGCTCTCCGGCATCGTCTGCGGCGCGATCGCCTGGAAGGTGGCCCCGCGCCGCCGCCTCCTCATCGGGTACGCGGCCCTGGCGCTGACCGCCTCCGGGCTGTGGGCGGCGCAGTCCGCGGTCGTCCTCGCCGGGACCGGTCTCGTGGTCGGCATGTGCATCGCGCCCGCCCTGATCACCGGCTACACGCTGGTCGAGGGGCTGGTGCCGGTGGGCGCCCGCACGGAGGCCTTCACCTGGCTGACGGGCGCGGTCGCGCTCGGCCAGGCCGCCGCCGTCATGATCGCCGGACAGCTGGAGGACCGTCTCTGGGACGGGGCCGGTTTCCTGGTCCCGATGGGCGGCACGCTGCTCGCTCTGGCGACCCTCGTGGGCCTGCGTTCGCGGCTCGCTCCGCCGGTCGTGAGCCGTACCGTCGCACGTGGCGTGGGTCACCGCGTGCCGGTGGCAGTGGACTGATCCCGAGGAATAGGTCAGTATGGACCGTCGTTAGCACTCACTGAGTGAGAGTGCCAGGAGGAAGACACAGTGCCGACCTACCAGTACCAGTGCACCGAGTGCGGCGAAGGCCTTGAGGCGGTGCAGAAGTTCACCGATGACGCCCTGACCGTGTGCCCCAACTGCGATGGCCGCCTGAAGAAGGTGTACTCCGCAGTAGGCATCGTCTTCAAGGGCTCCGGTTTCTACCGCAACGACAGCCGCGGCTCGTCGTCGAGCAGCAGCCCCGCCTCGGCGTCGAAGTCCTCGGGCTCGTCGTCCGACTCGAAGCCGTCCAGTTCGTCGGACTCCAAGTCCTCGTCCTCGTCTTCGTCGGACTCGAAGTCGTCGTCATCGAAGTCGTCGTCCACGAGTTCGTCCTCCGGCAGCAACGCCGCCTGACGCGTTCTCGCGCCTTTTCCTACGAAGACCCTGTCGTCGCGCTTCACGCGCGCGGCGGGGTCTTCGGCGTTTTCCGGCTCCGTCGGAGCCCGGTTAGGGTGCCGTCCATGGCGAACACGGAGAACGTCGAGATCGGCGTCATCGGCGGGTCGGGCTTCTATTCGTTCCTCGACGACGTGACCGAGATACAGGTGGACACCCCCTACGGGCCGCCCAGCGACTCCCTCTTCCTCGGCGAGATCGCCGGGCGGCGGGTCGCCTTCCTCCCCCGCCACGGGCGCGGGCATCATCTGCCGCCGCATCGCATCAACTACCGGGCCAACCTGTGGGCGCTGCGTTCCGTCGGCGCGCGGCAGGTGCTCGGGCCGTGTGCGGTGGGCGGGCTGCGCCCCGAGTACGGGCCCGGGACGCTGCTCGTGCCGGATCAGTTCGTGGACCGTACGCAGTCCCGGGCGCAGTCGTTCTACGACGGGGTGCCGTTGCACGACGGCGGCACGCCGAACGTGGTGCACGTGTCGCTGGCCGACCCCTACTGCCCCGTCGGGCGCGAGGCCGCGCTCGCGGCGGCGCGCGGGCGGGAGTGGGAGGCGGTGGACGGCGGGACGCTCGTCGTGATCGAGGGGCCTCGGTTCTCGACCCGTGCGGAGTCCCTCTGGTACCGGGCGCAGGGGTGGTCCGTGGTGGGTATGACCGGGCATCCGGAGGCGGCGCTCGCTCGTGAACTGGAGCTCTGCTACACGTCGATGACGCTGGTCACCGATCTCGACGCGGGGGCCGCCGCGGGGGAAGGCGTCTCGCACGACGAGGTGCTGAAGGTGTTCGCCGCGAATGTGGAGCGGTTGCGGGGGGTTCTGTTCGACGCGGTTGCGGGGCTGCCTTCGGGGGATTCGCGGGATTGTTCGTGTGCTTCCGCGCTGGGTGGGATGGATCCGGGGATCGCTTTGCCGTAGGGCGTGTTGAGGGCGCCGGGGGGTGGGGGCCGGGGCGGTGGGTGGTGGGAGCGGGCCGTGCCGGTACGTCGAGTCCGCCGCCCCCGTGCATACGGCTCTCACTTGGAAGGTCTGACTTTTTTGCGGGAGCCGTACGCGGCGGACTTTCGACGTACCGGCACGGCCCGCTCCCGGGCGCCGTCGTCGGGCTCGCGCCGGGTGGGGTGAAGGGGAAGGACTCCTTCGGGTGGTGGGGTTTTCCACAAGTGGGGGGCTGTCCACGGGCGTCGGCGGGGATTCTCGTGAGGCTGCAGTCTGGGGACGAAAGCGATCTCCGACCGCAGGCGGTGGTATTCGTGTCGCAGTTGTCCTCCTTCCCGCGTCCGTTGCGCACGGACGTTCCCGGTACGTGCCAGGTGCCGCACTTCGCTCCTGTACGGGTTCGGGGTGGGCGGTATCGGCTTCTGCGGCTGGTTCGGTGCCGGAGACGGGCTCTGGCTGCGGGGCTGGCCTTGACTGCGGCGGCCCTTGTCGCGGCCGGGCCGCGGGAGGTGGTGGCGCGGGGTGCGGGGCCGCCCCGACCGGTGGCGGTCGATTCCGTGCGGGAGCGGCGGGCGGTGGAGATGGTGACGGCGGCTGTGCGGATCGCCGACGGGGCGACCGTGCGGCTGCTCAGGGCCGGTGATCGGGTGGACGTGGTCGCGGCCGGGCAGTCGGCGGCGGGTGACGCACGGGTGGTGGCCCGTGGGGTGCGGGTGACGAAGGTCCCGGAGTCCTCGGACAGCGTGTCCGAGGGCGGGGCGCTGGTCGTTCTGTCCGTGCCCAGGAGGACTGCCGCACGGCTGGCCGGGGCAGGCGTGACCTCGCGACTGGCGGTGACCTTGTGCTGAGCATGATCAGGCGGGTTGCCGTTTGGCTGTCAAGTCGCTCGTTGGAGTTATGGAATTGGACAGGGGCTCCGCACCCTGACGTAGGTTGCGGAGCTGTTCATTCCACAGTCTGTGCAACCGAGAAGGGTCCCCCTGGTGAGCGAGAACAAGAAGGACCCGAGCATCTGGGACGGCTTCAAGGCCTTTCTGATGCGCGGGAACGTCGTCGACCTGGCTGTCGCGGTGGTCATCGGCGCTGCCTTCACCAACATCGTCAACTCCGTGGTGAAGGGCGTGATCAATCCGCTGGTCGGCGCCTTCGGCACCAAGGACCTCGACAAGTACAGCTCGTGCCTGAAGTCCCCCTGCGACTTCGACGAGGCGACGGGGACCGCGACCAGCGGCATCCCCATCATGTGGGGCACCGTCCTCAGCGCGACGCTGACCTTCGTGATCACCGCCGCGGTCGTGTACTTCCTGATGGTGCTGCCGATGTCGAAGTACCTCGCCCGGCAGGCGGCCCGCCAGAAGGCGAAGGAGAACACGCAGGAGGTGATCGAGGTCACCGAGCTGGCGGTCCTGAAGGAGATCCGCGACGCCCTGGTGGCCCAGCGCGGCTCCGGACCCGGCGAGCGGTAGCGGCGGGCGAGGGCCCGGGCAGGGTTCGCGGGGCGGCTCTCCGGCGGCCGGGCCGCGGGTTCGGTCAGATGTGGTGGGGCGGCTTCTCGTCCAGGAAGCGGGCCAGGTCCGCGGCGCTGTCGCCGGTCGGCCTCTCGCCCCACCCGCGGTCCGTGTCGTCCTCGGACGGCCGGCTCAGCGGGTCGTCGAAGACCAGCGCGGCCTTGGGCTCACGCGGTTTCGGGGTGGGCGTTCCGGCTTCGCTCATACCTTCAGGGTACGCGCCGGCGGCCGTGCGGCCGGGCGTCCGCCGAGGTCGCCTCCGCGGGTGGGGCCGGGGTCGACACTGGGCGCATGACTGTTGACGCTCTGACGGATGTGACCGGGCTGCGTGTGGGGCATGCCACGCGGATCGGCGACGGCTGGCTCACCGGGACGACGGTCGTCCTGGCCCCGGAGGGCGGCGCGGTCGCCGCCGTGGACGTGCGGGGCGGCGGGCCCGGTACGAAGGAGACCGACGCGCTCGATCCGCGCAATGTGGTGCGCAAGGTCGAGGCGATCGTGCTGACCGGCGGCAGCGCGTTCGGGCTGGACTCGGCGACGGGCGTGATGGCCTGGCTGGAGGAGCGGGGGCGCGGGGTGCGGGTCGGCCCCGATCCGCACCATGTCGTACCGGTCGTGCCGGCGGCCTGCGTCTTCGATCTGGGTCGGGGCGGCGACTTCCGGGCCCGGCCGGACGCGGCGACGGGCCGCGAGGCGGTGGAGGCCGCGGCGGCGAGCGAGCAGGGCTCGCCCGTGCGGGAGGGGTGTGTGGGCGCCGGGACCGGGGCGGCCGTCGGAATGATGAAGGGCGGGGTCGGCACGGCGAGTGCCGTCCTCGAATCGGGGATCACGGTGGCGGCGCTCGTCGTGGCCAACGCGGCGGGCTCGGTGCTGGAGCCGGAGAAGGGGGTGCTGTACGGGGAGTTGGTCCAGGGGCAGCTGGACTGTCCGGCCGCGGAGGTCCACCGGGCGGCGCGGGTGCGGCTGGCGGAGGCCGCGGCGAAGAACTCGGTCCCGCCGCTCAACACCACGCTGGCGGTGGTCGCCACCGACGCCGACCTGTCGAAGGCGCAGGCCCAGAAGATGGCGGGCACGGCACACGACGGCATCGCGCGAGCCGTCCGGCCGGTGCATCTGCTGAACGACGGGGACACGGTGTTCGCCCTGGCCACGGGCGCACACCCACTCGCCGCCGAGGACCCCCTCGCCCTGAACGACATCCTCGCCGCAGCCGCGGACCTGGTGACACGCGCGATCGTGAACGCGGTACGAGCCGCCGAGTCGGTGGAGGGCCCGGGCGGGGTGTGGCTGTCGCATGGGGAGTTGTACGGGAGGGGGTAGGGGCAGGAGGGGATCGGGGGCGGGGGGAGGGGCCCCCGGGAAGGGGCGGAGCGGGAGAGGGCACCCCACCGAGGAAGAGACGGGGCAACTGCCCAACAGGCAAATGTGGTTGTCGGGTTCGGATTGTCCCGACTCTGTCACGTGATGGTGTTCGGGGCGGGCGGGGGGAACCCGGGTGGTCCGAAGACGCCTCCTTGTCCGTGGTTCCTCCTCCACGGACCGGAGCGGACCGACGCCCATCACGAGAACCTGGAGCAGCCCGTGACAACGCCCGACGCAACAGCGAGGCGCACGCTGGTGGCCTGTGCCGCCCTGGCGGTCGGCGCCCTGACCCTCACCGCTTGCAGCGGCGACGCCAAGGCCGACGGCAAGTCCGGTGGGTCCGACGACGCGCGGATCGTGATCTCCGCCAAGAACGGCTCGGTCGGGGCGTCGATCAACTCGACCGGTGTGAAGGTCAGCGACGGGAAGCTGACCGAGGTGAAGATGACCGAGTCGGCGACCGGAGCCGACGTACCGGGGGCGGTCGCGGGAGACGGGAAGAGCTGGAAGCCCGGGAAGCGGCTGGAGAGGGGGACCGAGTATCGGATATCGGCCACCGCCAAGGGCGAGAGTGGGAAGACCGCGGCGGCAAAGTCCACCTTCACCACGGTCTCCACGGACAACAGCTTCATCGGGACGTACACGCCCGACGGCGGGGCGAAGGTCGGTGTCGGGATGCCGGTGTCCTTCACCTTCGACAAGGCGATCACCGACAAGAAGGCCGTCCAGTCGCACATCGAGGTCACGTCGAGCAGCGGGCAGAAGGTGGTCGGGCACTGGTTCGGGTCGCAGCGGCTGGACTTCCGGCCCAAGGAGTACTGGAAGGCCGGCTCCGAGGTCACGACCAAGGTCGACCTGGACGGGGTCGAGGGCGCGAACGGCGTCTACGGGGTGCAGGACAAGACGGTCACCTTCACGGTGGGGCGTTCGCAGGTGTCCACCGTCGACGTCGACACGCAGACCATGACGGTCGTGCGGGACGGACGGACCGTCAAGACGGTCCCGATCTCGTCGGGCAGCGCGGACAACAGCACGTACAACGGGCAGATGGTGATCGCCGAGAAGTTCCGGCAGACGCGGATGAACGGGTCGACGGTCGGCTACGGCGGTGAGTACGACATCGCGGACGTGCCGAACGCGATGCGGCTGACGACCTCGGGGACCTTCATCCACGGCAACTACTGGTACGACCGGGGCAATCCGCCGTTCGGGAAGCAGGGCACCAGCCACGGCTGCATCGGTCTCGCGGACGCGCAGGGCGCCGGGAGCGACACGAGCGCCAAGTGGTTCTTCGACAACTCGCTCGTCGGGGACGTCGTGACCGTCAAGAACTCCCCCGACAAGACGGTCTCGCCGGACAACGGGCTCAACGGCTGGAACATGGCATGGAGTGCATGGACCGCCGGAAGTGCCCTCTGACCTAAGGGTTTTGTGATTTTCACGGGCCGCGCGGGAACTTCTCCCGCGGCCCCGGCGTTTTTCCTGTGTACGTTTTCTCGGTTCCCGGACATGATGTCCGACCGAGGGGCTACGGTATGCACCCACAAGGTGACATGCAGCAACGCCGGGAGAAGCCTTGAGCGTTCCGTACGAGACGGCAGCGTACGAACCACCCGAGTCGCCCGAGTCTCCGGAGGAGCATCTCGCGCGACTCCTCGGTCGTGCCCTGAACTCCTTCGAGCTGCCGGACGACACGATAGGGCGGCTCGACCGGGCGCTGGCGCACGACAGTTCACTGCACTCCGCGCACCACAGCGCGGGACTGCACCGCGAGACCTACCGTCATACGTGGCTGCTGGCCGATGGGAGCGCGCTCACGCTCTGGGAGCTGGTGCACAACACCGCGCCGGGCCGGGACACCCAGCACGAGGTCTACGAGGACGAGGAAGAGCTGCGCACCGCGACCGCGCGCCTGCCGCTGCCCGTGGACACGCCCGATTTCGAACTGCCCCTGCTGGTACGGCTGCCGGCCGTTCCTGAGCCGCTGCACGCGTATGTTCCGGACGACTCGGCGGACCACGGCCGGCGGCTGCTGCGGCGCGCCGAGAACGCGGACCGGCCGGGCGAGGACATGGCCGAGCTGCTGAGCAGGGCGTTCGCACACCAGATCACGCAGGCCTTCGGGCGGCCGGTCCGGGCCGGCCGCAGGGGGCTGAGCTTCTCGCTCTACGAGCACGGGTTCCTGCTCCGGGACGGCCGTGAGCTGTCCCTGTGGGAGGTCGAGCACACGGCGACACCCGACGGACGGCACATGTGCGAGGTGTACGTGTCGGAGGAGGACGCCCGGGAGGCCATGGAGCGGCGGGCCGCCAACCTGCGCTGAGGGAGAGCCGGCAGACAGCAGACGGAGATACGTACAGCACACGGCCGTGGCCCGGGAGTTCGTCCCGGGCCACGGCCGTGTGCTGGTTCTGCGGCTGAGTGCTTACGCCGCCACCGGCTCCTTCGGCTGCGGTGCCGTCGCGGCCTCGGCGGACTTCTCCGTACCGCCGTCGGGAGCCTGCTTGCGCATGCCCTTCAGGGCGATGACCAGGCCGGCCGTGACCGCCGTGCCGGCGGCGATGGCCAGCAGGTAGAGGAACGGGCTGCCGATCAGGAAGGTGACCCAGATGCCGCCGTGCGGGGCGCGCAGGGTCGAGCCGAACGCCATGGTCAGGGCGCCGGTGACCGCGCCGCCCGCCATCGAGGCCGGGATGACCCGCAGCGGGTCGGCGGCCGCGAACGGGATGGCGCCCTCGGAGATGAAGGAGGCGCCCAGGACCCAGGCGGCCTTGCCGTTCTCCTGCTCGGCCGGGGTGAAGAGCTTCTTGCGGAGGGTGGTCGCCAGCGCCATGCCGAGCGGCGGAACCATGCCCGCGGCCATCACGGCCGCCATGATCTTCATCGCGGAGTCGCTGGGGTCCTGCACGGCGATCCCGGCCGTGGCGAAGGCGTACGCGACCTTGTTGACGGGGCCGCCCAGGTCGAAGCACATCATCAGACCGAGCAGGACGCCGAGCAGCACCGCGTTCGTGCCGGAGAGCCCGCCGAGCCAGTCCGTCATCGCCTTCTGGGCCTCGGCGATGGGCTTGCCGATCACGATCAGCATCAGGAAGCCGACGACCATCGACGAGATCAGCGGGATCACGACCACCGGCATGATGCCGCGCAGCACCGGCGGGATCTTGATCCGCTGGATGGCGAGGACCACACCGCCGGCCAGCAGACCGGCCGCCAGGCCGCCGAGGAAACCGGCGTTGATGTTGGCCGAGATCATGCCGCCGACGAAGCCCGGCACGAGGCCCGGCCGGTCGGCCATCCCGTAGGCGATGTAGCCGGCGAGGACGGGGATCAGGAAGCCGAAGGCGACGCCGCCGATCTGGAACAGCAGCGCGCCCCAGCTGTCGATCTGGCCCCAGTGGAAGACCTCGGTGACCGGCTTGGCCTCGTTGATCTGGTAGCCGCCGATCGCGAACCCGAGCGCGATCAGCAGACCGCCCGCGGCCACGAAGGGGACCATGTAACTCACGCCGGTCATGAGCCACTTGCGGAGCTTGGTGCCGTAGCCGTCGCCGGGGTCGCCCGCCCGGTCCACCGGGGTGCCGCCGGGCCGGGCGGCCGAGGTGGACTCGCCGCGCTCGGCCCTGCCGCGTACGTCGGCGATCAGCTCGGCGGGCTTGTTGATGCCCGCCTTCACACCGACGTCCACGGTGGGCTTGCCCGCGAATCGTTCCTTCTCCCGTACGGGCACGTCGTGCGCGAAGATCACGCCGTCCGCCGCGGCGATGACGGCGGGGTCGAGCCGGGTGAAGCCGGCCGATCCTTGCGTCTCGACGACGACCTCGACGTCACCGGCCTCGCGGCCCGCGTTCTCCAGCGACTCGGCCGCCATGTAGGTGTGGGCGATACCGGTGGGGCAGGAGGTGACGGCGACGATCCGGAACGGCTGCCGGGCGCGGCCCTCGGCCGCGGGTTCGGCCGCGGGTTCGGTCCCGGGTTCGGTCCCGGGTTCGGTCCCGGCGGGGGTTTCCGCGGTCGGCGCCGGTTCGGCCGGAGCGTCGGCAGTGGGCTCCGCGGCTGCCGCGGGCTCGGGTGCGGCCACGGGGGTCTCGTCCCCGCGGATGAGCGCCGCCGCGGACTCCGCGTCGTCCACCGACCGCAGCGCGGACGTGAACTCGGCGTTCATCAACTGGCGGGCCAGCGACGACAGGATCGTGAGGTGGGCGTCGTCCGCACCGGCCGGAGCGGCGATCAGGAAGATCAGGTCGGCGGGGCCGTCCGGCGCGCCGAAGTCGATCCCGGCCGCGCTGCGCCCGAAGGCCAGGGTCGGCTCGGTGACGTGCTCGCTGCGGCAGTGCGGGATGCCGATGCCGCCGTCGAGGCCGGTCGGCATCTGGGCCTCGCGGGCGGCGACGTCGGCGAGGAATCCGTCCAGGTCGGTCACCCGCCCCAGAGACACCATGCGCTCGGCGAGGGCACGCGCCGCCGCTTCCTTCGTATCGGCGGACAGGTCGAGGTCGACCAGTTCCGCGGTGATCATCTCGCTCATCGCGGGCTCCTTCGCTCGCGTATCGCCCGGGGAGAGTGGTGGGCGGGGGTGGGGACGGGGACGGGGACTGCTTCGGTTGCCTCAGCCACTGCGGCCCTTGCGGCCACTGCGACTGCTGGGGCTGCTGGGGCTGGTGCGGTTGGTGCGGGGTGGGCCGAGGGAGTGCTCATGACGCCGGCTCCGTCAGTACGCGGTCGACCGGGATCTCCGCGGTGACCGTCACCGCGCCCGGGTCGAGGTTCGCCGGGCTCGGCATCACGCTGCCCGGCAGCTGGACGGCCGCCGCTCCGTGCGCCACGGCGGAGGCGAGCGCGCCGGGCCCGCTGCCACCGGCGATGAGGAAACCGGCGAGGGAGGAGTCGCCGGCGCCCACATTGCTGCGTACGACGTCGACGCGGGCGCTCGCGAACCACGCGCCGTCCTCGCCGACGAGCAACTGCCCGTCGGCGCCGAGGGAGGCGAGTACGGTGCGCGCGCCCAGCTCCCGCAGTTCTTCGGCGGCCTTGACCGCGTCGCCGACCGTGGCGAGCGGGCGGCCGACCGCCTCGGCGAGCTCCTCGACGTTCGGCTTGACGACGTCGGGCCCCTCGCGCAGGGCCGCGAGCAGTGCCGGCCCCGAGGTGTCCAGCGCGATGCGGGCGCCCGCCCGGTGGGCGCGGGCGACCAGTTCCGCGTACCAGGAGGGTGCGAGGCCGCGGGGCAGGCTGCCGCAGCAGGCGATCCAGTCCGCGTCGCGGGACTGCTCGCGCACCGCCTCCAGGAGCGACTCCTGTTCGGCGGAGGTGAGTTCGGGTCCGGGTGCGTTGATCTTCGTGAGGACACCGTCCGCCTCGGCGAGCGCGATGTTCGAGCGGGTCGCCCCGGCGACGGGGACCGGTGCGACCTCGATGCCCTGGGCGTCGAGCAGGTCGGCGACGAGTGCGCCGGGGGCGCCGCCGAGGGGCAGGACCGCGACGGTTCGCCGGCCGGCCGCGGCGACCGCCCGCGAGACGTTGACGCCCTTGCCGCCCGGGTCCATGCGCTCGCCGGTGGCCCGGATGACCTCACCGCGGTCGAGCGAGGGGACCTCGTACGTGCGGTCCAGCGACGGGTTCGGGGTGACGGTGAGGATCATGCGCGCACTACTTCCGTGCCGCCGCGCTCGATGGCGGTGGCGTCTTCGGGGCTCAGCCCGCTGTCGGTGATCAGGAGGTCCACCTCGTCGAGGCCGCCGAAGCGCGCGAAGTGCTCCTGGCCGTGCTTGGCCGAGTCGGCGAGCAGCACCACGCGGCGGGCCGCGGCGAGGGCGGCGCGCTTCACGGCGGCTTCGGCGAGGTCGGGGGTGGTCAGGCCGTGTTCGGCGGAGAAGCCGTTCGCGGCGAGGAAGACCACGTCCGCGCGGATCTCCCCGTACGCCCGCAGCGCCCAGGCGTCGACCGCCGCGCGGGTACGGTGCCGGACGCGGCCCCCGATGAGGTGGAGCTGGACGCCGGGGTGGTCGGCGAGGCGGGCGGCGATGGGGAGGCTGTGCGTCACGACCGTGAGCGAGGCCTCCAGCGGGAGGGCGCCGGCGAGGCGGGCGACGGTCGTGCCCGCGTCGAGGATCATCGTGCCCTCTTCGGGCAGTTCGGCGAGGGCCGCCTTGGCGATGCGGTCCTTCTCGTCCGCGGCGGTGGTCTCGCGCTCGGCGAGGTCGGGCTCGAAGTCGAGCCGCCCGGCCGGTATGGCGCCGCCGTGCACGCGGCGCAGGAGTCCCGCCCGGTCGAGTGCCTTCAGGTCCCGCCGGATGGTCTCGGCCGTGACCTGGAACTCCTCGGCCAGCGATACGACGTCCACGCGTCCACCGTCACGTGCGAGCCGGAGGATCTCCTGCTGCCGCTCAGGTGCGTACATGCCCGTTCGCCTCCACTCTGTGCCCGAACCTGTTGTTTCCCTCGCAGGCTACGCCCGCGTTTCGGGAAAGTAAACAGGTTCGGGCACCGATGTGGGCATGAACGGGCATGAGCGGACATCATTGCTCGGCCGCTGCCAGGCCGCTGCCCGGCCTCTGCTCAGCGGACGAGTTCGGGCTCCTGGTCGTCGGCGGGGGTGGGCGCACTCGCCGCTGCGGGCGCTTCGTCCGTGGCTTCCGCTCCCTCCGTCGCCGCCGACCCCTCCACGTGCTGGGCCGGGCGCTTCGGGAGGGCGGACATCAGCAGGAAGATGACCGTCATCACGACGGCGACCCAGACCATCGCGTGCTGGAAGGCGTCGACGAACGCGGGGCCGACCTCCGGCGGGGCGAGGCGGTCGGAGATCCGGCCGAAGAAGACGACGGAGACCAGGGCGAGGCCGAGGGCGTTGCCCATCTGCTGGACCGTGTTGATCAGGCCGGACGCCGAACCGGCGTGCTCGCGCGGCACCTCGGAGAGGACCGCGTCGGTGAGCGGGGCGACGATCAGACCCATGCCGAGACCCATCACGACCAGCGGGAGGGCCATCTGCCAGGAGGCGATGGACAGGCCGTACCGCTCGGACTCCCAGATGTAGAGCAGGACACCGGCGGCCATGGTGAGCGCGCCCGCCTGCAGCACCTTGCGGCCGAACCGCGGCACCAGCTTCTGCACCGACAGACCCGCCGCCAGCGACACCGCGATCGAGAACGGTACGCCCGTCAGGCCGGCCCGCAGCGGGCTCCAGCCGAGGCCGGTCTGCATGTAGAGCGTCCAGATCAGGAAGAAGATGCCGAGGCCGATCCCGAACACGGTCTGGACGGCGATGCCCGCCGCGAAGCTCTTCACCTTGAACAGGGAGAGTTCGACGAGCGGCGAACCGTCCCGCGCCGTCTTGCGCTTCTCGTACGCCACCAGCGCACCGAGGACGACGAGGGAGCCGCCCATCGACACGTACCCCCAGGTCGGCCAGTCCAGCTCGCGGCCGCGGATCAGCGGGTAGAGCAGCATCAGCAGACCGAGGGTGACCAGGGCGACGCCGACGAGGTCGAGCTTCAGGGCCCGCGGGGCCTTGGACTCGGTGATGAACCTCCGGCCCAGGATCAGGCCCGCGATGCCCACGGGGAGGTTGATGAGGAAGATCGGCCGCCATTCCAGGCCGAACAGGTTCCACTCGGTGAGCAGCGCGCCGAAGAGGGGGCCGGAGACCGCGCCCAGGCCCACGATCGCGCCGAACAGGCCGAAGACCTTGCCGCGTTCGTGCGCCGGGAAGGTGGCGTGCACGATCGACAGGACCTGCGGGACCATCAGCGCGGCCATCGCGCCCTGGAGGATGCGCGAGGCGACGAGCATGTCCGGGTTCACGGCGAAGCCGCAGAGCGCGGACGCGAGGGTGAAGCCGCCGATGCCGATGAGGAAGAGGCGTTTGCGGCCGTGGATGTCGCCCAGGCGTCCGCCGGTGATCAGGCCCGCGGCGAAGGCGAGCGCGTAGCCGGCGGTGATCCACTGGATCTGACTGAACGTGGCGCCCGCGTCCCGCTGGATCGAGGGGATCGCGATGTTGACGATCGTCACGTCGACCAGGTCCATGAAGGCGGCCGTCATGACGATGGCCAGGGCGTACCAGCGGCGGCGGTCCGCCTCCGGCCGGGGGGACGCGGGGGTGGTGCTCGGTGTGGTCATGGTTTGACGGTAGGAGGGATGTAGGTCAGGTCGTGTCCTAGTTGTGGGGGATGCTCGGGGTGTGGGCGGACGGGGTGGGTGCGTTTGGAGGGTGCGGGTGCGTCGTGGCCGGTCGCGCAGTTCCCCGCGCCCCTGAAGGCGAAAGACAAAAGATTGCGCCGTTCCCCGCGCCCCTAGGGGTCCGCGCCCCCGGTCGGTTCTACGAGAGGGAGACATCTATGAGTACGGACACTCCGGCGCGGCTGTTGCAGTTGTTGTCTCTTCTTCAGACTCCTCGGGAGTGGCCCGGTGGGGAGCTCTCGGAGCGGCTCGGGGTATCCCGGCGGACCGTGCGGCGGGATGTCGACCGGCTGCGGGAGCTGGGCTATCCGGTGCAGGCGACCAAGGGCGCGGACGGCGGCTACCGGCTGGTCGCCGGGAAGGCCATGCCTCCGCTGGTTCTCGACGACGAGGAGGCGGTGGCGATCGCGGTGGGCCTGCGAGCCGGTGCGGGGCACGCCGTCGAGGGCGTCGACGAGGCCTCGGTCCGGGCGCTGGCCAAGCTCGAACAGGTCCTGCCGAGCCGGCTGCGCCACCGCGTCTCCACCTTGCAGGCCGCCACCACTCCCCTGACGACGGGCGACGGCGCCAGCATCGCGCCCGAGACGCTGACCACGATGGCCTCGACGATCGCGGGGCAGGAGCAGCTGCGGTTCGCGTACCGCGCGGGGGACGGGGCCGAGAGCCGGCGCCGGACGGAGCCGTACCGGCTCGTGTCGACCGGCCGCCGCTGGTATCTCGTCGCCTACGACCTCGGCCGCGAGGACTGGCGTACGTTCCGGGTCGACCGTGTGTCCGAGCCCTTCGCGACCGGGGCGCGTTTCGCGAGGCGCGAGCTGCCCACGGGGGACGCGGCCGAATATCTGCGGCAGTCGATGTACCGGCGGCAGGAGACGTACGCGTTCGACGTGACGTTCGTGGCGCCGGCGGACTTCGTCACGGCGCGGCTGCCCGCGTGGCTGGGGGCGCCCGAGCCGATCGGCGACGGGCGGTGCCGGTTGCGTGGCGCGTCGGGGGACGCGGTGGAGTGGATGGCCGTGCGGCTCGCGATGGTGGACTGCGAGTTCACCGTGCACGCCCCGGCGGAACTCGTGGCCTGCGTAAGGGACTTGGGGGGACGGCTCAGCCGGGCGGTCGAGGGCTAGGGGGCCGTGCCGGTGGCGGGGTGGCCTCTCCTCGCGAACGCAGGGGATGCCCGTCCTCGCGAACGGTGCGTCCGTCGGCGCGGTTTGCCTCCGTGACACAATGTGCCGCCTGGGTCACCCCGGGGTTCAGGTTCGGGGTGGCCCAGTCGTCGTGTCCGCACGCCGCACGGCCCCGTGGAACGGCCTCACGACCCCACGGATGGAGTCGAGCTCCGGCGCCAGGGGAGGCGCCGGAGCTCGGCTCTGGAAGAGTCCCGGCACCGGGGGGAGTGCGTCGGGACTCGGCTTTTGGGGGGTCCTGGAGTTTGTGCCCCGGGACCGATGTGTTGAAGCGGCTGTAAACGGACTTCTGTGCGACCCGGTGAGAGGCTCTGACCAGCCGTGCCGTGAGGCATGGCCGACACAGATCTGCTCGTCCGTCCCGCGGTAGGCTCGCATGCCCCCGAAACGGGGACCCAATCCCCTCGAAGAGGACGAGTTTTTCTCACGCCGGACCGGGCCCCGGGCAGGGAACCGAACCGCTGCCCGGACCGGGGCGCCGCCGGAGCCCGGAAGCGGTCCTTCCCGCGGGCCGGCGGCGGGCCGGGCCCGGCCCGCCGGAGTGCGTCCCGGTGACCGGACGCCGCCGGACGCCGCCGTAGGAAGCCCGCGCCGGGCGTCCTACGCCGCGGCGTCGAACCCTGTGGAACGGGCCAGCTTCTTCAGTTCCATCAGCGCGTGCTTCTCGATCTGGCGGATGCGCTCGCGGGTGAGGCCGTGCTCCTTGCCGACCTCGGTCAGCGTGCGCTCGCGGCCGTCCTCGATGCCGTACCGCATCTTGATGATCGAGGCGGTGCGCTGGTCGAGGCGGCCTATGAGGTCGTCCAGCTCCTCGCTGCGCAGCAGCGTCAGCACGGACTGCTCGGGCGACACGGCCGAGGTGTCCTCCAGCAGGTCCCCGAACTGGGTGTCGCCCTCGTCGTCCACCGACATGTTCAGCGAAACCGGGTCGCGGGCCCAGTCCAGGACGTCGATGACGCGCTCCGGCTTGGAGTCCAGCTCCGCCGCGATCTCCGTGGGCTCCGGATCGCGGCCGTGCTCGCGGTTGAACTCGCGCTGCACACGGCGGATCCGGCCCAGCTCCTCCACCAGGTGGACGGGGAGGCGGATGGTGCGGGACTGGTCGGCGATGGACCGGGTGATGGCCTGACGGATCCACCAGGTCGCGTACGTCGAGAACTTGAAGCCCTTGCGGTAGTCGAACTTCTCGACCGCGCGCACCAGGCCCGCGTTCCCCTCCTGGATCAGGTCCAGCAGCGGGAGGCCGCTGCGGGGGTAGCGGCGGGCCACCGCGACGACCAGGCGGAGGTTCGACTTGATGAAGACCTCCTTGGCCCGCTCGGCCTCGGCGACCAGCGCTTCGAGCTCCTCGCGGGAGGCCTGCACCTTGCTGTCGGTGGTCTCACCGTCGAGAAGCTGCCGCGCGAAGACGCCGGCCTCGATGGTCTGGGACAGCTCGACCTCCCTGGCGGCGTCGAGCAGCGGTGTGCGCGCTATCTCGTCGAGATACATGCCGACCAGGTCGCGGTCGGCGATCTCGCCGCCTACGGCGCGAACACTGCGTGCCGCGTCGGTCTCGCCGGAGGCGGACTTACGACGGGCGACGGCACGGGTTGCCATGCGTGCTCCCTTGCGATGGTGGGCTTGCGGGTCCTGGTGGTGGCTCGGACACCCTCCCGAGTGCCCTGCTTCCGATGGAAACAACGACTGGAATCCGGACAGAATTCCCAACCCGGCCCTCGATTTTTCTGATCTTGCAGTACCCTGTGCCGCCGTAAAAGGAGGCGTGGTGGTGTCGGAACATACAGAGGTCCAGGTCAGACCCGGAGTCGAAGCCGACCTCGGCGCTCTCACGGACATCTACAACCACTACGTCCGTGAGACGCCCATCACCTTCGACACGGCGGTCTTCACCCCGGAGGAGCGACGCCCTTGGCTGCTCTCTCACCCTGAAGACGGCCCGCATCGGCTGATGGTTGCCGTGGACGCGGACTCACAGCGGATTCTGGGGTACGCCACATCGAGCGCGTTCCGGCCGAAGCCCGCGTACGAGACGTCCGTGGAGGTGACGGTCTACCTCGCTCCCGGCGCGGGCGGCCGGGGTGTCGGCACGCGGCTCTACAAGGCTCTCTTCGACGCGCTCGTGGGCGAGGACCTCCACCGGGCGTACGCGGGGATCGTGCAGCCCAACGAGGCGTCCGTGCGGCTGCACGAACGGTTCGGGTTCCGGTACCTCGGCACGTACCGGGAGGCGGGCCGGAAGCTCGGCCGGTACTGGGATGTGGCGCGGTACGAGAAGGATCTCTGAGACCCGGCCGGCCCCCGCTGTCAGCCGAACTGGACCGAGCGCTTGGCCAGGCCCAGCCAGAAGCCGTCGATCACGGACCGCTGGGACGCCAGGTCGCCGGCGGCGTCCGCCGCTCCCATGGTCACGAACAGCGGGGCGAAGTGCTCCGTGCGCGGGTGGGCCAGCTGTCCGGCCGGGGACTTGTGGAGGAAGTCGAGGAGGCCGTCCACGTCCGCGGAGTCGAGCGCCTGGTGGCCCCAGGCGTCGAACTCGGCCGACCAGCCGGGGATGCCTCCCTGACGGAGGGCGGCGAGGTTGTGGGTGAAGAAGCCGGAGCCGACGATCAGGACGCCCTCGTCGCGCAGGGGGGCCAGCTTGCGGCCTATCTCCATCAGGCGGACGGGGTCCAGCGTGGGCATGGAGACCTGAAGGACCGGAATGTCGGCCTCGGGGAACATCTCCACGAGCGGGACGTACGCGCCGTGGTCCAGGCCGCGGTCCGGGATGTCCTGGACCGGTGTGCCGGGGGCGCGCAGCAGCTTGCGGACGGACTCGGCGAGGGCGGGGGCGCCCGGGGCGTCGTACCGCACCTTGTAGTAGTGCTCGGGGAAGCCCCAGAAGTCGTAGACCAGCGGGACGGGTGCGATGGCGCCGAGGGCCAGCGGGGCCTCCTCCCAGTGCGCCGAGACCATCAGGATCGCCTTGGGGCGCGGGAGGTCGGCGGACCAGGCGGCGAGCTGGCCGGGCCAGATCGGGTCGTCGGCGAGGGGCGGGGCGCCGTGCGAGAGGTAGAGGGCGGGCATGCGCTCCACGGCGGGGTGTTCCTCGGTGGCTGCGGACATGACTGCGGCTCCCTCTCGTGCTGCTAGAAGCGGTGCTCGAATAGCTGCTCGAATCGCTGCTCCGAGCGAGGTTGCTTGAAGTATCAAGCTCTGTTAGGCGGAGCCTACTCCCTACTTGTTTAAGATTCAAGAAGGGGCTCGTACAGTAGGTGTATGAACACGGCATCCGCTGACGAGCCGCGCTGGCTCAGTGACGAGGAACAGCGCACCTGGCGTGCGTTCATGCACGCGACCACGCTTCTTGAGGACCATCTCGACCGCCAGCTGCAGCGTGACGCGGGCATGCCGCACATCTACTACGGGCTGCTCGTGCAGCTGGTCGAGGCGCCGCGGCGGCGGTTGCGGATGACCGAGCTGGCGATGAGAGCGAAGATCACGCGGTCGCGTCTCTCGCATGCGATCGCTCGGCTGGAGAAGAACGGGTGGGTGCGGCGGGAGGACTGTCCGTCCGACAAGCGGGGGCAGTTCGCGGTCCTGACGGACGAGGGGTACGCCGTTCTCGAACGGGTCGCTCCCGGGCATGTGGCCGCGGTGCGGCAGGCGCTGTTCGATCGGCTCTCGCCCGAGCAGCAGAAGGCGCT
This sequence comes from Streptomyces liliiviolaceus, assembly GCF_018070025.1. Classification (NCBI taxonomy): domain Bacteria; kingdom Bacillati; phylum Actinomycetota; class Actinomycetes; order Kitasatosporales; family Streptomycetaceae; genus Streptomyces; species Streptomyces liliiviolaceus. Next base: position 696,455 of record NZ_JAGPYQ010000001.1, read on the forward strand.
CGGGGAGGCGATGCTGCTCATCGCGGAGGGGCTTCAGCCGGAGGGGGCGGGGGCGGACCTGCCCTGGCTGCGCTAGCCGACTCGGGACTTTCGGCACGGCCGGGGTCTGCTGCGGCCGTCGTCGGGTGCGGGCGGGTGGGGGCTGAGCGCGCAGTTCCCCGCGCCCCTTCGTCGGCGGAGGCCGCTGCTCGGGTGCGGGTACGTGGGGGCTGAGCGCGCCGTTCCCCGCGCCCCTTCGTGGGCGGAGGTCGCTGCTCGGGTGCGGGTGCGTGGGGGCTGAGCGCGCCGTTCCCCGCGCCCCTTCGTGGGCGGAGGTCGCTGCTCGGGTGCGGGTGCGTGGGGGCTGAGCGCGCCGTTCCCCGCGCCCCTTCGTGGGCGGAGGTCGCTGCTCGGGTGCGGGTGCGTGGGTGCTGAGCGCGCCGTTCCCCGCGCCCCTTTGCGGGCGGAGGTCGCTGCTCGGGTGCGGGTACGTGGGGGCTCAGCGCGCCGTTCCCCGCGCCCCTTAAAAGCGGCCCCGCAAGGGGTACGGGGAACGACGCGGGCAACCCCCGCCAAAGGGGCGCGGGGAACTGCGCGGCCAGCCCCCACCGGCCCGCAGAATCACGACAACCGGCCGGCCTCTCAAGGGGCGCGGGGAACTGCGCGGGCAACCCCCACCGGGTCGCAGGTACACGACGCCCGGCCGCCCCCCACCCCCACCAGACCCCCAGGTCGAATACAGCCCCCGTCGAGGAGCCGAGCGCAGCGATCTGCCCCGGCTCCGTCGTAACAGGAGCCGGGGCAGATCGGGGTTCGCGCGTACGAAGGCGTCCCCACCCCTGCGTACGCACGAGGTCAGTGGGTGACCCAGTCGGTTCCGGGCCCGCTCACCGCGAAGCGGCTAGTGGGCGATGACCGGCACCTTCACGTCGTCCTCGGCCCCGTCGACGGACTCGGAGGACGCGTTCATGTCCACACTGCCCGCGTTGACGAAGGTGAAGACGATCGCCGCGGCCACCACGAGGATGCCCACCGCGAACCAGATCGCGTTCGTGTACCCGTGCACCTGCGCCTGCAGCTGCACGAGCTGCTGCTGGGACTGCGTGGCCGCACCGCCGATGTGGTCCTTGACGTACGCGGTCGTGGCCGAAGCCGCGATCGTGTTCAGCAGGGCCGTACCGATCGCGCCACCCACCTGCTGCGAGGTGTTGACCATCGCGGAGGCGACACCGGAGTCACGCGGCTCGACACCGAGCGTGGCCAGGGACATGGCCGGCATGAACGCCGTACCCATACCGAGGCCGAGCAGCAGCATCGCCGGCAGGAGCAGCGTCGCGTACGACGAGCCGATCTCCATCCGGGTCAGGAGCAGCATGCCGAGCGCCGCGACCAGGAAGCCGGGACCCATCAGCAGCCGCGCCGGAACGCGGTTCATCAGCCGGGCGCCGATCTGCGTGGAGCCCGTGATCATGCCCGCGATCATCGGAAGGAAGGCGAAACCGGTCTTGACCGGCGTGTAACCCTTCACGATCTGCAGGTAGTAGGTCAGGAAGAGGAACAGACCGAACATCGCGATGATCGCGAGGCCGAGCGAGAGGTAGATACCGCCACGGTTGCGCTCGGTGATGACGCGCAGGGGCAGCAGCGGGGCCTTGACCTTGGACTCGACGAAGACGAAGGCCGCGAGGAGCAGCGCCGACGCGATGAACAGGCCGATCGTGGTGGTGTCGCTCCAGCCCTCGGACTCGGCACGCGTGAAGCCGTAGACGAGCGAGACCAGACCGAGGGTGGACAGGACGACACCCGGGATGTCGAGCGGCGAGCGGTTGCGGCTGCCGACCGGCTCACGGATGACGAAGTACGCACCGGCCGCGGCGACGACCGCGAACGGGATGTTGACGAAGAAGGTCCAGCGCCAGTTCAGGTACTCGGTGAGGAAACCGCCGAGGATGAGGCCGACGGCGCCACCGCCACCGGCGATCGCCCCGTAGATGCCGAACGCCTTGGCGCGCTCCTTGGAGTCGGTGAACATCACCGCGAGGAGCGAGAGCGCGGCGGGGGCGAGCAGTGCGCCGAACGCGCCCTGCAGAGCACGGGAGCCGAGCAGCATCGCCTCGTTGGTCGCGGCGCCACCGAGCGCGGACGCGCCGGCGAAGCCGATCAGACCGGCGACGAAGGTGCGCTTGCGGCCCCACAGGTCGGCTATGCGGCCACCGAACAGGAGGAGTCCGCCGAAGGCGAGGGCGTAGGCCGTGATGACCCACTGCCGGTTGCCGTCGGAGATCCCGAGGTCCTGCTGGGCCGAGGGAAGGGCGATGTTCACGATGGTCGCGTCGAGCACGACCATCAGCTGGGCGAGCGCGATGAAGACCAGCGCTTTCCAGCGGTTGGAATCGGGAGCCGGCGCCTTGGCGGCGTTGGCCTGGACTGTTTCAGACATGGGAGTACCCACTTCAGGACTTCGTGGCGAAAAAACGTGACGGAAGGGACGGCTCGTCACCGGTGACGTCTTCGTCGACTGCTTCGTCGACGCCCTCCTCGACGTCCTTGTCGATGACGACCGGTGGCTTGTGGTGTGAGTGGTGCGGTGTGAGTGGTGCGGTGCGAGTCGTGCGCTGTGAGTCGTGCTGTATGAATCGCGCGGTGTGAGTCGCGCGGTCATGAGTCGCGCGGTCATGAGTGGTGACTCGCGAAGTACGCGGATCTGATCGGTCGGCCGGACTGTCGGTCAAAGACCCGTTGAGCCGGTCGCTCGATCGGTCAGGCTCGTCGCAGGTCCTCCATGGTCGCGGCCGCACCGGGCAGTTCGGAGCGGGCGGGCGCCCGTAGCCCGTCCAGGAACAGCTGCAGGTGGCGGTGGACGAAGCGGTCCATGTTCGGGCACGCGGTACCGGGCAGGGGCCGGGTGAGCTGGCTGATGGCGATCATGAGGTCCGCGACGGCGACGTCGGGACGGAGCTGGCCCGCGGTCCGGGCCCGCCCCATGAGCGTCTCGATCAGCTCCTCGATCCGCTCGCGCGAGGCGACCAGGTCCGGGTGGTTCTCGTCGAAGGCTTCCGAGAGCATCGGGCACAGGGCGCCGATCCGCTCGTCGGCCGAGGCGTGCACGAACCGCGAGAGCGCCTCGAAGGCGTCACCGGTCTCGGCGAGCATCTGCTCGACCTGTTCCGAGACACGGTCCATGACCGAGCAGACCACCTCGCGCTGGAGGGCGGCCCGGTCCGGGAAGTTGCGGTACAGCGTGGCGTTGCCGATACCCGCCCGGCGGGCGATCTCGTCGAGCGGCACCTCGGCACCGAACTCGACGAACATCTCTCGTCCGGCGGCGACGATCCGCTCCCGGTTGCGCAGAGCATCGGCCCTCGGGCGGGGCACCTTGCGCTGGGCGACGGTTGCGGTCTCCACGGCGTACTCCTTCGAAGTCTTCTCAGTCGGTCTCGGCTGTTCGCGCTGCCCGTGCGATCCGGGGAACGTCTCCCCGGTTCGTGCGGACACAGGTCTAAACGGGGAAACGATCCCCGGTTATTTCCCGATCCTGAAGAGATTTCATGTGACCTGGGTCACAGATCATCTTCAGGGGGTTTGCCGCCCACTTCCCACGATCGGTCTCCTCCAGCGCGCGCCCCCGCATCCGGCGGCACAGGGTGATCGGACAGGGTGCAGCCATCAACGGCCGGCTGCCCGGAGCGAAGGGCTTCGCATGCAGCCGACCAGCCGCCGGATACGCCCGCGCCGCCGCACCGCAGCCCTCGTCTCGGTCACCGCGCTCACCCTGGCGGTCAGCACCTCCGCCGGAACCGGACATCTGACGGGCGGCTCGACCTCGGCGGCGGGCCCCGTGGCACCGGCGGCCGGCACCTCCCCGCTCGGCCCCTGCATGATCAGCGGCTCGACGGGCGTGCAGATGTCGGAGGGCATCCCCACCCCCTCGGGCTACGCCCGCTCCACCGGCACCGTCCGCGCCCTCAACCTGATGGTCGACTTCTCCGACGCGCCCGGACAGGGCAAGGCGCTCGACCGCTTCGGTGAGTTCTTCCCGCAGACCACCGACTGGTTCCGCACCAGTTCGTACGGCCGTCTCGACTACCGTCCGCAGGCCCCGATAGGCGACTGGCTGCGGATGCCCAAGCCCTTCAAGGAGTACGGGATAGAACGCGGCGCCCCCTTCGACCCCGGGTACCGCGACCTGGTCCAGGACATCGTGAGCACCGCCGACCCGAAGGTGAACTTCCAGGACTACGACCTGCTGAACGTCCTGATCACGCCGAACGCAGGCCCCTCCGCCCTGGACACCGTCCTCTCCGTCACCTTCGCGGGCAACACCGAGGCGCCGGTCGCGGACGGGGTGCCCGTCGCCAACGCGTCCTTCGTCTACAGCCGCCAGGACGACGGGTCCGGCACGTACGCCGAGACCGGCTACCGCGTACTCCCCCACGAGAACGGCCATGTCTTCGGGCTGCCCGACCTCTACACCCAGGACGGCGGCGGCGCGGTCGGGCACTGGGACATCATGAGCGAGGACTGGGGGGCCGACAACGACCTGCTGGGCTGGCACAAGTGGAAGCTCGGCTGGCTCGACGACTCCCAGGTCGGCTGCGCGGCCTCGCCCGGCACGACCGAGCATGTACTGACCCCGCTGACCGAGCCCGGCGACGGCGGCAAACTGGTCTTCGTGCCCGTCGACGCGAAGACGGGGTACGCGGCCGAACTGCGCACGCAGGCGGGCAACGACGAGTCGGTCTGCAAGACGGGCGTACTGATCTACAAGGTGAACGCGGACGTCGACACCGGCCACGGCCCGATCTCGGTGATCGACTCCACGAAGGACAGCGGCGGCTGCACCCGCAGCCCGAACGTCCACGCCGAACTCTCCGACGCCCCCTTCTCTCCCGGCCAGTACTTCAAGGACCTGCGATCCGGCATCCGCATCACGGTCGCGGGCAAGGACCCCCAGGGCAACCACCGCGTGTACGTGACCCGCGGCCCCCACTGAAGGGACGGGCGGGGATCTTTAGGGGCGCAGCCCCTGAAGGGGCGCGGGGAACTGCGCGACCAGCCCCCACCGGGCCCGCACCCGACTCCCGACCCCGACCTCGGCCCCGGCCGATCAGGGGCGCGGGGAACGGCGCAATCCTTCAGGGGCACGGGGAACGGCGCGACCGCCCCCACCCCCTCCCATTCATTACCGTGGTCGGCACACCGTTATGGGGAGCCATGCCACCGACCCACCTCACCCCGCCCAGGCCCGACGCAGTCGAACCCGCCGAGGCCGTGGCCCCGCTGATGCGCGGCCTCACCGTGCTGCACCGCCTCACCGAGGCGGGCGGCACGCAGAGCCTCAGCGGCCTGGAGAAGACCACCGGACTCGCCAGATCCACGGTGGACCGCATCGCCGCGACCCTCGCCCGGATGGGCTACCTGCGCCTGGACGGCCGCGACGCCGTCCTCACCCCCCGGCTGATGGAGCTGGGCAACGCCTACCTCGCCGCGCTCCGGCTCCCCCGCCTGCTGGACACCCGCGCCGACGCCCTCGCGGACGAGCTGGACGAGTCGGTCTCCCTCGCGGTCGCCGACCGGGACGGCATCCGCTTCATCCACCAGGCCACGCGCCGGCGCGCGATGTCCCTGAGCTTCCGTATCGGCGACCTGCTCCCCGCCGAACGGACCGCGCCGGGCCCGCTGTTCGCCACCGAGTGGACGCTGGAGGACTGGGCGCGGTGGCGGGACAGACGGGCGGCGGACCCGCAGGACCGGGGCTTCCCGGCGGTTCCTCCACGCGAACGCCCCACCCGGGACGCGGAGTTCGAGGAACGGGCGCATCAGGCGGGCACCCGGGGCTGGGCCCTCGACGACCAGCTGATCGAGCCGGGCCTGGTCGCCGTCTCGGTGCCCGTACGGGACCGGGACGGCCGTGTCGCCTGTGTGGTCAGCGTGGTGAGCCACACCAGCCGGCACAGCGCGGAGTCCCTGCGGGAGACCATGCTGCCGAGGCTGCGGGCGACCGTACATGCCATGGAACGGGATCTGCGCGAGGCGCCCGCCCGGCCGCCCGCCGCGCCGGCCGGGCTCGCCACCTGGACCGGCGCCTCGAAACAGGAACTGGGCCGGGAGTTCGTCGAGTCGCTGGCCCGCGGGCTGACCGTGATCACGGCGTTCGGCGAGGGACGGGCCGAACTGACGCTCACCGAGGTGGCGCAGGCGACGGGGCTCGCGCGGGCGACGGCACGGCGGGCGCTGATCACGCTGGAGCACCTGGGCCATGTCACTTCCCACGGACGGCACTTCACACTGACGCCCCGCGTCCTGTCGCTCGGCTTCCCGCCCCTCTCCCGTACGACGCTGCCGCAGATCGCGGCCCCGCACCTCGCCGATCTGGCGGGCCGGCTGCACGACTCGGCGTCCCTCGCGGTCCTGGCGGGCGACGAGATCCAGTACACGGCCCGTGTCGCCACCAGCCGCATCATGAGCGTCAACATCACGGTCGGCACACGACTGCCGGCGTACGCGACCTCGCTGGGGCGGGTGATGATGGCGGACCTCTCCCCCGCCGGGCGGGACCCGTTCCTGACCGGCCGCCTCGACGCGCTGACCCCGCACACGGTCACGGACCCGGCGGCCCTCGCGGCCGTCCTGGACCACGTACGGTCGGCCGGGTACGCGCTGGTGGACGGGGAGTTGGAGGAGGGGCTGCGGTCGATCGCCGCTCCGGTCCGGGACCGTACGGGAGCCGTCGTCGCCGCCGTGAACGTGGCCATGCACAGCTCTCGGCGGACGGTCGAGCGGTGTGTGTCCGAGGTGCTTCCGGAGCTGTCGGCGACGGCCGGGCTGATCGAAGCGGATCTGCGGGTCGCGGGGCGCTTCACCCGCGTACCTGTCGCCTAGCCGACGGGTCCGTCCGGGCGCGGGGTTCCGGGTGGGGTGAGGGCCGACCGTGCAGTCGCCCCCGCGCCCCTGTGTGCGGCACGAGCTTCATTGCGCGTGCGCGTCGGCCGTGCTTGGCTCTGGCGATGAACTTTTTGTTGACGGCCGCCGGCCTGCGCAACGGCACTCAGCGGGACGCGCTGCGGGACATGCTGGGGAAGCCGTTCGGCTCGGCGAACGTCGTGTACGTTCCCACGGCGTCGCTCGCCGAGCCCGGGGACCACGGATGGTTCGTCGACGACCTGAACCGCCTGCGCGGCCTCGGCTGGCGGGAGTTCGACGTCCTGGAACTGAACGGCCTGCCCCGGCAGCTGGTGCTCGACCGGCTGCTGCACGCCGACGCCATCTACGTCGGGGGCGGCAACCACTACCACCTCGCGCGCAGCATCACCGGCAACGGCCTGGCCGACGGCTTCCTTGAAGCGCTGGAGAGCCGGGTGTACGTGGGATTCAGCGCCGGCTCGATGATCTTCAGCCGCCACCTCACCGCACACTCCGCCGACGTCATCGGGGACACCGCGGACCTCCACGTCCTCGGCGCGACGACCGTGGAACCGCCGTTCGGCCTCTTCGACTGGTACCTCAAGCCCCACCTGTACTCACCGGACTTCCCCGAGCGGGACGACGTCTGGGCCGATCGCATCGCCGCGCGGGCGGACTTCCCGCTCTACTTCATCGACGACGAGACGGCCGTCCGCGTCAGGGACGGCAAGGTGGACGTCGTCTCCGAAGGCCGCTGGCAACTCCACCCGTGACACGACCACCGCACGACGAGCCACTGCCCACCGGCACACCGGCTGACGCGGAGTCGCTCGCCCTCGGGGCCCTCGACTGGCTGATGACGGCCGCACGCGACACCGACAGCAGCACCAGCACCAGCACCGACAGCGGCAGCGGCGTGGCCTGGCCGAACACCCTCGCCGACGACCAGGTCACGCCACGGCTGTACGACGGAACCTCGGGGGTGCTGCCGGCTCTCCTCGACGGATGGCGGCATTTCGGCGACCACCGGTACGCGGACATGGCCGTACGCGGTGCCCACAGCGTCGCTGCCGCGGTCGACCACTGGGAGGACAGCGGCCTCTACTCGGGAGTGGCCGGCATGGCCGTCGCCCTACGGGGCGTGCACCGCGTGCTCGGTGACACGGCGGCGGGGACGGCCGCCGACCGTGCTCTGGACGCCCTGCGGGCCCGCTTCGACGGCGCGGCGTGGAACGACTGGTTCGAGCTGATATCCGGCAACGCCGGCATCGCGCTCGCCGCGCTGGAGTGCGGCGACGACGGCCTCGCGCTGCTGGCCGTGGACCGCTACGCGCGGACGGCCGAGCCCACCGGGGCCGGCGTCCGGTGGCGGCTCGCGGCCGGTGCGTTCCCCCGCATGCACCACATGTCGCACGGCACCCTCGGCATCGTCCACGCGCTCGCCGCCGTCGGCCGGGCCGCGGGCCGCTCCGACCTCGTCGACCTCGCGGTGGCGGGAGCCGCGGACGTCGTCTCCCGGAACGAAGCCGGACCGGACGGCTTCCTCGTCGGGCACTCCGACCCGCAACAGCAGCACGAGAGGGTCGACCGTCACAACTACGGCTGGTGCCACGGGCCGGCCGGTGACGCCCAGGCGTTCCGTCTGCTGAGCCAGGTCCTGCCCGACGATCCGGCCTGGCCCGCCCTTGTCGACCGCTGCTGGCACACCCTCGTCAACTCCGGCATACCCCGGCGGATCCGGCCGGGCTTCTGGGACAACAACGGCCGCTGCTGCGGCACCGCCGGTGTGCTCGCCCTCGCCTGCGACCGGCGGGTCGAACGCGGTGACGGCCGTGACTTCGCCGACGTCCTCGTCGCCGACCTCGCGGCGCGTGCGACGGTCGATGCCTGTGGTGTCCGCTGGTCCAATGTCGAGCACCGGGACACGCCCAGCGTCCTGGCCCCCGCCGGCGGCTGGGCCATGGGTAACGCGGGCATCGTCCGTGAGGTGCTGCGCCACGCCCGCATCACCGCGGGCCGCGACCCGCACTACGCGATCCCCTTCCCGGACCACCCACCCACCACCTGACCGCCGGGCACCCCCCGGGGTCGACGGTCGGGCGCGGGCGGGTGGGGGTCGGCCGCGCAGTTCCTCGCGCCCCTTAAAAACCGGGGTCGACGGTCGGGTGCGGCCCGGTGGGGGCCGGTCGCGCAGTTCCCCGCGCCCCAAAAACCGGGGGTCGACGGTCGGGTGCGGCCCGGTGGGGGCTGGCCGCGCAGTTCCTCGCGCCCCTAAAAACCGGGGTCGACAGTCGGGTGCGGCCCGGCGGGGGCCGGTCGCGCAGTTCCTCGCGCCCCTGAAAGAAGGGGGTCGGTCGCGCAGTTCGTCGTGCCCCTAGGTGCCCAGGGGCGCGGGGAACTGCGCAGTCTTTGAACGGTGCCGATGTCACGCGCTCTGGCGGGAGATCGGTCGGTGCAGTGGCGAAGGCGAAGGCGCCTCCGGCGCCACGGCCTCGCGGCGGCGGCCCGAGGCGATCAGTTCCTTCAGGGTCGGCTCCGCCGCGAGGCGTGGCAGCAGCAGGGTCCAGAAGCGGGTCAGCATCGACTGGGACAGCCACTGCGCGTTGCGGCTGCCCAGCGCTCCGAACCCGACCGTCGCCGCGACCACCGCGTGGGCGGCGTCCTGCGGCGCCACGTCCCGCGCCAACGCGCCCTCCCTGGCCGCCTGGGCCAGCAGGCTCTCGACCCACGCCTGCCAGCGTCGCCGCAGATCCGCCCCGGGCGCCACCGGCACGGGACTCTCGCTCAGGTCGAACCCGGCCCGCAGGATCACATCGTGCCGCAGCCCCCGCAGCAGGGCGTGCGTCGTGTCGACCAGCACCTGCAGCGGGCCCCCGCTCCCGACGGCCTGCCCGCGTGCCGCACCCTCGTGGGTGATCTGGCGCAGCCGCAGCGCCGCCGCCTCCCACACCGCCGCGGTCAGCGCCGCCTTGCTGGCGAAGTGGAAGTGCAGCGCTCCGTTGCTGACGCCGGCCCGGGCACTGATCGTGGACAAGGACACGACGTCGAAGCCGTCCTTGCTGAAGAGTTCGGCCGCCGACTCGATCAACGCGTTGCGCGTACGCACCGCTCGCTCCTGCTGGGCCATCAGAACGCTCCGTTGCTGCGAGGGCATGCCGGAAAGGCAGAACCACGATAACAAACCGCATGCGCGGTTTCTATAGGCACTAAGGGGTCGGCGCGAGCAGCACCGGCAGTGAGCCGTAGCCGTTGACGATGAAGGACTCCACGGGCTCGATCCCGTCGACCGGTACCGCCAGGGCCAGTTGGGGAAAGCGCTCGAACAGCGCGGCCACCGCCACGCCCGCCTCGATCCGCGCGAGCGGGGCCCCCAGGCACCGGTGCACCCCGTGCCCGAAGGCCAGGTCCTCACGCCGTCCCTGCCGCAGCACGTCGAAGACGGCGACATCGTCCCCGTACGCCTCGGGGTCGCTCGAAGCCGCGGCGAAGGAGACGAGGATGGGGTCTCCCCGACGGATCGTCACCGTGTCGTCGGCGGCGTCCGGCCCGGAGTCGTCGGCGTCCGGCCCGGAACCGCCGTCCCCCAGCGTGATGTCGTCGACCGCGAACCGCATCGGCGAGTACGCCGCCGGGCTGTGCACCCGCAGTGTCTCGTCCACGACGTCCGCCCAGGTCGCCCGTCCCTCGCGTACGTGGGCCAGTTGACCGGGGTGGACGAGGAGCGCGCCGACGGCGTTGGTGATGAGGGTGCAGGTCGTCTCCTGGCCCGCGGCGATCATGAGGTAGAGGGTGCCGAGGAGTTCCTGCTCGCTGAGCCCGCCGTCCTGGTCGCGGGCCTCGATCAGCGCGGACGTCAGATCCCCGCCGGGACGCTCCCGCTTCTCGGCGACGAGCCGCGCCAGCATGCCGAAGACCTCGACCTGCGCGGCGGCCATCTCCGAGGCCGGCACCGCCGTGCCGAACACCAACTCCAGCGCGGTGCACAGAGGTTCGCGCGCCTCCTCCGCCACCCCGAACAGCTCGCAGATCACCCGCATCGGCAGGAGCTTGGCGAACTCGGCCCGCAGGTCGATCCGTTCACCGGCCGGGTGGGCGGCCAGCTCGTCCAGCAGCCCGGCCGTGAGTTCCTCGACACGCGGGCGCAGTGCCTCGCTCCGGCGTGCGGTGAACGCGCCCGCGACCAGCCGTCGCAGCCGGGCGTGGTGCTCTCCGTAGGCGAACAGCATGTTCTCGTTGGCGACCCACGGGTACAGCGGCCATTCGGCGTCTATCCGCCCGTCGACGAAGGCGGGCCAGTGCTGCCGGGCGTCCTTGGACACGCGCGGGTCGAGGAGGAGCTGCTTGACGTACTTCTGCCGTACGACCGCCCAGGCGGCCACCCCGCCCGGCAGTTCCACCGCGGCCACCGGCCCTCGCGAGCGCAGTTTCTCGGCCTCCGAGGCGAGGTCGCGTCCCGTCACGTCCAACGCGTACGGGCAAGCGGGCATGTCCATGCGTGCACTCCGTTCGGTAGGTCGTTCACACGCCCCGCCGACACGGGGAGGCGTCTTACCGGGGCGCCCGGCCGGGGCGTCTCGCTGCTCTCACTGGACGGCGGTCACGGCCTCCGCCGCCGGCACGGCCCGCGACGCCCTCCCGCCCCCGCCCCCGCCCGCGGCCTCGCTCTCCGAGCCGACGTCACCCCCGGCTTCCGCTTCCGCTTCCGCTTCCGCCTCAGCCTCTGCCTCCGTCTCACGCAGCCGCATGGCATCCGCATGGACGCGGGCCGCCCGCTCCGGCGAGAAGTCCAGCCGTACGAGGATGCCGGGCACCGCGATCGACGGCATCAGATGCCGGTAGAGGTCGGCCACCCGCTCCGCGAGGTCCGCGCGGCCCGTCATGATCCGCGACAGCACCTGGACGCCGGTGAAGGCGCCGACGAACAGCTTGGCCAGCGCGTCCACGTCGGCGTGCGGCAGTACCTCGCCCTTGGCCTTGGCCTCCCGGAAGAGGGCGTGGGTGTGTTCCTGCCAGGCCTGCATGGGCACCCGGCGGTTGAGATGGTCCTTGGGAGAGCCCTGGTCCACGGTCAGCCGCACGCTGCCCTGGACGATCGGGTCCCCGGTGTCCTGCTTGAGCAGATACGCGAGCAGCAGCGCCTCGTCCAGCGACTGCTGCAGCTTCAGCTCCTGATCGGGCACCCGCGGCAGGGAGTCGACCTGGCCGGCGAGGACCGCCTGGGCGAGCTCCTCCTTGGAGGTGAAGTGGAAGTAGAGGGCGCCCTTGGTCATGCCGGACTTCTTGAGGACGTCCGAGATGGTCGCCGCCTCGTATCCGACCTCGTCGAAGACCTGGGCCGCCGCGACGAGGATCGCGCGTCGCGTCCGAATGGCTCGCTCTTGCCGCGCCACGGGGAACCTCCGTACCATCCCGCTCACCGGGAAAAAGAGACCAAGAGGTCTGTACCGTACGCCCACGACCTCGCGGCTCAGAATAAAACCAGCCGAACGGTTTCTCAAGGATTCCGTTCGGCCCGAACTGACCGCGCCTCACTGAGCTGCGATGATGGTGAGATATCGTCCTCGACGCCTCCCGGTCCTCCCCGATCGAGCCCCGCCACCTCTCTCCGGGCACCTTGAAAAGAAAACCGGTTGGTACGTATCTTCGTGGGGCAGTGGTCCGCATCCGACCGGTCCCACACCCTGGGGAGTTCGATGTCCGTGCCCGCACACACGAAGACCCACCCCGTCGCCGACGAACTGGCCCGGCTCCTCTTCGAGGGCGCCGACCGCGAGCGCGTCCACGGGGCCTGGCGCCGGCTCGTCCGCGGCAGGGAGTTCGCCTACCGGGCGGAACTGTCGCCGCAGGAGCGGACGGCTCTCTCGTACGAGCGGCTGCGGCTGCTGAACGAGGCGGTGGGCGACCCGGTGGAGCTGGCGGGCGACCCGTACCGCCTCGCGGGTCTGCACGAGTGGACGGGTCCGGTGGACGGCGGGCTGACCACGCTCGCGAGCATCCACTACAACCTCTTCCTCGGCAGCCTCCTCGACCATGACGGCGGCCGCCAGAGAGACCTCTCCCGCTTTACGTCCCTGCAGAGCACAGGAACGTTTCTCTGCACGGAGTTGGAGCACGGCAACGACGTGGCGTCGATGGAGACGGTCGCCGTGTTCGACCGGGCGACGGGCGGCTTCCGGCTGACCACGCCCACCGAGGGCGCGCAGAAGTTCATGCCCAACACCAGCCTGGCCGGCGGCCCCAAGACGGCCGTGGTCGCGGCGCGCCTCCTCGTCGACGGCGAGGACCGGGGAACGTTCCTCTTCCTGACCCCGCTCAGCGACGAGAGCGGCCACCTTCCCGGCGTACGGGTCCGTCCGCTGCCCCGGCGCACCGGGACCCCGGTGGACCACTGCCTCACCGCGTTCGACCAGGTGTGGCTGCCGCGCGAGGCCCTGCTGGAGGCCAAGCACGGGCGGCTGTCCGCCGACGGGACGCTGAGCAGCAGCCTCGGCAACAGACGCAAGCGGCTGCTGCGTTCCATCAACCGCGTCACCATGGGCAAGCTCTGCATGAGCGCCGGCACCCTGGGCATGTCCCGGGCGGCGCTGACGATCGCGGTGCGGTACGCCCACAGCCGCCTCCTGTCCGGCCCCAGGGCGGGCGAGCGCATCCCGCTGGCCGCCCACCGCAGCCATCACGGCCGGCTGTTGCACGCGCTGGCGACGGCGTACGCGATGACGTTCCTGCACCGGTCGACGGTGAGCCTGTTCGCCGCGCACGCCGAGGAGGAGCGGGCGGAGGTGGAGCGCGAGGTGGCCGTGGCCAAGGGGTGGATCACCTGGCAGGCGCGGGCGATCACGACCGAGTGCCGTGAACGCTGCGGCGCGCAGGGGCTGTTCCCGGCCAACGGGCTGGCCGACCTTCCCTTGAACATCGAGGGCGGCATCACCGCCGAGGGCGACAACCTGGTGATCTGGGTGAAGGCCGCGTCCGAGATGGTCTTCGGGCACCAGGTGGCGCGGGCCGACGACGCCCCCGTCCCTCCCGCCGACCGGGAGATCACCGAACTCCCCTTCCTGCGCGACCTGCTGGCCGACGTCGAACGCATCTGGCAGGACCGGGCGCGGGCCGCCCTGCGCGAAGGTCCCTCGGGGGATCCGGTCGGCCGCTGGAACGCGACCTCGGACGCGGCGCTGGAGATGGTCTCCGCGCATGCGCGGCTCCGGGCGGCGGACGCGTTCCTGGCGGCGATCGCGCGGACCGCGGATGCGCGGGCGGGGCATCTGATGCGCAACCTGTGCCGGCTGTTCCTGCTGCGACAGGTCGGCGCGCACACGGGTGACCTGCTGGCCGAGGGGCGTCTCACCGCCGACCACGTACGGGGTCTGCCGAAGGCCGTCGACACGGTCGTGGGGGATCTGGCGCCGCACCTGATGACACTGGTCGACGCGTTCGACCTGCCGGCGGAGGTGCTGTCGAGCATCCCGATCGCGAGCGGGGGGTATGTCGGCGGGGCCGACGTGGGTGGGGACCTGGTGGGGGCGGGGGGTGTCCTGTCCGCGACACCTTGACCCGACCGGTGACGCCTGATCGCGCGGTTCCCCGCGCCCCTCTAAGGGCGCTGCCCCTTTGTTCCTCGTCCGCAGGCACGTCGTGGCTGAGCGCGCAGTTCCCCGCGCCCCTCAAAAGCGGGGCTGCGCCCCTGCTTTTGCCCCTGCGAGGCCACGTCTTTCAGGGGCGCGAGGAACGGCGCGACCAGCCACAGACCACCCGCACATGCAAGCGCACACGAGCCCCCGCCCCCTAAGGGGCGCGGGGAACTGCGCGACCAGCCACGACGCACCCGCAGACAAAAACCAACGGGCCAGGCCCCCTGAAGGGGCGCGGGGAACGGCGCGGCCAGTCACGACGCGCCCGCAGGCGGACGGCGGTCCGGGGGCGTGGCCTAACGGACCAGGCACGGACGCTTCGCGTCGAACTGCCAGTCAGGGACCAGGTACCGCATACCCACCGCATCGTCCCGCGCCCCCAGCGCCTTCTTCAGATACAGCTCGTGCGCCGCGAGCAACCGCTCCATGTCCAGCTCGACGCCCAGCCCGCCGCCGTCCGGCACGGCGATCTCCCCGTCGACGATGCGCGGCGGATCGACGGTGAGCCGTTCCAGCCCTTCCTGCCAGATCCAGTGCGTGTCCAGCGCGTTGTACTCCCCCGGCGCCGCCGCCCCGCAGTGCGTGACCATCGCGAGCGAGATGTCGAAGTGGTTGTTGGAGTGGCACCCCCAGGTCAGCCCCATCGCGTTGCACAGCTGAGCCACCCGCACAGACCCCTGCATGGTCCAGAAGTGCGGGTCGGCCAGCGGAATGGACACGGACTGGAGCGCCAGCGCGTGCGTCATCTGCCGCCAGTCCGTGGCGATCATGTTCGTGGCCGTCGGAAGTCCGGTCGCCCGCCGGAACTCCGCCAGGATCTCCCGCCCGGAGTAGCCGTCCTCGGCCCCGCACGGGTCCTCGGCGTACGCGAGCGTGCCCACGAGCGGCTTGCACAGTTCGACGGCCTCGCTCAGCGACCACGCCCCGTTGGGGTCCAGGGTGACCCGCGCCCCGGGGAAACGGCCCTTGAGCGCCCGTACGGCCTCGACCTCCTCCGCACCGGCCAGTACACCGCCCTTGAGTTTGAAGTCCCGGAAACCGTAAAGGTCGTACGCCGTCTCGGCCTGCCGCACGATCGCCTCCGGCGTGAGCGCCTCCTCGTGCCGGACGCGGTACCAGTCGACGTCCGAGTCGGGCTCACGCACGTACTCCAGATCGGTCCGGCCGGGATCACCGACGTAGAAGAGGTAGCCCAGGACCCGTACGGACGAGCGCTGTTGGCCGTCGCCGAGCAGCGCGGCGACCGGTACGTCCAGGTGCTGGCCCAGGAGGTCGAGCAGCCCGGACTCGACGGCCGTCACGGCGTGCACGGTGGTGCGCAGGTCGAAGGTCTGGGCTCCACGGCCGCCCGAGTCACGGTCGGCGAAGCGGTCCCCGATCGCCCGCAGGACGCGCTTGTAGTCGCCCACCTTCGCGCCGACGACCAGGGATTCGGCGTCCCGCAGGGTCCGGGTGATCTTCTCGCCGCCGGGCACCTCCCCCAGTCCCGTACGGCCCTCGGAGTCCTTGAGGACCACGATGTTGCGGGTGAAGTAGGGACCGTGCGCGCCGGAGAGGTTCAGCTCCATGCTGTCGCGGCCGGCGACGGGGTAGACGGCGAACTCGGTGACGGTCGGCTGACTCATGCGGATCGATGACCTTTCTGAGTGGAGGAGGGGTCCTTCGGGGTGAAGGAGGGGCCCTTCGGGTCGGGTCACAGGCTGAGGACGTCCAGGGCCCACTCCATCGCCAGGACGCCGCCCAGGCCGAGGACCGCGAGGACCGTCGTATAGGTGGTACGCACCTTGATCGCCTCGATGACCGAGAGGTTGAAGTACTCCTTGAAGAGCCAGAATCCCGGGTCGTTGACGTGGGAGAAGGCGATCGAGCCGCAGGACACGGCGAGCACCATGATCTCGGGGTGGATGCCGCTGCCCGCGAGGAGCGGCAGCACCACACCGGAGGCGGTGACGACGGCGACGGTCGCCGAACCGAGCGCGACGCGGAGGATGACCGCGATGAGCCACGCCAGGACGATCGGCGAGATGGACCAGCTGTCGGTGGCGTCCTTGATGTAGTCGGAGATGCCGCCTTCGACGAGGACGTTCTTGAACGCGCCGCCCGCGCCGATGACGAGGAGGATCATCGCCATCGACTGGGCGGCGGAGGTACAGGACGTGTTGACGTCGGCGAGGCTGCGGCCGATGCGCGGGCCGAACGCCCAGATCGCCAGGATCAGGGTCATCATGAGCGCGATCGGCGCCGAGCCGATGAAGGCGACGAAGTGCAGGACGGGCCCGTCCCCCGGGACCGCCATGTCGACGACGGCGGCGCCCGCGATGAGTACGACGGGGAAGAGTGCGACGGACAGCGACCAGCCGAGGCCGGGCATCTCGCCGTCCTCGAACTCGCGGTCGCTGACCAGGCCCTTGGGGATGGAGGGGTCCATGGCCTTGATGAACGGCAGTCGCGGCCACAGCAGCGCGATGAACGCGCCCACGGGGACGGCGATGAACAGGCCGTAGAACAGGGTGTGTCCGACGGAGGCGTGGAAGGTCGCGGCCACGGCGGTGGGGCCGGGGTGCGGCGGCAGGAAGCTGTGCATCGTGGACAGGGCGATCGACATCGGCAGGCCGACCCACAGCAGCTTCGCCCCGGTGACCCTGACCAGCGTGAACGCGATCGGCACGATGATGATGAACGCGACCTCGTAGAACATGGTCACGCCGATGAGCATGGACGTGACCACCATGGCCACCTGGACCCAGCGCGGCCCGAACGCGTCCAGCAGCCGGCCGGCTATCCGCTGGGCGGCGCCGGAGTCCCCCATCACCCGGCCGACCATGGCGCCGAGCCCGATGGTGAGCATCGTGTCGCCGATCTGGCCGCCGATGCCCTCCGAGAGGACGTCCGGGATGTCGGCCACCGGTATGCCCTGGACCAGGGCGACGCCCACCGCGACGAGCAGCAGCGCGGCGAAGCCGTTGAGTTTCATCCGGGTCATCAGGAACAGCAGCACCAGGACGCTGATCCCGACTACGAGCAGAGGCATGCAGTTCCCCTTTGAACTGGCCGTGTGTCAAGCGGTGGATCGGGCGGAACGTGGGGTGGATCAGGCGGTGGCGCGGCGGAGCGGCGCTCCGACGAGGGCGAGGCCGGTGTCGAGGATCGCCTCCAGTGCGGCGAGGTCGGCGGCGCCGGGATCGGTGAGCGGAGCCCGTACGGGTCCCACCGGCAGACCGCGCAGCCGGGCGGCGGCCTTGACGAGGGACACGGCGTATCCCGGCACGCGGTCGCGCAGCTCGACGAGCGGGACGTAGAAGTCGCGCAGGAGCTTGGTGAGCGTGGCCTCGTCGTTGCCGCGCAGGGCGGTGAAGAAGGCGCTCGCGATCTCGGGGGCGAAGGCGTGGACGGCCGAGGAGTAGGCGGGGACGCCGACGGTCGCGTAGGCGCGGGCCTGGATCTCGGCG
This sequence comes from Streptomyces liliiviolaceus, assembly GCF_018070025.1. Classification (NCBI taxonomy): domain Bacteria; kingdom Bacillati; phylum Actinomycetota; class Actinomycetes; order Kitasatosporales; family Streptomycetaceae; genus Streptomyces; species Streptomyces liliiviolaceus. Next base: position 714,414 of record NZ_JAGPYQ010000001.1, read on the forward strand.
GTGGAGGCGCCGTTGAAGAAGAGGAAGCCGTCGGGGGCGGCGAGGGTGAGCCGCTGCAGCCGGTCGAGGTCGCTGTGCCCGTCCTTGAGGCCGACGACGGTGGGGATCTCCGCGACGCGGCGCAGCGTGTCCGCGGTGAAGGCGACCTGCCCGCGCTGGTACGCGATCAGCGGCAGCCGGGTGCCGGCGGCGATCCGGCGCAGTTGCCCGACCAGTCCGTCCTGCGGGGCGCCGACCAGGTAGTGGGGCATCACGAGCAGGGCGTCGGCGCCGGCCTCCTCCGCGATCCGGGCGAAGCGCAGGGCCTGCGCCCAGCCGTAGCCGATGCCGGCGACCACCGGCAGGCGGCCGTCGGCGATCTCGACCGTGGCCTCGACGACCGCGCGGTACTCGTCCTCGTCCAGCGAGAAGAACTCGCCGGTCCCGCAGGCGGGGAAGACGGCGCCGGGGGCGGCGGCGTCGGGCCCGGGGGCCAACTGGGCCGTCAGGTAGGCCCGGTAGGACTCCAGGTCGAGTTCGCCGCCGCTGCCGCCACTGCCGTGGTTCTCTCCGCCCTCTCCACCTTCTCCTCCCTCGGCCCGGAAGCTGGTGAGGGGAAACGACAGCACCCCGTCCGCCATACCGTCGCGCAGCCGCTGGACCACGGCCTCGATCTCCGCGCTGTACCGCATCCCTGATCTCTCATCTCTATATGCAGATGACGTACACGTATGAGAACGGAGGTTAGGTCGGTGAACCGGACACGGTCAATGGGTGCGGCAGCGCGGATTTACGATGAGGCCATGCCGGAGAGCAGCGGGGGCCGCGGGGGCCGCGGGGCACAGGAAACCCAGGGGGCACAGGAATCACGGGGAGCGCGGGGCGTACGCGGGGTGAAGTCGGCGAGCCGCACGGTCGCGCTGCTCGAACTGCTCGCCGCACGCGGTGACCGCCCCGCCCGCCTGGACGAACTGGCCGAGGAGCTGGACGTACCGCGCAGCAGCATGTACCAGCTGCTCCAGACCCTCATCGACTGCGGCTGGGTGCGCTCCGACACGACCGGGTCCCTCTACGGCATCGGGATCCGCGCCCTGTTCACGGGCACGAGCTACCTCGACAGCGACCCGCACGTCCGCCTGGTGCGCCCCTACCTCGACCAGGCCTCGGACGCGCTCGGCGAGACGATCCACCTGGCCCGGCTCGACGGCCCGGACGTCGTCTACCTCGCGACCCGCGAGTCCCACGAGTACCTGCGGACCATCAGCAGGGTCGGCCGCCGTATCCCGGCACACGCGGGCGCGCTCGGCAAGGCTCTGCTCGCCGAGCGCCCCGACACCGGACTCCCGCTCCCCGAGGGCCCGTTGCGTGCCCTCACCGAGAACACGCACACCACCAGGACCACCCTGCTCACCGACCTCGCGGGGGTCCGCGCGCGCGGCCACTCCATCGACCGCGAGGAGACGGTGCCCGGTATCGCGGGCTTCGGCTTCGCCCTGCGGTACGACTCCCCGGCCACGGACGCCATCAGCTGCTCGGTGCCGGTGGCCCGCCTCAGCGAGGCCCACGAGGCCCGGGTGATCGCGGTCATGCGGGAGACCCGCACGAAGATCGAGGGCGCGCTCCCTTCGGCTTCGGGGGCGCCGGACTGGCGGTGACCCGGGGCCGCCCCACTCCACCGCTCACTCCACCGCTCACTCCACCGCCCTGCGGCGCATGACGAGGGCGGCGGCCATCACGGACGAGGCCACGGCGAGCAGCGCGCAGGCGCCCGCGGTCGCCCCGAGCGCCGCCCACGGCATTTCGACCGACGTCCGTACGGAGAGCAGCCGCAGCGCGCTCCACATGCCCAGCAGATTGAAAGCGGCGACGAGCAGCCCCAGCACCCCGCCGACCACGACCACCGTCAGCGCCTCCGCGCCCACCATCCGCAGCACCTGCCACCGGGTGGCCCCGGCCAGCCGTAGCACGGCCAGGTCGCGGACCCGGCCGGAGGCCGCCATGGCGACGGTGTTGACCAGCGAGATCCCGGTGTACAGCAGGGCGATGCCGAGGACCAGGACGAAGCCCGTCCGGGTCGTCCGGTCGGACTCGGGGTACGTCGCCCGCACCCACTGCCCGGCGGTGAACACCTTCCCGCCGGACTCCCGTACGGCGTCGCGCAGTTCGACGGGCGCAGCAGTCACGGCGCCAGCGCCGACATCGGCATCGGCGTGGGCGTGGGCATCGGCGCTCGTGAGGTGGACGTCGACGCGGTCGGCGTACGCCTTCGGAGCGTTGCGCGGGGTGACGTACACGCCGTTGTCGCCCGTGCCGGTCGGCATGACCGCGGCGATCCTCAGGGACTTCCTCGTGCCGTCGCCGAGCCATACGTCCACGCGCTGTCCCACGGTGTGCCGTTCCCACTCCTCGTTGACGATGATCGAGTCGTCGTCCAGGTCCCTCGCGTCCCCCGCGACGAGCGGCAGACGGGCGGTGCGGGTGAGCGGGCCGGGTTCGGCGGCACGGGCCTCGGACCCGACGAGCGCCACGCCGTCCTCCAGTACGTACACGGCGCTCGACGAGGTCACGGAGACCTCGGTGCCCGGCACGTCCCGCAGTCTGCGCAACGTGCCCTCGTCGAAGCCCGCGCCGCGCGGCGCGGTGACCACGAAGTCGGCGGTGGTCCGCGCCCGGACCTCGGCCGCCTTCGCCTCGTGGAGGGTGGCGACGGCACCCGACAGCGAGCCCGTCAGCGCGACCATGACCAGCACGGGCGCCGCGACGGCGGCCGTACGCCGGACGCCCGCGACGGCGTTCTCCCGCACCAGCATCCCGGTGGCGCCGGGCAGCCGGGCCGGCGCCCAGGCGATCAGCCGGGCCATCGGGCGGACCAGCACCGGCGCGAGCAGCGCCACCGCGGTGATCAGCAGCATGGGCCTGCTGATGTAGGTCTTGCGGTGCAGCAGGTCGCCGGGGTCGTCCACGAGGGCCAGGACCGGCAGGACGACGGCGGTCAGCAGCAGGCCGCCGCCGAACAGCCGGCGGCCCCACGTCATCGTCCCGCTGTCGACGGCCGCCTCGCGCAGCGCCTCGACGGGGCCGGTGCGCCCCGCACGCCAGGACGCGGCCAGCGCCCCGGACAGCGCCACGAGCAGGCCCGTCCAGAAAGCCGTCCAGTACGGCCAGGTGTGGTCGCCGAGGGTGAACCAGCGGGGCGCGAGGCGTTCGTCGACCGCCCACGCGGCGAGCCGCGGCGCCCCGTACGAGCCGAGCACGCAGCCGGCCGCCGAGGCGAGCACACCGATGAGGAGTGCCTCGGAGACGACCATGCGGCGGAGCTGTCCCGGGGTCGCCCCGGCCGTGCGCAGCAGCCCGAACTCCCGGCGGCGCCGGGCCACCGCGAACGCGAAGGTCGACGCCACCACGAACACCGACACGAACCCGGTGACCCCGCCCGCCGTGCCGAACAGGGCGTTCATCGCGGTGATCGCCTCCCTGTCCCGGTCGGGATCGGCGTCGGCGTACCGGCGCGCGTCACCGGTGAGGACCTGGACGCCGTCGCTCGCGGGCGCGGTCTCGCGCACGGCCTCGCGCACGGCCTCGCGCACGGCCTCACGCACGGCTGCCGTGTCCGCGCCGGTGACGACGAGCTGGACGCTGCGTGGCGATAGCTCGGCGGCGCGGGCGTCCGTGTGGAAGACGGCGTTCTCGAAGGCGGGGCTGGGGTCGGGCGCAGCGCCCGCATGCTGTTCGGCGCCACCCGCTTTCACAACACCGACGACTCGTACGGTGCCGTCGTAGGTCCGTATCCGCGTGCCGGGACGGGCCCAGTCGCCGCTGACGGCGACCTCGTCCGCGGCCTTCGGCGCGCGTCCCGCGACCAGCTCGTACGGGGCGAACGCGGCGGTGGACCAGGGGTGGCCGACCAGATCGTCGGGGCCGTCCCCGCCACGGCCGCCGCCCCGGACCCGTACCGGGAACGACCGGTCCTCGACGACGGTCCCGAGGGTTCGCAGCCTGGCGACCAACTCCTCGGGGACGGTGCGCGGCTGGGCGAGTGCGCGGGTGCGGACACCGTTCGGCGTGCTCACCCGCAGCGTGTCCATGCCCTTGACGACGACGGGCGCCGCGGCGAACCGCTCGGGCCCGCGGTCGGGCGCGTCCGCCGAGGACGCGAGGACCAGTCCCATGACGGCGATCAGCGCCACGCCCGTCGACAGGGCGACGAAGCTGCCGACGAAGGTCACCCAGCGGGCGCGCAGCGTACGCAGGGCGGTGCTCAGCACGGCGGTTCTCAGCAGGTCGGTGCTCAGCACGGCGGTCCTCAGCACGACGCGGCCTCCAGTTCGGTCACCCGCGCGGCGATGTCCTCGGCGCCGACGCCAGGGCCGGCGCCGATCAGCTCGCCGTTGACGCGGCCGTCGACGAGTACGACCACGCGGTCGGCGTACGAGGCGGCGACCGGGTCGTGGGTGACCATGACGACCGTCCGGCCCTCCCCGTCGACCATGCCGCGCAGCAGGGTGAGCACTTCCCGGCCGCTGCGCGAGTCGAGCGCGCCGGTGGGTTCGTCGGCGAACAGCACCTCGGGGCGCGTGATCAGGGCGCGGGCCAGGGCGACGCGCTGCTGCTGGCCGCCGGACATCTCGGTCGGCCGGTGCCGGGCGCGCCCGCCGAGTCCGACCTGTTCCAGTACCTCGCGGACCCGGGCCTTCGGGGGACGGCGGCCGGCCAGCCGCAGGGGCAGGGCCACGTTCTGCTCGGCGGTCAGGGAGGAGAGGAGGTTGAACGCCTGGAACACGAAGCCGATGCGCTCGCGGCGCAGGAGGGTCAGCCCGGTCTCGCTCAGCCCGGTCAGCTCGGTCCCGCCGACGACGACCGAACCGGAGGTGGGCCGGTCGAGACCCGCGGCGCATTGCAGCAGGGTCGACTTGCCCGAACCGGACGGCCCCATCACGGCGGTGAACGTCCCCTTCGGGAAGCCGAGCGACACCTGGTCGAGGGCGGTGACGGAGGTATCGCCGGAGCCGTGACGCCGGGTCACGGACCGCAGTCGGATCGCGGTGTCGGGTGCGTGGTCGGTCCCGTCCTGGGCCACGTCGTGGGTCATGCGTCCCCGCTCATGTCGGTGTCGGTGCTGCCCGTCGGTGCTGTCCGTCAGCGCCGTCCGTCAACGCTGTCCGTCAACGCTGACCGTCAGCGCTTCCAGAGTCGGTCGGCGCACCCTCATGGCGCGCTACGGCAGGGACGAGACTTGAGGTAGGGCAGTGACGAGACTCGGGGTAGGGCCAGGCCTACCCTCGATCCACGCCCTGGCCCGATGGCGCCGGGCGCCCCCGCGCTCGTACGGTCCTACGGTGATCCCCATACAGCCGGTGATCCCCATGACCCCGGTGATGGCGATCCCCATACGCCCGCGGAACGTGTGGCAGGCCATGTCCCGCCCCGGCTTCCTGCTGTCGGCCTGGCCCTGGCGCGCTGCCGCGTACCTGCTCACGGGCGCGGTGACCGGCGCCGTCACCCTGCTGGTGATCGTGGCGGTGACGGCGGTCTGCGGCGCGCTCGCCCTCCTCCTGGTGGGACTCCCCTTACTGGTCATGGTCGCCCTCAGCGGGCTTCCCGTGGCGAGCGCGGAGCGGCGCAGGCTGCGTCTGATCGACGACGATCCGGCGTCCGGCCGGCACCGCGAGCCGGCCGCGCCGGGCCTGCGGGCCTGGCTGACCACCCGGCTGCGCGAGCGGGCGACCTGGCGGGAACTCGGGTACGCGCTGCTGTTCGCCGTGCTGTTGTGGCCGGTCGACGCCCTGGCGGTCACGGTCGCCCTGCTCCTCCCGCTGTCCGTGGTCGCCACGCCGCTGCTGCTGGCCACGGTCGGCGGCGGCGAGGAGACGAAGGTGCTCAAGCTGTGGACGGTGAGCACGTGGCCGACCGCGTGCGGCGTCGCCGTACTGGGCCTGCTCCTCATGGCCCTGTGCTGCTACGCGCTCGGTGTCGCGGCGGGCGCCCGCGCCGAGCTGACCCGCGTGCTCATCGCCTCCCGCGAGGACGAACTCGACGCCAGGGTCGTCGAACTCACCAGCTCCCGCGTGCGGTTGGTGGACGCCTTCGAGGCGGAGCGCCGCCGGATCGAGCGCGATCTGCACGACGGCGCCCAACAACGCCTGGTGGCCCTGAGCATGACCCTCGGTCTGGCCCGGCTGGACGCACCGCCGGGACCGCTCGCCGACCAGCTCGCCAGGGCCCACGAGCAGGCGGCGCAAGCCCTCACGGAACTGCGCGAACTGATCCACGACATCCACCCCAAGGTCCTCACGGACTACGGTCTGCAGGCCGCGGTCGCCGACGCCGCGGACCGTTCGGCGGTCCCCGTCGACGTCGACGTCGAACTACCGGGCCGACTGCCCGGCCCGGTGGAGTCGGCGGCGTACTTCGTGGTCTGCGAGGCGTTGGCGAACGTCGCCCGGCACAGCGGAGCGACACGCGCGCGGGTGAGCGGCGGCCACCGTGACGGCCGCCTGTTCCTCCAGGTGTGCGACGACGGCCGGGGCGGGGCCGACGCCGCGGTCGGCAGCGGACTCACCGGCCTCGCGGACCGGGTGTCGGTGCTGGATGGCAGACTCGCCCTGTCCAGTCCGCCGGGCGGCCCGACGCTGTTGCTTGTGGAGGTTCCTTGCGAGTCGGTTCCGGCCGGGACGGCCGATCACTGCGGGTAGTGCTGGCCGAGGACAGCGTCCTGCTGCGGGAAGGACTCATCGGCCTGCTCGCCCGCTTCGGCCACGAGGTGGTGGCGGCCGTCGGGGACGCGCCGGCCCTGCTCACGGCGGTCGAGGAGCACACCCCCGACATCGTGGTGACGGACGTACGCATGCCGCCCGGCTTCCAGGACGAGGGCCTGCACGCGGCGGTACGGCTGCGCGAGAGGCGGCCCACGCTGCCGGTCCTGGTCCTCAGCCAGTACGTACAACGGACGTACGCCTCCGAGCTCCTGGACTCCGGCGACGGATCCGGCGTCGGCTACCTGCTGAAGGACCGCGTGGGCCAGGTCGAGGAGTTCGTCGACGCCCTGCACGAGGTCGCGACCGGCGGAACGGTCCTCGACCCCGAGGTGGTCCGCCGCCTGCTGCGCCGCCGCCACGACCCCCTGCAACACCTCACACCACGCGAGCGCGAGGTACTGGCCCTGATGGCGGAGGGCAGATCCAACGGCGCGATCGCGAGAACCCTGGTGGTCTCCGAGGCCGCGATCGGCAAACACATCAACGGAATCCTCACGAAACTGAACCTCCCGCTGGAGGAGGGAACGCATCGGAGGGTTGCGGCGGTGCTGGCCTATTTGAGGGGGTGAGAGGGGCGAGTTCAAGGGGGTGAGAGGGGCGAGGGGCGTGAGGGCTCTCGGCCCACTGGGACTGGGGCACAGGGCCGCCATCGCCGTACCGGGTCCGGACCTGCTGGACCACGCCGGGGTCGCCGGAACGCCGAGGCGCTGCTCGCTGGTCGCTGGTCGCTGGTCGCTGGTCGCCGACACGGTGGGCCACCCGGCCCCCCTGGCCTCCTGGCCTCCTGGCCCGCGCCGGGTAACGGCGGCGGTCTTCGACCCATCACCCGCCTGAGCCCCTATCCGGTACCCTGTGGTGCGAGCGTCCCTGGCAGGCGCTGCGGCATGTGGCGCGGTTCCCGCACCTCATCACCGCGGCAACGACCCAGATCGCTCAGGGCTTGACCGGGAGACCTGGCCAAGACTCGTCACCGAGTCCGACGCAAGACCTCACACAAGCCCCGCCTTCGTAGCTCAGGGGATAGAGCACCGCTCTCCTAAAGCGGGTGTCGCAGGTTCGAATCCTGCCGGGGGCACCAGCCAAAAGGCCCCGGACCGATCATGGTCCGGGGCCTTTGACATCCACTTCTGACATCAACGAGGACGGTCACCGGCAACCGGCCGCCGCTTGAGCAGCCGGTCCATGTGGCTGATGGCCTCGCGCTGGGTGTCCTGCACGACGTGCGTGTAGACGTCCATGGTGATGCTGATCTGTGAGTGCCCCAGGATCTCCATCACGACGCGGGGCGCGACTCCGGCCGCAGTGAGGAGAGTCGCCGTGCCGTGCCGAGCGTCATGCAGCCGGATGACGCGAAGGCCGGCGGACTCGGCGACGCGGGTGAAGGAGCGGTAGACGTTGCGCGGCTCGACCTGGTGGCCGGTGCGGGTGGTGAAGACGTACTCCGATTCCTGCCACCGCTCCCCCGCCTTGGCGCGAGCGGCGGACTGCCGCATCCGGTGCCAGCGCAGAGGGGCGATGCAGAGCGCGGGCAGCGGGACGACGCGGCGGCGACGGCTCTTGGGATCGTCGTCGTACAGAACGCCGCGCCGACGCTGAGTCTGCTGACGGACGTAGAGGACGCGGTTTTCGAGGTCGAGGTCAGACCAGCGGAGACCGATGATCTCGCCCCGCCGGAGCCCCATGGCGATGGCGAGCACGAAGGCCGCGTAGAGGGGATCTCTGCGGGATGCCGCAAGGAAGTCCAACGTCTCGTCCAGGTTCCAGGGACTCAGCTCCTTGTTGTCCGTGCGCGGAGGCTCGACGAGCTTGGCCACGTTGCGCGCGATCAGCTCCTCACGGCAGGCCGAGGACAGCGCGGACCGCAGAACCCGATGCGATTCCTTGGCCGTTGCAGCGGTGGTCTCCCGCTCCAGTCGGACGAGGAACCGTCGCACGTCCGCGACGCCGAGGGATTCGAGCCGCTTCGCACCGAGAAGCGGCACCAGGTAAAGCCGTACGTGCGCTTCGTACTTGTCGTACGTGCTGAGCTTTCGCCGAGGCTTGATCACGTTGTCCAGCCAGTAGGGCAGCCACTCGGAGAGCTTGGCCGAACGGGTCGGCACGGGTACGCCCTGATCGACCTTGGCCAGCAGCTCCCGGCGCTTGGTGTCGCACTCCGCCCAGGTCTTACCGTAAGCGAACTTCCGGGCCCGGGTGCCGTCCGGCTGAAGCACGTAGACGGCAGCCTGAAAGCGGCCGTCCTTGCGCTTGGTGATGGTGCCCGCCCCGTTCGGGTTGCGCTTGCGCTGGCCGGCCATCAGGCAGCCGCCTCCATTTCGTGGGAGATGTAGTCGCTGAGGGCCCGCGCCGGAATGCGGCGGCATCGGCCGATGGTGATCGAAGGGAGCCGACGAGAGCGGATCAGGTCGTAGACGGTCGACCGCCCGAGCTTGAGTCGCGCCATGACCTCGGCCACGGTCAGCAGCTCGTCATCACGCATGCGTCGGTTCTCCTTCGGTTCCGGGGGCAGGTGCGAGGGATTCGGCAAGCCACGCTTCGGCGTCGGTGAGGCCGCTTCCTGCGTAGACCCAGTGCGCGAGAACGAGGGTCGTGCTCTCGTCGGTCGCGCCCTCGATGTCGGTCGTGGCCTCCGCGACCTGTGCGCGGCGCCACTCGGCACGGGCCTCACGGAGGGCGCCGAGGGTGGTGGAGTACCGGCGGGACTTGGTGGAGAAGTGGCCGCGGAAGCCGAGCATGTGGGCCCAGGCCCGGAGCCGGAGTTCTTCGAGGTCCTTGCGGGCGCCGAGGGTCCAGGCGGTACGCACCAGCCGCCGGGCGTGTTCGCTGATGTCGAGCTGGGCCAGTTCGGCGAGGAACTTCAGCGGGCGGTCGAGAGCTCCCGTGGCGGTCTCGGCGCCCTTGGTGGCGTACTTGGCGATGTACGCGGCGACGGCCCGGTCGGTCAGTTCCTGGCCGCCGTTGAAGTCGGCGCCGCGGATGATGCGTACGTCGAGTTGACGGCCGAAGGCGAAGACGTGAGCGCGGCCGTCGATGACCGGACCGTCCACGCGAGCAGCGGTCGCGGCGGACCGTATGGCATCGGTCAGCAGCTCGGCGGTGGCCCAGGCAGGAGGCGGGGTGTCGCCGCCCTCTGGACCGTCGATGCGGATGACGGCGTGGAAGTGGACGGCCCCGCGCTTCTGGTACTCGGCGACTTTGGCGAAGGACACCCGGGCGTGCTGGCGGAACTCCCGCTGTGAGAGTCCGGCCCGCTTGGCGACCTCCCGCCGCAGGTAGGTCGAGAAGCGGCGCCACAGCGGACCGGCGTGCGCGTTCCAGAGCACGGCCGCTTCGTAGTCGTACGTGTCCGGGTCGAGCGGAGTGCCGAGTACGTCGTCGTCCTGGTCGTGCAGGACGCCGCACCGGCAGCGGCGGACCGAACCGGCCGGACCGGTGGGACGGTTGTGGACGGGGCCGAAGCCCGGGGCGGTGAAGGTGGCGAAGACGCGAGGGTGCGCGGCGACCTGTTCGGGGACGCCCTTGCCGCCGCGCAGGCCGGAGGTGATCAGGTGGAAGGTGTCGCGCCGGTAGACCTCCGAGCAAGCGGCACAGCGGGTCGTGCGGCGGTTGTTGCAGCGGACCAAGAGGTAACCGGCCGGGAGGCCAGTGGAGTCGAGGTGGTGGAGGAGGTTGCCGATCTCGCCGGTGCGGGTGTTCACGTCGTACTCGGCGCGATGGCCGTCGAGGCGGATCGGCTGGGTGCAGCCGCCGAGGCCGGAGAGCTGACGCAGGAGGCCGGGCATGGTGCCGAGGGAGGCCAGCTCGCTGAGTTCGGCCAGCGGGGGCGGGGTGGCGCGGGTGATGATGGCTTTCTCCTTCTGGCTTCGGTCAGGAGGGGTAGGGCCCCCGGGGCGGCGGATGCTTGGCGGTGTCGGTCCGCCCCGGGGGGTCTGGTGTCGATGGCTGGTGCGGTTGGCCGCCGTCAGCGGTGGCGCTGGTCGCGGAGCATCGAGCGCAGGACCACGGCGGCGACGGCGACGGAGATGGCCGTGACGGCGACGGCGGCCAGGAGCGCGGTCAGCACGACTCCGCCGACGAGAACGGCCGCGACCGCTCCGGCGCTGACGGATATCTGCGGAGCCGGACGGCGCACGGGAGCCGGATCGGTCGGCGCGTGCGTGTGTGCGGGCGGGGGTGTCGGGTTGTCCGGGTACTTGGGCAGGAACACGGCGAAGCTCTCCTTACCTACTCGTCTAGTCATGTGAGCCGTTGATGACATCCACGCCGGAACGCGAGCCGGATTCGATGGCTGGGGCCATGAAGGTGTCGGAGAGCCAGAACCCGAACAGGGCGATCAGGACGACGATCCAGATGCGGACGCCGAGGAACTTGACCGCTCCCCAGGCGAAGAAGCCGAGGACGGCGACGAGCGGCAGGCTGACGGTCACGGGTACGGAGTCCTTTCAGCGGACGGGGCAGCGGTGGGTGCGGGCGGCGAGTTCGGCGGCGGCGCGGCTGTCGTAGTCGGCGGAGAAGCCGCAGCGCGGGGCGGTGCACGCGGCGGTGTGCTTCTCGCGCCCCCGGCCGTCGTAGAAGGTGCCGACCTGGACGGGGCCGATGCGGGTGACGGAGCGGAAGCGACGGTTGGCGGTCATCCGGATCTCCTTTCAGAGCTGGTCAGATCTGTGCGGCGATGGCTTCGGCCATGGGTGCGGGGACGCCGAGGCGAGCGCGCAGCGTCGGGGTGTCGATGGCCGCTCCGGTGCGGGTCCGATGCTCGGCAGCGACCTTGCGGGCGTGCTCGACCAGGGCGGCCGGGACGGATACCGCAGGAGCAGGAGCAGGTGGAGTGAGCGCAGCCGTCGGCACGGGCGCCGGATCTGCGGCCGGTAGTGCGGGCGGTTCGGGGACGGGTTCGGCGCGCTCCTCCTGGTCCACGTCGTCCGCAGAGGTCTCCCCCACGTCCTCCGCCACTTTCGGCACCGAGTGCGCGAGGAGCGTTCCGCCGAGGAAGGCGACCGCGGGCCAGCCCGCGACGAGGATGCGCAGCCAGGCCGGCCCATGGTCGAGGTCGAGCAGTCCGGCGGTGGCGATGTTCGCCCCCAGGGAGGCGGTAAGGGCGATGACGAACCAGCACCAGCCGGACGCTTTGGCGTCGCCGGTTCGCAGTTGGCGCCAGGCGGCGACGAGCAGAAGGTCGACCGAGACGGGATACGCCCATGCCTTCCACCCGTCCTGACCGGCCGCAAGGGCGATGTCGTGCAGGTGGGCGAAGGACAGCGCGGCAGCGATGACCGCTTGGACGAGTACCGCATCGACGCGGGCCAGTAGGGCGCGCATGCTGGGGGGCTCCTTCCTGTTCGAGGCATGGGAGGGGTAGGGACGTGGCGCGAGACGGTCACGCCGACTGTGGTGGAGCGAGGTAGTGCCTAGCGGCTCAGCCGGAAGCGGCGCACGGCTGCACGACTCGGAGCGGGTGCCTTGACCGGCCGCACCGGCACAGCGGGCCGGAAGGGCTTGAGCGCGGGCAGGTCGGGGACCAGGTGGGCCGACTCGTGGCAGATCTCGGCGGCCTCGCCGAGGGAGAGATACGGAGTGCGGATGCGGGACCAGCCGCCGGAGGTGTCACCGGCCACGGCGAGGCCGGGCAGTTCCGGGGCGATGGCGCAGGCGGCGGAGACCGCTTCGGGGGCGATGTCGCCGAGCGCCATCTTGGCGGAGGCTTCGTCGTTGACGCGGTGGCAGACCCGGCCGGAGAGCTGAGCCCGCAGCATGGTCGCCCCCTTGCCCAGCTCGGCGCCGAAGCGCTGCCCGCAGACCTCCAGGTAGATTCCGGCGGCGCGGCCGAGCTGGGCGAGGCGGATGAGCTGGGTGACCATCTCGTCCCGCCGATCCTCATCCTTCCGCGTGGCGACGAGGAAGAGTTCCGCGACCTCGTCCACGAACAGCACGACGGGCACGGGCCGTTCGTGCTCCGGCAGGCCCCAGATGTCAGAGGTGATCTCCTCATCCGGCGTCCCCGACGCGATGCCCTGCCGAGCCTTGATCAGGTCGTAACGGTCCTCCATCTCCGCGATGAGCACGGGCAGCAGTTGAGCAGCCTGCCCAGGGTCGGTGGCCAGGGCCGACAGCCGGGCGGCGAAGGGCGCCAGCTCCACACCACGCTTGCAGTCGATGCCGACCAGGGCGACAGGCTGCCGGGCGAGTCCGGCGACGAGGTGGCGCAGGTACATGGACTTGCCCGACAGCGTCGCACCGAGGGTCAGTTGGTGAGGAACGGTCCGGTAGTCGCGTACGAACGGCGTGGCGTCCTCCCGCAGAGCCACCGATATCTTCAGCGACCCGGCCGGAGACTTGCGCGCCATACGGACCTTGCGCAGCACGTCGAAGCCGACGAGCCGCAGTTCGACGACACCGGGCTTGACCGTCGTCACGTACACGGCGTGAACGCCCCAGGCGTGCCGCAGCCGTTCGGCCGAGGCGGCGACGTCGGCGGGTTCCTGCCCGGGAGCGAGCCGCAGACGGAGCCGTAGCCCGGTCGAGGTGGGCCGGATGATCCCGCGACGCGGCGGAACGGGCCGCACTTCACGCCGACTCGTGGCCTTGACCGCCAGGACCCGCAGCCGGGACGGAGCCACGGTCAGACCGCAGGCTTCCATGACCGAGCCGTACGAGCTGAGCAGCCGAGCCGTGGACAACGGCAGGCCGACCGTGGACCAGTAGACGCCGGGGTGTTGGGCCCGGGCGTAGGCGGCCCCACCGCCGAGTGCTGCGACGGGACCACCCACCTCCAGAAGCGTTGCCAGATCGGTCATCAGGCCGAGGCCCCCATGACTGCGGGGAAGGCGGCCGGGGTGACGGCGGCGGCGCGGTAGGCGATGCCGTGACGCTGCTGCCCGTTGAACACGCTCTCCCACGGCCGGGCCACCAGGCCGGGCAGCGAGATCGGAGCACCGAGCGCCAACCCCTCGGAGACTCCGCTCTCCGGAATGGTGACCTTGATCAGAGCCGACTCCCCCTCCTCGATGTAGACGACGCCGATCGTCATCAGTGCCTCGCCGCTGTTGACGTCCTTGGCGATCTCGCCGGTCTGTCGGTCGCGAACCTTGGGTTCGGGTGCCTCGGTCAGCAGGATCGTCGCGGCCGAGGTCTCCACACGGATGGTGCGCAAGACTTCTTCCTATCTACTCGTCTAGATGAGTGCCATTCTGCGACCCGGTGGATCCGGGAACGTCGGCCACTCTGACACACAACTTGCCCACTCGTCTATACGAGTATGCATGTTGGAGTAGACGAGTTCGAAGAAGAGACATGGCCCGCCGCCCGACCGCGCGACGTCACCCGAAGGAACCGTCCTCACGGATGGCGAAGAGCTCGCAGCCGTCGTGCTCGAAGCGGGCACGACCATCGAACGGCGAGTCAGGCTGAGTGCAGACTCCCCAGTCCCGCCCCAGCTCTCCACGCAGCGCGACCCAGAAAAGACAGCCTCCGCACTGCTCGTCGAACCACTCATCCCGGTAAGTCGGTTGGTCAGTAGTCCGGTTCAGCGCCGGCAACCAGCGCTCGTGGCAATCGTCGTTGTGTTCACGGTCATCACCTGTCCAAGCTCTGTCAGGCGTCGAGCGATCCGCGTTCACGTCGCCGGAAGCTGATACGACAGCACGTACGCGTCCGCCGCCATGACGGTGTCGCAGACCTCCACGGGCCGCTTCTCGGTGTCGTACGCGGTACGGATCAGATGAATTACAGGGACGCCGGAGGCGAGATGCAGCGTCTTGACCTCGGACGGCGAGGGCATCCGGGCCCGGATCTCTTCCTCGAAGTGGTCGAGGTGGTGGCCGAGTTCTTCGAGCCGGGCGTAGATGCCGCCGGGGCCGGGATTGGGTTCGGCGATCTGCGTACCGCGGGCGATGTCGAGGGGGAGGTAAGAGGTAGCGAACTCGACCGGACGACCGTCGAGCAGATACCGGCGCCGCCGAGCGAGCACACGCCGTACGGACCCGAGCCGGGCGGAGATGTCCTGCGTGGCCTTCTCTTCCTTGACCTCCAGGCTGTCCACCTTCGGGTGACTGCCGGCAGCGTCCGCTTCCACGATGAACGCGGACTTCCCCTGCTCGCGGTGGCGCCGGGCGAACCGGTCGGAGGCGAGCCGCCGCACAGGTGGTCGCGGCCGGACGAACACACCCTTGCCGTGCTCGGCGTGCACCAGGCCCTCGCCCTGGAGTACCGAGAAGGAATTCCGGACGGTCATCCGGGATACGCCGTAGTGCTCGACAAGCTCAGCTTCCGAAGGCAGCTTCTCCCCTTCCTTGAAGCGCCCACGGTCGATGGCCTCGCGCAGCTGGTCGGCGATCTGCCGGAAGACCGCACGATCGCTCGTGGGATTCAGGCCACCGAGCAGGGACGGAAGAGAGGTCACGAGTACTCCTTTAGGTATCTAGACGAGTGGGCGAGTGTTGTTGCTACGGTTGAGAGCCTAGCCATCTGAGAGGGCCGAGGAACGTGACCACTGACCGTCCGCACTCCGTGAGCGTTGCCGGAGTCATCGTCGACGACCAGGGCCGGGCCCTCTTGATCAAGCGCCGCGACAACGGCCACTGGGAACCCCCGGGTGGCATCGTCGAGCGGGAGGAAACCCTCCCCGAGGCGCTTCAGCGCGAAGTCCTCGAAGAGACCGGCATCAAGATCGCGCTTCCCGCGACCCTCACCGGCGTCTACAAGAACATGACGGGCCTGATCGTCTCCCTGGTCTTCCGCTGCGAGGCCGCCGACGGCACGCCAACCACCGGGGACGAGACCCGCGCTCTGCGGTGGGCCACCCGTGAAGAAGTCACCGACCTTGCCGACGAGGCGTACGCGATCCGTGTCCTGGACGCTCTGGACGCGTTGTCTCCACCGGTCGTCCGCGCACACGACGGCGTGAAACTCGTCTAGTCCGAACCCGCTGTACATGGCGGCCTACCAGCATAAAGGAACTTGTATGCACGAGTATACGAGCACCGCGCGGGTCTGGGGACTCACTTGCCCAGGTTTCCCGGAAGAGGTGAGCAGGGCCCGCCGCTGGACCCGGGACATCCTCAGAGGCTCGCCACTGGCCGACGACGCCGAACTGATCGTGAGCGAGCTGAGCGCGAACGCGATTCTGCACACTGCCAGCGGCCGGCAGTCGGGCAGCTTCCATCTGGCTCTCGCGATCTCACCGCAGATGGTCGCCCTGTCGGTCACGGATGCCGGAGGCACCGGCCGGGCCCCGAAGGTCGAGCACCAGGACCAGGAGGCGGAGCACGGCCGGGGACTGAGCATGGTCAGCGCGATCGCCCACCGGGTCGTGGTCCACGACAGCGACGGAGGCCACACGGTCACCGCGGAACTCTTCACAGGGGTCCGTCCAGGAGGCCACCCATGCTGAAGAACGAACCGCAGTGGGGCTACTGGTGCGAGTGCTGGACGGAAGACCTCGCGGAGGGAGGGGCGCCGGAGCTCCGAGCATCCTTCGACGCGCACTCAGCACCGCAGGCGGATCGGTGGGTAGCGGTGGCACTCCGCACGATCTCACCGGCACTCGATGCCGACGCTTCCGACGAAGCTTGGGAGTGGCTGTACGAGGGCCGCGCAGAGACCCGACGAGCCCTCTTACGCATGCAGCCCTGCACAGTCTCAGTGACGCACGCCAGCACCCGCATCACCTGGACCATCCGCCCGGTCGTCTTCCTGCCACTCGCACACCAACAGGGCATCGAACTTCCGGCCTGCGCATACGACTTCAAACCCAGAAACATCCACTGACAACGAAGCAGCTGGTTCCGTCTCGCACCGTACGAGGCCCTCTTGGCTGACGCCGCCTCACAGGCTTTCCTGGTGCCAGGGGGAGGCATCTATGGCGGACGAGAACGACGTTCTACTTGAGCTCTGGAAAGGGCAACGCGAGGAGGCCCGCCAGATGGAGAATCAGCGGGCAGCCCTGACCAACATCGTGATCATCGTGACGGCAGCAGCACTGGGGTTCCTGACCCAACATGGCCGCCTCGGGCTTCCATCTCTCGGTGTGACATTGCCTCTGAGTGTCTTGGGGACCTTTGGCGCCGTCGCCAGCGCCAAGTACGGAGAACGCTGGGCAGTCCATTCGGGCCTGGCTGACCGCATGAGAGCCGAGCTTGGGACACGCCATCCTGGGTTGAACCTGCCGAGCCTAATAGCGGCGAACGAAGTAGAGCACCGGGAAGAGTTTCCTCGGTCCGCCAAGATGCGCATCTGGATCCTCTGGGTGACGCTTCACACCGCGATAGCCACAGCCGGACTGCTCCTCAGCCTGTGGATCGCGGTAGACCAGCTGTGGCTAGCCTGAGCCGCACAGAACCCTCCAGGGCCGGTGAGTTACAACTTTCTCTACTGGTTCAAGGCCCGGCTGCGCTCCGCTCCGCCGGGCGCGCTTACGGCTCCGCCGCCCTGCGCGCTCATGCCTTCGGCCCGCGCTCCGGGCGCTGCGCCGACGCGCGCCCACGGGTAGACAAGCCGGGCTGATAAGTGGCGATCGCCGCACGAGCGCGGCCGCGGTCACAGAGATGCCTCCGGTGGGGGCGCTCCAACTCCGGTATGGAGAGGCGCCGTTCGCGGGTGCCGGCCGATTGGTGTGTGGGGAGCTTCCATCCTGCCTGCCGTCGACCCGGGCATAGCCAAGGGGCGCGCTCCACCTTAACGCCCTGGACAGGCATCTACGGGGGGGGGTGGGTCGACGACAGCCGGGATGGCAGCAGAGATGAACGACTTTCGTCGGAAAATTCGTGCAACCTATACCCGGTTCTACCAGGCGTAGTTAGCATCAGTGGTTAACGTACGAGCCACCTAAGGCGGACGGGCATGGTCGGACGCCATGGGGCTACTGCGACCAGCCCAGCTCGGCGGTACCTACGGCAGATTCACATCAATTTCTGCATTCAGGGGGAATTATGGCAGAGAATTCAAGAATTATTCAGTGTCACGCCTGCGATAGAGCGACCATGGCAACCGTCCGCGGTCGCTATGATGTGGATTTCAACAAATCCCCCAAGGATGAAATTAATGCAAGTTACCTCCTTGTC
Source organism: Streptomyces liliiviolaceus (assembly GCF_018070025.1). Lineage (NCBI taxonomy): Bacteria > Bacillati > Actinomycetota > Actinomycetes > Kitasatosporales > Streptomycetaceae > Streptomyces > Streptomyces liliiviolaceus. Next base: position 732,205 of record NZ_JAGPYQ010000001.1, read on the forward strand.
TCTTGCGAGAGGTGTGGATCGGCTCAACTTCTCGGTGTGGATATATTCGACGCCGAGGATGATTTATTGCAAGTAGTTTGGCCAAAGAGTTCGACTGGTGATCTTAATGCGGCAATACCGGGGCCGTTGATTCGCGAGATGCGGCAGGCACATTCCTGCTTTAAAACGAAGGCGTACACGGCGGCGGCGGTGATGGTACGTCGCACACTTGAAGGCCTGTGCGCGGAGCAAGGGACGACACCGAAAAAGCCGCTATTTAACGGACTCAAAGAACTCCGCGACTCTGGAAAGATCGAAGGCCGACTCTTCGATTGGGCGCAAGCGCTTAGGGTCATTGGCAACCAAGGAGCCCATTTCAGTACTACGGCTGTGACGCGAGAAGATGCTGCGGACGCTTTGGCTTTGGCTGAAGCTCTGTTGGATTACGTATACGTTTTCACTGCCAGATATGCGGAGTTCGAGCAACGTCGCGCATCTAAGTCGGCGAATACTTCCCCTAACGCGGATACATAGGAATTTTCGCTGCGGGCGATTACGAAGTCGGCCCCCAGCTTTCCGTGCTGAGAGCTCCGGCCGTCGTCACGGGCCGGCCGTAGCCGCTTGCTCTGGTTGGCGAAAAACCCCAATAGCGTGGCTGGGGCCGGTAGGGGTGCGGCGAGGCACACGCGTGCGTGCTAGGTCGGCGCACCCGCCGTCGTGGCTGACTGTCGTCGGCTTAGCTTCGTGCCACTGCCGTGCCAGATGCAGAGGGCAGCCATGGTCAACAGGGGTGTCTGACGGTCGAGTTCCCAGCAGCCTGACGAGGTATCTAAGCCCCAGCCCAGCGGCACGATGCCCCCGCCTCTCTCCTAAAGCGCGTGTCGCAGGTTCGAAGCCTGCCGGGGGCACAAGGGAAAAGGCCCCGGACCGATCATGGTCCGGGGCCGCTCCACCTTGACGCCCTGAACCACGCCCGCTCCACGGTGTGTGGGTCGACGGCGGACGGGATGGAAGATGGGGTGAGTGGTGGGCAGAAGAAGAGATCTCAGTACAGGTGCGCCCACCTAGGCCTACTCCACCATCGGCCTTCCACGCTCATCACGGGTACGTTTGGTGGCGTCCTGTGCCAGGCCGGCAATGCCAAAGATGCCAGTCACGGCGCCGGGGACAGTAAGCCACCAGTACCAGCCTCCGTTCAGGACGCTCGCGGCGACGAGGCCCCCAGCAATCAAGATGAAGACGATCGCAAGCGCGATACCGAACGGATCCCGCCGCTTCTCATCCTCGACCTGGATCATTGAGCGGATACTGTCTTCGATGTGCGCGCGGAGTTCAGGAACCAACTCACTGTCTGCCGGCAAGAGGCTCATGAGTTCAAGGTCTGACCTGATCCGCTCCCGCCCACGGGGCTCTCTCCTCGACGCTCGACCATCACGCCCCCGACACCCACAACAGCTACAGCCACGCTCGCAAGAGGTCCCCAATCCATGTGAACGAAGTTAGATCAGCCAAGTCACGAACGTCAGGAGGACGACGCAACGGGAGTGACAACCGTGCCCGACCGAGCAGGAAACCACAGGGAACACCGGGCAGTCACGGCAGCCGGAGACGAGAACGGCCCCCGACCAAACACCCAGGTCGGGGACCGTTTTGCTGCTCATCGCGCGGTGGGGGCAGGATTCGAACCTACGGCCACATCGCTGCGACGACCGTCTTCAAGGTCGTCAACTGTTCAACTGGGCCATTGAGGCGTGCCAACTTCGCCGTCAAGCTACTACGCAGCTCCAATCTCCACCAAGCCCGACTTTCCCACACAAGTAGCTCAGCGTGTGGCTAGCATGTGCTCATGCAGACGAACAACACCGGGCCAGCTGGCTTCTGGAGCTACACGCACCGCGATGATGAGATCGACGAGGGTCGCATCAAGCGCTTGGCCAAGAAGATCGCAAACGAATTCGAAGGAATCACGGCAGAAGAACTGCATGTATTCCTCGATAAGAACGATATCAAATGGGGAGACGAATGGAGAAACAGGATCGATACCGCACTAACTGGATCAACTTTCTTCATGCCTATCGTCACTCCAAGATTCTTCAAGAGCGAGGAATGCCGCAGGGAGATCCTCACTTTCGCCGGGCATGCCAAAAGCTTGGGACTGGAAGAGCTACTTCTTCCAATTCTTTACTTTGATGTACCGAAACTCCGCGAACCGAATCCGAGCGATGAAGTCATGGCTCTCGTTGCGCAGCGCCAGTACGAAAATTGGACCGACCTCCGCTTGATGGATGAGGAGTCTCCAGAGTATCGCCAAGCGGTACATCGCTTGGCTAAACGACTGGTAGAAATCCTCGAACGCGCCGCCGAGGTGGATTCGCCGCCTATCAATTCTCCCGAAGGCACTGAGGCAGACGAAGAGCCTGGAATGCTTGAGTTGATGGCGGACACTGAATCTGCACTCCCTCGATGGGCTGAAGTAATGCAGGAGTTCATCGAGACGATCACCGAGATCGGCGAAAGCGTCAGGTCCGCAAATGAAGAGATGGAACGGTCGGACGCTCGCGGCAGCGGATTCGCTGGCCGCCTCCGGATCACTCAGGATTTGGCGAAAAAAATTACGACACCGGTTGACAGAATGGGGGATCTCGGAAATCAGTACTCTACTGAGCTGGTAAAGATTGATCCTGGTGTCCTGCGAGCAATTCGCCTAGTTGAGCTTGAAGGAATTTCACCAGGTCAGGAGGAGAAAACAAAAGAGTTTTTTGACACCATCAAGAACACTGCATACCAGATGCGCCTTATGGTCGGAGGGGCACGAGAGTTTGCTGACTCACTAGAGGGAGCTTCGGGGTTGAGTAAGTCTATGCGCCCCCTCATTCACAAGATGCGCGGAGCCTTGCAACAAATCGTGGACGGACAGGCAGTTCTCGATGAATGGGAGCGTCGAATCGAGGAAGTGCAAGAAAGCAGCAATTGAAGGACCCTGCCCAACTGAGGGTTCCGAACCCGTCGCAATGTTAGCCCCCGCTTGGCCCGACGCGAACAGGCTGACCCTTTTCACGACGGGCCGGTGGTGCTGGCCTACGGCGCACCAGCCGACGCTAGCGGACTGATCGTAGGTCAACACCCAAACCAGCCCTTAGCGGTCAGCTGTCCTCTGGACTGCCAGAGTTCGCTTCGGTAGGGGAGCCGGTGACGCGGTCGTGCGCCTTCTCTGCAGCGACCATCACGAGCGCCACCAATCCACTTAGCTCCAGGAACTTGCCAATGATGCCATCCGCGGTCTCGCTGGAGAATGTCACCGTCATCAAGGACGTCATGAGGACGGCGCCGATGTACAGGGCAAGCTGACGGCGGCTCACCTTGACCGGGAGATACTCAATGACCTGCAAGGCGGCGAAGTCACGGACGATGTCCTCCAACTCAGCCACCAACTCATCGGGTACATCGTCCTCAAACGTGGTCGCGTAAGCATCTTCCACTGCGGCTGCGGCGGTCGCGAGTTGAGCCTGCCCGAGGGTACGGAGCCCTTCCATCGTGCTAATCAGCTGGGACAGGCCGGTGGCGCCGCTCATGTTGAGGCTGGCCTGCATCTGCCGCTGAGCTTCAGCAAACGAGAGCAGGTTCCTGGACAGGCCACTCATGTCGAGGCTGGCCTGCATCTCCCGCTGGACTTCAGCAAACGAGAGCAAGTTCCTGGACAGGCCACTCATGTCGAGGCTGGCCTGCATCTGCCGCAGGCTTTCAGCAAACGAGAGCAAGTTCCTGGACAGGCTGGCCAGGGCCGGCGAGTCGGCGCGAAGGAGTTGCAGCGACGTCTCAGGCATCTCGGGTGTGGTCACCATGTCAGCCACCTTGCCACAATGAGGGCGATCTGAGATGCGGGGTCTGCAATGCACGAGCGATGAGGCAACAGGCGTGCTCGCAGCCTTGCACGGGCCTCTGTTCGCACAGCATCCGCATGACGGTCGCCGAGGGATGAGGGGTGCGGGGTGCGGGCCGCGGTCTCCCGCAGGCTGTTCTCTTGCCCGCGCAGGTGTAGGGCCGCGGTAAGCATGGCCTAGTCGGTGACGCTCGCCCCGCCGGTCGACTCGGAAGCGGAACCCCGAGTGGTTTTGTGATGTGGTACCGCAGTGGCAGCAACGGCCAGCACCCAACATGCCGTCACGGCCTTCCCCGCAGCCTGCATGACCTTCAATGACCGATCTTCCCAAACCTAAGTATCAGAAGGCTTCTGACATCCACAGCTGACATCAACGACGCTATCCAGTTGCTTGGATGCGGCTGGTCGGTAATGACCACGAGAGTCATGCCCGGAGTGTCCGCATGCTCGACCGCGTACGTGCACGGCGACCAGGCCAGTCCCTGGGAGTACGTTGGCCTGCCTCGTAAGCGCCAGCGGTAGGCCGTGCCATCAACAACGATCCGTCGTGAGCCCTTGCGGACCAGTGCCATGACTCCCCCTTCAACAGCAAAGGATGCTAGCGAACCGGGTGCCGCCCTCCGTCTCAATTTCCGTCTCATTCAGCGCCGTTCACGGCCGTTCAGAGCAGACCGAAGCCGGTACCCGCTCCAGCGGCAGACCGTCCATGAACGCAGGTGAACGGCCCCATCCGCGGCACCGCGAAGCGCCACCACAGTTGGGAAGCGTGTTGGTCTGCGTGGAAACTCGGGCCCAGGACGTCGCCAGTCGCGGCAGCTAGGTTGAGGACGTGGACGAGGAAGCGATCACCATCAGGCTCACGCGCGATCAAGCCTTCGTGCTGTCGGACTGGCTCTACCAAGTCATGTTCCAGTCCGACGACCTCGAAGGGATCGTGCACGACCGAGCCGTCTGGTCACCGATCTACGCGATCTCCGGCACGCTCGACAAGACGCTGAGCGAGATCGTCATGCCCGACTACGGCCCGCGCCTTGAGGCGGCCAAGGAACGCCTCCGCGCCGATCTGTACGGCAGAGCCGAGGAGCCGACGGCATCAGGTCAGGACACTACTGGCGCACCAGATAGAGGGGGAACAGCAGGGAACCACTGTGAAAGCGACCACAGGCAGTGAGACCTGACGTCAGCCGAACGCCCAGTTAAGCAGCCTCACCCACACCCAATGCCCCGCAGCTTCCCAACCTGATGGCGAGGCAGGACAGTTCAAGGACGCGGCCCCCTTGCTGGATTCCCGCCTCCTACGCTCGAAGCATCGTGCCCTCAGCCGCCAGCCCTCGCTACCGTTGAGCCGTTGCCCGCACGCCCTTCAGGAGCTCTCATGCCCATCGTGAAGCACACCTATGACGCGAAGTTGCATCGCGAGGGCACGGTGGGAAGGCGGGGCAGCTGTTCATGGCATGGCGAGAAGGCTTGCTCGGAACAGCCGACCAGCAGCTACGAGACGCCAAACGGAATGATGGCTGCATGCCCTCGCGCCGAGCGCCAGATCGAAGATCTGTACAGCACAAGCGCCAGCGGGCGAACGCGGGTGGCTCGGTCTGACATCCACGAGTGACATCAACGACGACGGACGTTGGCACCCCTGGGCAGTCTTATATGGCCGGCGCGGCCGGGAGGTGACTCGGCAGCACCGAGAAGCGATCGAACTCCTAAAGCGGGTGTCGCAGGTTCGAATCCTGCCGGGGGCACCGGTTCAGTAGGGGGTCCCCTCCGAAATTTCGGAGGGGACCCCCTACTGACATCCAGATCTTGCCCCTAGCTGATTGGTATGGACGTGACCGGCCGGACTGCGGTGAAGTCCTGGACCTCATCGCGAGTGGCGGAGAGCAACAACAGCCACTCGTCGCAACCCTGCCACGGGTAAAGGTCGCCGGCCCCTCCACGCACCACGCGCGGTCCGTCTCCGGCGCGAGGGCGTGCGTCTGTCGGCGCGTCCGTGAAATGCGGGATCCACACATCGGCGCAGATCTCGTTCGCCGACCCCATCGCCGTCAGTCCGAAGGAGTTCTCAGCCGCGGCGGTGCGCTCCTCGTCGGCGAAGTCGTCCAGCACCTGGTCCTCGTCCGGTCTCCCGTCCCCGCTGAAGGTCAGCGTGGTCGTGCCGGCCCGGGCCGCGTACTCCCACTCCGCCTCGCTGGGCAGCCGGAACGGCAACGCTCCGAGCAGGTCGTCCAAGTCGTCCTCGAACCGGGCCGTGCTCGATGCCGATTCGGTGAAGCTGTCCTCGTACTCGGGCAACCAGTGCCGTACTTGCGCCACCGTGAGCGGATGCCGGGCGAGCAGGAACGGCTCTACTCGTACTTCTCGCACCGGGCGGGCCCGGTCGGCACCGGCGAAGAACGCTTCGAGATCGTCATCGGCGTCGCCCGCCCGCTCGATGGCGCGAACGGCGTCCAGTTCCGCGTCGGACAAGCCCATCCGGAACGTCCCACCGGGAACAACCCGGAAGACCACTCCGGAAGGGGAGTGCCGCCAAGCCGGCCGACCGTTCACAATCTCCTGAACCCACATGATGCCGGACGCTAGCAGCCGAACATCCCAGACGATGCCCGGGAAGGAACGGTGGTCAGCTGATCACCTCTTGGACGCCACAGCCCCGCACCGCTACCGCACCAGATCGAGCAGGGAACAGCGGGGAACCACGGTGAACGCAGCAGGCCCCAGCAAGGCCCCAACTTGGCCGTTCACCCAGTTCAGCTCCAGAATCAGCCGCAAACGCTCGCAGCTTCCCAAGCTGAGGTAACAGCCAAGTCACCGGCGGCAACCGACTTCAAGTCCTGCCACCGGAGCGTACGAGTGTCTACGATCGCGCAGTGAGCTACGACATCTACTTCCTGAGCCGACGCGACGGGCAGTCCTGGGATGACGCCCTGGAGGCCATGGAGAACGCAGCCGGGGGAAGCAAGCCGATCCCTGCCCGCCTCCTGGAGGCTTGGGACCGAATCGAGCCGCAGGCCCGGACCCTGCTGGGCGAAGTAGAGATCACGGAAGATGGACAGGAGTCGCGGGACCTGAGCCACTCGGGCACCGGCATCGACCTGTCCGTCTTCGGCGACGAGGTGAGCATTACTGTGCCCTACTGGCATGCGGGGGACGACGCTGCGGTCGTGCTCGACAAGGTCTTCGCCCTTGCGGCCATCGTTGAGAAGGAGACTGGGCTGGCTGCCTACGATCCTCAGGTGGAGCGTCCACTTCGCGAGACACCTTTGCAGGGCGCTGCCGGGCTGATGTCGCGCATCACCGAGGATTTGCGCAGCCGCTACAGCGGTTGATCACCAGGCAAGGCGACACCGGGCCAGATTTCCGAGCCATCTACGCGTCGCGTGCCACAGTCGTGCCAGGTACAGGGGTCAGCCGCGGTCAACAGGGGTGACTGGAAGCACCATCGTGCCGACCGGCTTGGTCGGGGTATCCGCAGGTCACCTGCCTTTCCACCCACCCTCTCGCCTTCAGCGGGTGTCGCAGGTTCGAATCCTGCCGGGGGGGGCACAGCAGTAAGGGCCGGCTCGGGAGGGGTTTCCTCCCGAGCCGGCCCTTTGCCGTTTCAGAGGATGTGCCACTAATGCCACAGCCTCCAGCCGGATGTCCCGCCCCCGCTCTCCAGGCAGCACGACCCGGAAATGACGGGCCGTCGCACTGCTCACCGAACCGCTCATCCCGGTAAGTCGGCTGATTGGTAGGCCGGTTACACGCCGACCGCCAGCGCTCACGACGCTCATCGTTGTGCTCGCCATCGTCTCCTGCCCAAGCTCCGCCAGCGATCAGGCGATCCGCGTTCACATCGCCGGAAGCCGGCAGGCGAGGACGTGCGCGTCCGCCGCCATGGCGGTGTCACAGACCTCCACGGGCCGCAACTGATCACCCTGTCGGTCACGGACAACGGAGTCACCGGCCACGCCTCAAACGTCGAACTCCCAGCCTCCGCATACGCCTTCAAGCCCCAGCAGCCCGACTGAGTTGAACCTTTCTCTACTGCGCGAGCACGGGCTGGCCCTCAGGACGCGGCAAGCAACGGCCAACGAGTAGAGACCCGGACACGGAATGGCCCGCTCCAGGGTGTGTGGGCCAACGGCAGACGGGATGGGAGCTGGGGTGAGTGGTGGGTACGGGGGATAGCCTCGGCACCTGATTTCAAGGATTCGCGGGTTCGGGGTGGGGTGGATGAACGCGAGTGTGGAGCGTGAGCGCTGGGAGCTGCGGGCCGGAGTCGGCGTGGGACCACTGCGGTTCGGGATGTCCCCGGAAGAGGTCGCCGAGGCAATGCTGGTCTCCGAGCCGGCGGCACGGGTCGGCGGCCCATACGGGCAAGAGGACTTCCCGGGCGGCTTGAAGGCGTTCTACGACGAGGGCAAGCTGGCATGCGTCGCGCTGGACGCAGTGGCCGGCCCGCAAGTCTTTCTGGCGGACTTTCCGCTGGCAGGCAGCACTCCAGCGCAGGGCCACGAGTTCCTCCTGGACCACGCCACCGAGCATGGGAACTGGGTGCTACACCCCCGACGCATCCCTCTCCTTGACCGATCTCGGGATCCTCCTGCGTGAGCAGCGGGTCGGGGAAGCCCTCCTGACCCGTCCGCTCTTCGTGAAGGAGGAGTGGTTGGAGTCGGAGTACTACCGCGACCACCTTCCGTTGGAAGGTGTCCCAGGCTAAGCAAGGGGCCGAAGGGCGGCCATGCCACATCCGTGCCAGAACGGGCGGGGACTCGCGGGAAATCGGCCTGCGCGAAGTTGCAGTCACCAGGCTCTGTCCACAAAAGGGAACCCGCAGGTCAGGTCCGTGACAGCGCAGCCTCGCTCCTAGTCGGTGGATCCTGCTGTACAGCCGCGAGGTACAGCAACCATCGCGACTGGTCACGGCCGGAGGACGCGCCACACCGATCACCGTCGACGCCCACGGACACGTGGACGACGCTGAAAGCGCCGATCGTCTCATCCCACCCGGGGAGGAATGAGGGAGCATCCCCGGCACCGCCCCGTTCGGTGGAGGTGCCAACCGCTGGCCTCATGGAGGATGAGGGGGGTGGGGATCTACGGCCTGCAACATAGTCCCGAGGTGGCTCCCGGGGACCCTTATGCCCACCCCCCTTGACCGCGGACCTCGAAGGTTCTCTGACCGGTCTCACTCCGCCAGGCAAACTAGCAAGTGGCACTGACAACGGTCCGGGCTCCGGAGGAGTGACGGTGCCTCGCCGCTGTGGAGCGGCGAAGTACAGCCGCCCCAGGCCGCTTCTGACATCCACGGCTGACATCGACGACGCCGGTCGGAGGCGTACACCAGCGCTTCTGTCCGGCCGCCACACCGGTCGACGACACCAGCCATGAGCGGACTTGGATCGAGCTCCCAGGACGTCATCTCAATGGGCCTGGCCGCACGCTTGAATGCGGGTGGCATTGGAGCGGGCTCTGCCGCATGATCACGCCATGCCGAGTCCTGCTGCCTTCCGGGACCAGACCAACTGGTCCGATGGCTACTACGAGCTGGCCATCGAGATCGGATCGAGTGATGACGCCCGGCTTCAGGCCGTCCTCGGTGCTCTGTGGTCCGCCGCAGACGTTCACGGATGCTTCGGACAGGGAGACCGTGAACCCGAGGAGCAGGATCCCGTGCCGTGCACGGTCGGCTCACTGACCGAGTTCGGCCACCTGCACGGTCAGGTCCGTCTGCCGACGGGCCAACTCGTCGTGTGCGGTTGTGTGGCGATCCGCGGCGGCGACGAAAGCGGCGACTGGCTGGACTTCTATGTCCCCGTCGGTGCGCTGGATCACGCGGGTCTTGCGTACTGGGACGGTCGGCCGTTCTTCAGATCTGACGTGATGGACGAATGGCTGGCCGCCATCGGGACCGAAACCTTCCAGAGCGCCTCCTTCAGCCTGGGGGTCATCGGCTTCGAGGTCTCTGGTTGCACCGATGCATCGACGCTGGCAGGAAGGTTGCCGCGGATGCGGGACATCGGATATCTGCTTCCACAAGGCAACGTCCTGCACTACGGCGCCGCCAACACCTGAGCCTTGCTGCTCCGGGCGGGCACGAACGAGCCTGCGACAGCAGATGAGAGTGCGGGCAACGGCTGTGAAGGCCAGGAGGTGGTCGGCTCTGCGCTCGCGGCAGCGCTGCATCTGCTGGCGGGCGCGCCAGTTGTGATTGTGCGGGCCCACCCCCCGTCCCGTACAACCCTTCCGTCTCCGCAGTCGTCTACGGCACGGCATCGCCGCCCGGCACTGTTCCAGGAGGAAATCCTTATGGCCGTCCTGCCCTTCCGTACCGTTGTCGCCGTCGCGGCCGTGACCTCGTTGGCCGGTGGGCTGGTCGCCGTTGCCGGTGCGGCGCCGGTGTCCGCCGCTCCCGCCAAGTACGCCGACGACTTCAATGGCGACGGGCACCGGGATCTTGCGATCGGTGCGCCGTACAAGGCCGTGAACGGTGCCGAAGCCGCGGGTTCCGTCGTCGTGTCCTTCGGGTCTGCCGCCGGGCTGACCACGCGGAAGGTCGAGCTCACCCAGAGTTCCGCCGGGGTGCCGGGCACGCCGGAGGACAGCGACCACTTCGGTATGTCGATCGCCGGCGGAGACCTGGACTCCGACGGTTACGCGGACCTGGTCGTCGGCGCCGACGGGGAGGACGTGGGCGCGTACGAGGGCCAGGGCAGCGTGACCATCCTCTGGGGTGGCGCCGAGCCGTTCACCACCAGCACCACGACCACGGTGGACAATCCCCACCAGTGGCAGGGGCACGGTCTGGATGTGGCCGTGGGGGACTTCACCGGTGACAGCGCCGCGGACCTCGCCGTCATCGAGCCGAACGCGGTCGCCGTCTACAAGGGCGGCTCCTCCCGGGTGACCCAGCCGGCCTCCGCCTACACCCTTACCGTCCCCGGCGCGCAGCTCCTCAACTGGGAGGCAGCCGTGGGCGATGTCAACGGAGACGGCAGGGACGACCTGGCCGTGACCGGCGATCCCGGCACCGGACGACCGGGCACCGACATCTACACGGGCCAGGAAGGCCGTCCGAACCGGATACAGCGGGTGCAGGACGGCGACACCGCGGTCGCCCTCGGCGACATCGACGGCGACGGCTTCGCCGACATGGCCACCTCCCTCACCTGGCCGGATACGTTCTCCATCGCCGATCCCAGCAACGGCGCCGGGTACGTGACCGTCCGCTACGGCAGCCTGACGGGCTTCGGCGACCCTGTGACCCTGCACCAGGACAGCACCGGCGTGCCCGGCGCCAACGAGGACGGCGACGGCTGGGGATCCTCGGTTGCCATCGGCGACATCACCGGCGACGGCAGGGCCGAACTGGTCGTCGGCGCCAACGGCGAATGGCTCGGCGACCTGGAGAACGCCGGCGACGTGACCGTGTTCCGCGGCTCCGCCGCCGGTGTCTCGCAGTCCGGCGTCGTACGCATCTCCCAGGACACCGCCGGCGTTCCGGGCGCCGCCGAGACCGATGACCTGTTCGGCGCGCAGGTCCGGATCGCCGACTACGACAACAACGGCAAGGGCGACCTGGCGGTGACCGCCTCCTTCGAGAACGACCGCAGCGGAGGCCTGTGGACCCTGCCGGGGACGGCGTCCGGTCTCACCGGTACCGGTTCCGCGTCCCTCAGCTCCGCCGACTTCGGTCTCGCGAGCGGATCACGGTTCGGGGAGTCCCTGCTCGACTGAGACGGACGACTGAGACGGACGGCTGAGACGGACGGCTGAGACGGGCGGCTGAGACGGGCGGCTGAGACGGACGGAGGCCTCCGCCTTGCTCGACTGAGACGGGCGTAGGCCTCCGCTCGGGTCCTTGTCAGCCCAGTTGTTCCGCCAGTCCGACGATGATGCCCTCCGGGCCGCGGACGTAGCAGAGCAGGTAGCTGTCCTCGAACTGGGCGATCTCGCCGAGGAGTTCGGCGCCGTGCGGGCGCAGGCGGGCGACCGTGTCCTTGATGTCGTCGACGGCGAACATCACGCGGTGCGTGCCCAGGATGTTGTGCGGCTGGTTGCGCGGCCCGGCGCCGGTCGCCGCCGGGCTGCGGTACTTCGCCAGTTCGAGGCGGCTGTGGCCGTCCGGGGTCCGGACCATCGCGATGTCGCAGCTGACGCCGTCGAGTCCGGTGCACTGGTCGGCGACGAGTCCCTCGACCCGCGCCCTGCCCTCCAGCTCCATACCGAGTTCCACGAAGTACGCGATGGCGGCATCCAAGTCCTCGACGACGATGCCGACGTTGTCCATCCGCTGAATCGCCATGACGATCTCTCCTTCTACGTCGTGCGGCCGGTGATGGCCGCTGTCGTCTCCGGGACGGGGACGGAGCCGGTGCCGCGTCCTCGACATCCGCGGACCGTCGGACCGCTCACAGATGCCGACCGCGGTACCGGGTCGACGTGGGCGAGCCGTTCCCCGTGCGGCGGCGCTGCCTCGCGTGACGACGTAGACGCACGACGAGGTACGCCACCACCGACGCCGGTACGAGCCGGCCGGCCAGCCAGACGAAACGGTCCTCCGTGTACGACCAGGTCGTCGCCGCCTGCCAGCCGTGGGGCAGGCCCATCAGGAGAACTGAGGCGGCCAGGCACAGAGCCGTCGAGGCCAGTACCCCGAGGGCCAGGTACGCGGCGAGCTCGGTCCACCATGTCCTGCCGATGGCCCTGCCCATGGCCTTGCTGATGGCCTCGCTGACGGTCGTGCTGATCGTCCTGCCGGTGCGCTCTCTCATCCCACCCAGTCCCCCGCCGCCGCCACGTTGCCGACCCCGTCCCGTCCGAGGCCGCCTCAGCACCTCGCTTGCCAGGCACGGTATCGGCATGAAACCGCAGACGGCGGACATCGGGCCCCGCCGCCCACCCCGATCCGCGGCACAGGCGGTCGCGTTCCCAGGCTGTCGCGCCCTTGCGACAGCCTGGAAACAGAGCATTGCCCCGCATGGGTCCCGGTGCGAGGATCTTGGGACTTCACGCATCCCATGGGGGTTTGTCATGGCGCTGTTCGGAAACGCGCACACCGTCGATCCGGCGAAGGCCCAGAACGACTACGCGCGACTGCTGGGGCAGAACGAGCAGGTGTACGCCGCCTTCCAGCTGATCCGCGACACCATCCTCTTCACCGACCGCCGTCTCATCCTGGTCGACAAGCAGGGCATCACCGGCAAGAAGACGGAGTACCACTCCGTTCCGTACCGCAGCATCACGCACTTCGCCGTCGAGACCGCCGGGACCTTCGACCTCGACGCCGAGCTGAAGATCTGGATCTCCGGTACGCCCACGCCCATCGAGAAGACCTTCACCAAGGGCGTCGACATCTACGAAGTCCAGGCGATCCTCACCCAGTTCGTCGCCCGATAGGCGCACTGGAAAGAGCCGGGGACGGCGGCCGTACGGGCTTCAGGCCCCGGGCCAGCAGCAGCGTGACCGTGATCGACGCGGCCGCCGTCGCCGCCATCGCCGTCGCCGGTGACGTCAGTTGGGCCGCCGTGCCCGCCAGTGCCGCGCCCACGCCCTGCGTCGCCAGCATCCCGGACGAGTGCAACCCCAGCGCGTGGCCCGCCAGTTCGGGCGGGGTCACGGCCATGAGGCGTTCCTGCTGGAGGAGGCTCGCGCCGAAGCCGACGGATGCCAGCGCGGCGAGCGCCGCGGCCAGGGACGGGCGCGGGTGCAGGGCGAAGAGGAGATACGGGGCCGCCAGCAGCAGGAGCAGCGGTACGCCCAGGCGGCGGCGCAGGGCCGGTCCGGCGAGGCGGGCCACCGTCACGTCCCCGACCAGCATGCCCAGCGCCGCGCACGCGAAGAGCAGGCCCGCGTGCCCGGGAGCGTACGGGACGTAGAGGGACTCGCAGCCGACGATCAGGCCGTTGGGGATCCACAGGGCCAGGTAGAGGTGGCGGCGGGGGGACGGGGCGAGCAGCGTTCTGTTCGTGTGCCAGGTCGTGCGGATCGACGGGCGGCCCGTCGCTCTCGGCGGGCGGGGGGTCAGGGCGCAGCGGGCCACCGCCGCGGCCGTCGCGTACAGGGCCGCCGCCGTGAGCAGGGTGCCGCGCGGGGACAGGAGCGTGATGAGGACGCCTCCGGTGGCGTAACCCGTGATCTGGGTGATCCCGTTCGCCATGTTGAAGACCGAACGCCCCACGATGTACGCGTCCTTGGGCAGGATCTCGTTCAGCAGGCCCCAGCGGACACCTCCGCCGAGTGAGGCCACCAGGCCGAGGGCGAGGATCAGTGCGAAGACCGTCCAGAGCCTCCAGAAGGGGGCGGGGAGCGCCAGGAGTGCCGTACCCGCCGCGAACGCCAGCGCCGTGCCCGTCATCGTGGCGCGCGGTGGCAGCCGGTCGGCCGCCGACAGGAGCGTGGTCGCGCCCAGGACCTGGGCGAGCGAGGGCCCGAACATGCTCAGGGCCGACAGGAGGGGTGAGTCCGTGGCCCGGTAGACCAGCGTGCCGAGCGCGAGTCCGCTCATCGTCTGCGCCGCCACCTGCGCCGAGGAGGCCAGGAAGAGGGGTGTGAACTCCGGGGTGCGGAAGAGGGACCGGTACGTCGTTGGCATGCGCCGGAGTTTCGGGCCCCCGCCGGGGCGACCGTTAGTGTTTCGCGTCTGTGCGAAACGACCACGAACCGGGAGGCGGAAATGGGCTGGTGGCAGGTCAGTGCCGACACCCTCGCCGGCAGCCGTTTCGTGCTCTCGCCGCTCGCCGAGACCTTCGCCTGTCTGAAGGCCCTGCACACCCGCGGCGCCGCGCATCCCGGCGAGCGCGACTGGCTGAACGCCCATCTGCCCGTCTATGAGGGGTGGTTGGCGTCCGATCCCGTCACCGCCGCTCTCGTCCGGGCCGGGTTCGGACGGGAGTGGATCGCCGACTTCCTCACGCCCACCCCGCGTGGCGACGAGGACTTCGCCACGGAGGTCGCCCGGGTGCGCGGGGCCTCCCCGGAAGCCGCCCGCGCCCATCTCGCCGTCGCCCTGCGCGGTCCGCTCCCCGCGATCCTCCGGGACCGCGACGACCTTCCCGAACGCGCCGCGGACCTGCTCACCCAGGTCTGGACCGAGGCCGTACGCCCCGACTGGCACCGCCGCCGGCTCGTGCTCGAAGCGGATGTCGTGGCCCGCACCGCCCGGCTGAGCCAGGAGGGCTGGGCGTCCGCGCTCGGGACCATGCGGCCGGGGATGCGCTGGCTCGGCGAGAACCGGCTGCAGGTCAATCTGCACGAGTACCCGCCCCGCGAGATCTCCGGCGCCCGGATCGTCTTCGTACCGGTGACTCCGCAGCGGCACGGGTGGGTGTCGTGGGAGGAGTCGCACCCGGACTCGGCCCCGGGCCGGTACGGGGTCGTGTACCCCTGCTCGGGTGTGCTGGCACAGACCGGCCGGCAAGGGTCCGCGTCCTCGCACGGGGCCGCGCCCTCCCCCGTCGCCGTTCCGGACAGTCTCGCCCGGCTGCTCGGTGGCGCTCGGGCCCGTGTGCTCGTCCTGCTCGGCTCCCCCATGAGTACGAGCCAGCTGGTCGCCGTCACCGGGCAGGGGCTCGGCTCCGTCGGCCGTCATCTGAGACTGCTGCTCGACGCGCGTCTGGTGGGGCGGCGGCGCTCGGGGCGGTCGGTCCTCTACTACCGGACGGCCGAAGGCGATGTGCTCGTCGGGGCCCAGAACTCAGGGCGTGGGGCGCAGGGTGCCGAACCGGTCTCCGCGCAGCGGAGTTAGCATCCGCTCATGACTACTGACAACGCCTCCGCCTCCTCCGCCGCTTCCGGCGCCTCCGCTCTCGACGTCGACATCGATGCGCTGCAGGGCGGTTCCGCGGATCTCGGCCAGTACAAGGGCCGGGCCGTGCTCATCGTCAACGTGGCGTCCAAGTGCGGCCTCACCCCGCAGTACGCGGGTCTGGAGCGGCTGCAGGAGCGGTACGCGGCGCAGGGCTTCACCGTGCTCGGGGTGCCGTGCAACCAGTTCATGGGCCAGGAGCCCGGCTCGTCCGAGGAGATCGCGGAGTTCTGCTCGGCGACGTACGGCGTGACCTTCCCGATGACCGAGAAGGTCGACGTCAACGGGGACGCCCGGCACACCCTCTACCAGCGGCTCACCGGCTTCGCGGACGGCGAGGGGCACAGCGGCGACATCCGCTGGAACTTCGAGAAGTTCCTGATCGGCCGGGACGGCGCGGTCGTCGCCCGCTTCTCGCCGCAGACCGAGCCGGAGTCCGCGGAGGTCGTGTCCGCGGTCGAGGCCCACATCGGCTGAGCGCCGGTCCACCTCGGCGCCCCGGCGGCGCGCGCTACTCCTCGCTGCCGCGGACCTCTTCCCGCAGCTCCTCGGGGCATCCCGTGCCCCGGGGCAGCTGGTAGGGCGCCGCGAGACGGTACGTGCCGGCCCTGGGCGCCAGCAGTTCCGTCCACTGATCGCCCTGGGCGTCCTCCTCGGTCTCCATCAGGCAGCCGTTGACGTTGTCGTACGTCTTCGGCGCCCCGTCCTCCCGCTGCTTGGACTCCTCGGTCTCCTGCGGGGGCTTCACGCTCTTGCCCTCCGCGTCGACGAGTCCGAGCCACGGCGAGTACGGGATCCGGATGAGCACGCGGCCCGCCCGTTTCACCTCCAGGGTCAGCTCCCCCTGCTCGGCACGGTCGACGACCGCGGGCGGGTCGGCCATCGGCATGGGGTCGGTGACCTCGAAGAGCTGCCAGTTGGCGTCGCCCCAGACCTGCTTCAGGTACGGCATCCCGCGCTGGACCAGTTCGCGCTCGCGCTCGCCGCCGTCGCCGTCGGGCTCGCCCTTGGGGAGGACGACGTAGTGGACGGCCCAGCGCTGCAGCCACTCGTGGTAGTTCGCGGAGTTGAGGGTGTCGTCGTAGAAGAGGGGGTTGCGCTCCATGTCCGCCTGCCGGTTCCAGCCGCGGGCGAGGTTGACGTACGGGGCGAGGGCGGACGCCTCGCGGTGCGAGCGGGCCGGTACGACCTCGACACGGCCCTTCTCGGCGCCGGCCACCTGGAGCTGGTTGACGAGGGGGGCCAGTTCGCGGGCCCAGGACGCGGCGGGCGTGGTGTGCACGATGTCGTCGACGGCCTTGAAGGCGATCCAGCCGTTCACCGTCACGAAGGCCAGCAGGATCGCGTACCACTTGCGTGAGCGCGGCACCGTGAAGGGCAGCGCGGCGATCAGCGTGACCCCGCCCAGCAGCATCGGCAGCCGGCTGATGTTGGAGCCGATCTGCGAGTTGATCAGCCAGACGAGGACGACGGCCAGGCCGTACACCGCCGACGTGATCCGGACCGTCTTCCACTCCTTGGGGACGAGGAGGAAGGCGCAGGCCGCGGTCGCGAACGGCAGCAGGACCGACCCGAACATCATCGGCTGCGTACCGGAGAACGGGAACATCCAGGCCGAGACGCCCACGACCGCGGCGGGCGCGAGGCCCAGCGCCCACGCTCCCGGGCGTCGCTTCTGGAGGAACAGCGCGACGGCGACGAAGCCGACGAAGAGGCCGGCCACCGGGGACGCGGCGGTCGCCGCCGCGGCGAGCGGGGCGGCGCACAGGGCCTTGGCCCAGCGCTTGTAGCGCCAGCGGTACGGCCAGCAGAAGACGACGGCGGCGGCGCCGAGCGCGAAGACCATGCCGAGGCCGAAGGTCACGCGGCCCGAGATCGCGTTGCACAGGAGCGCGAACACTCCGGCCGCCGCCGCGGCCACGGGGTTGCGGACGGCCCGGCTGCGCATCAGCACCAGCATGAGCAGTCCGGCGGAGAGCGTCCCCGCGACCATCATCGTCGTCCGCACACCGAGCACGGCCATCAGATACGGGGACACCACGCTGTACGACACGGGGTGCATGCCGCCGTACCAGGCGAGGTTGTACGCGGACCCGGGGTTCCGCCCCACGAACTCCGCCCACGCGTCCTGCGCCGCGAGGTCGCCCCCACTGTTCGCGAACGTGAAGAACCAGATGATGTGGAGCACACCGGAGAGGGCCGTGGCGAGGATCGCGGGGTGCCGGAGGAAGCGGTGCAGTCGGGTGTCTTCGCGGCCACGGGGGCCCGCGTCGGCGCCGTCGGCCGGGCTCGTGTCGGTGTCGTCGGCCGGGTCGGCGCCGGGGGCCGGCTTGAGGTCCGGCTTGAGGTCCGGTTTGGGGTCGGCTTCGGGGGTCGGATCGGCGGCAGGAGCGGGTCCGGGGGCGCTGTCACGCCCGGGGTCGGTGGGGCTCGCCGCCGTGTCGGGGACGTCCTCCGCGCCGGGGGTCTCCGTCGCGCCGGAGCTCTCCGTCGCGTCAGGTGACGGTTCGGTCGCGCCGCCGGGGCTCCCGGCCGTTTCGGGGCTCTCCGTCATGCCGGGGATCTCCACCGTGCCCGGTGGCGGTCCTGCCACGTTGTCGGGGGGCTCGACGTGCCGCGTGCGCACGCTTATTCGCGGGCCGGCCTCTCGGCCCGGCTCGGCGTCGTCGGCATGCGTCGGCTCCGCTGTCGCCACGTGCTGGCACTCCCGTGTCCCGTTGTTCCGCTCTCGGCGGGGCCCCGCGGCGGGCGGCCTTGCCCCATCCTGGCGACGCTAGCACGCACCCCGCCGCGGAGCTCCTGGGTGGTGCTCCGTCGGGCGGGGTGCGGTCGGTTCTTCTGTTTGTCGGGTCTTCCGCTCTTTGCGGGCGTACGTCCCCGTGAGGACGTACGTTCCGTCAGGCGACCCGGGTCAGCTTGGCGCCGAATCCCGGTTCGCTGAGATCCGACTGGAGCGCGACCGGAACCTCGACCGCGTCGCCCGTACCGTCACCGACGCTGAGCGAGCCGACCTTGGTTCCCGCCTTCGCCTCGTGCGGGATGTCTCCCTCGTCCAGCTTCAGCTTGACCGTCTGTCCGGCCCAGCCCACCGCGGAGACGTCCTTCGTGGCGACGACCGGCGTCCGACCACCGAGCCCGTCGTCCACGTACCCGACGACGTCACCCTTCTTGAGGATCTTCTGCGAGGTCAGCGCCTCCTGGGCGGCGATCATCGCCTCCTTGCTGACCGCGTTGACCGTGTCGATGATCGGCGGCGTGTGCTGGCCGAGGACCGCGCCGACGACGATGACGTTCTCACCGCCGACCTCCTGGGTGGCGGCGAAGAGCAGGTTGCCGCCGGCCTTGGTGGTGGAGCCGGTCTTGATGCCGATGGCGTTGTTGTACGGCACGAGGCGGTTGTAGTTGTCCCACTTCTTGCCGGACGGGTCCACCCAGGTCGGCAGCTTGGTGATGTCGACCAGGGCCTTGATGTCCACCAGCTCGTTGCCGAGCTTCACCTGGTCCTCGGCGGTGGAGACGGTGGTCTCCTTCAGGCCCGAGGGGTCGGTGTACTTCGTGTTCTTCATCCCCAGGTCCTTGGCGGCGGCGTTCATCTTCTCGACGAACTTCGCCTCGGAACCCGCGTCCCAACGCGCCAGCAACCGCGCGATGTTGTTCGCGGAGGGGATCATGATGGCCGCGATGGCGTCCTTCTCGGTGAGGGTGTCGCCCTTCTTGACGGTGTTGAGCGTCGACTCGCCCTGCGCGTCGAAGCCGCCCTCCGTCTCCGCTTTCTTGTCGACGGGGATCTTCGCGCCGTCCGCGCCGGCCTTCAGCGGGTGCTCCTTGAGGATCACGTACGCCGTCATGGCCTTGGCGACCGAGCCGATCGCGACGGGCTTCTGCTCCCCGAACGAGTCGACCGTGCCGATGCCGTTGACGTCCATCCAGCCCTGGCCCTCCTCGGGCCACGGCAGGGAGACCTTGTTGCCCTCGAAGGCGTAGGTCTCGTCCGCGGTCAGCGCGAGGGTGGGGGACGGCAGCGGGCGTACGGCCTGTACGACTGCAAACACCACGGCCAGCAGGAGCACCAGCGGTGTCCAGATCTTGACCCGGCGCACGATGGTCCGGACCGGGGTCTGGCGGGGCGGCGGGGTGTTCGTCAGCTCCGCCAGCAGGTCCAGCGGGGGCCTCGGCGGGAGGGGCTGCTGGGTCGTCCGCTCGGGGCCGGCCTGCGGGGCGGCCCCGGCCGGGGCCGACGAGGGCGAGACGGACGGTCCCGGCGGCGGGACGGCGGGCCTCGCCTTCGGCGGGGCGGGCTCGTCGAGCGGCTTGAGCGCGACGAACTTGCTGGTGCGCTCGGGCGGGGCCTCGGCCTTGGACGCCGCCGCCGCTTCGGCCCCGGACTCGGCGGCCGACTTGCCATCGGTCTTCGGGGCGGCGCCCTTGTCCGACTCGGCACCCTTGCCGGGCTCGGCATCCTTGCCCATCTCGGTCGCCTTGCCCGGTCCGGCGTCCGGCTTGCCGCCGCCCAGCTTGAGCATGGTCGTGGGCTGATCCACCGCCGGAGGCCGCTTGAAGATCGCGGTGGCCTGGTCGACCGCGGGCTCGGGCTTGCCCTCGTCGGACGTGGAGTCCGGCTTCGCGCTGGGAGCAGCGGGACCCGCGTCGGTGGCGGAGTCCGACTTCGCCGCGGGGCCCGGCTTCCCGACGGAGTCCGGCTTCGCCGGGGTATCCGGCTTCGCGCCGGACTCCGGCTTCGCCGCGGAGTCCGCGTCGGGACCGGAGTCAGACTCCGACGCGGAGCCCGCGTCCGCGGCGGGAGCCGCACCCAGGGGCGGCTTCGCCGCGGGGGCTTCCGCCTCCGGGCCGTCCGCCATGCGCTGCACATCGGCCTTCGCATCGGCCTTCGCATCGGCCTTGGCATCGGCCTTGGCATCGGCTTTCGAGCCGACCGTCGGGGCGGCCTTCGCATCCGCCTTCGTACCGTCGGCGCTCCCGTCGGCCGCGGCGCTCCCCGCGCTCTCACCGGAGGCAGAGGTTCCGCCGCTCGGCGAGGCGTCGGCCTGCGGCACAGCGCGCTCGGCCGGTGCGTCCGCCTGAGCGGCGCCCTCCGACCCGCTCTTCGCCTCGCCAGCGGCCTCGGCCGCGCTCTCGTCCGCGCCCTTCGGCTGCGGCTTCGCCGCGTCCCGCGCGGCGCTGTCGGCAGCAGCACCGGCTGCCACGGCCGGTGCATCCTCAGTCGCGGAATCCTCCAGCCCGGAGTCCGAGTCCGAGCCCGCTGCCGCATCCGCACCGGCGTCCGAGCCCGCTGCCCCAGAGTCGGCGTCGGAGCCGACAGCGGAGTCGGAGTCGGCATCCTGGCCGGAGCCAGAGCCGGCGCCCGAGCCCACTTCGCCAGAGCCGACACCGGTGTCGACGTCACCGTCGGCGCGGGCGTCGGCGTCACCGCCACCCGCGCGCCGCCCCGCGCCCCCTTCCGCGCCCGGCGCAGCCGATCCCGCGCCCGGCGCAGCCGATCCCGCGCCCGGCGCAGCCGAATCCGCAGGAGCGCCCTCAGGCGCCTCCTCGTCCGCCGTGGCGGCCCAGGCCGCCACGGCGGACCGGAGGCGCGCGTCGCCGCCTCCGGCGCCCTTCCCGGCGCCCTCCGCGGAACTCTCCGGCTCCGCAGAACCGTCACTCCCCAGGGAACTCCCGGCAGCCGGCTCCGCAGCCTCCTCCGCGTCCGCGGAACCCGCGGACGCCGAGCGCGCCGCCTCCGCGGCGCGCTTCGTCGAGAACACCGCCGTCGCCGTGTCCACCCGGGCAGCCGCCGTCACGGCCTCCCGCGCGACCGCCAGCCGCGGATCCGGAACCGGAACCTTGCTCCCCGACGTCGGTTCTGCCGACGACTCGTGCTGCTTCGACCTGTCGGGGGACTCGCCCGCCACCGATGCCTCCTCCGTGCGCCACACACCGTGCGCCCAACCGAACCATGAACCCGTTAAACAGTGCACACGCGGCCCGGACACTCGTGTCCGAACCATCTACCAGTGTCCTGTGTGAGGGATTGACCCCTGCGGTAGACGAGAACGACATATCTACTGGTTCCACTACGAACCGGTCACGTGCTCTCGACAGACCAATGTGAGAGGGGTCACCCTGTCATTCATCCACGCGGGGAGGCATGGATGGGCAGGAGCCGCAGAACACTTCCGGAGGAGCTTCTGCTGCTGGCGTTGGACCCGACCACGGGTACCACCGCACAGCCGCAGTCGCTCGACCTCGGTCTGGCCGGAGCACAGCTAGTGGAGCTGGCGCTGGCCGGACGGATAGCCCCAGACGGGGATCGTATCGCCGTGGTGGCACCACGGCCGACCGGAGATCCGACCTTGGACTGTGCGCTGGAACTACTCCGCAGGCGGGGTGCTCCAGTACGCGCTGTGAACTGGATCGGCGGGCCCCGACTGGGGTTGCGCCAGACATATCTCTCGCATCTGGAGCGATGCGGCATGGTTCATGCCGTGGCGGGCCAGATGTGCGGGGTGCTTCCGACGACTCGCTACCAAGCGACGGACACGGAGATCAGCCGGGAGATCAGGGCCCGGCTGGACAGCGCGATCCGCACCGGCGTCCCGCCGGACCCGCGGACCGCCGCTCTGGCCGCACTGGCGCATGCCGTGGGCCTGGGCAAGCACCTCTACCCGGGGAACGAAGGGCGTTCGTCGCGCTCCCGACTCCGGGATCTGATCAGGCACGACCCCATGGGCGGACTCGTGGCGCACGCCGTGATGGACGTCCAGAACGGAGTGGCCGCACAGCCACGCCGCAGCCCGGCACCGACCGGCCGTCAGGCCGCCCCCGGAGCCAGGCCCGCACCGGAGCCCGCCAGGGGCGTCCCGATGCAACCGCACCGCAGTTCGATGGCACGCGCCGTGGCCCACTGATCCACTGGTCACCGGTCCACGGCACGGATCCACCGACACGTCGGAGCACCGCACGACCGCAGTCCCCGAAGTACCGCTTTATCCGCCGTATCCGCAGCACCCACCGTGCACCACGCCTCGCGCGTCACGCACGTCAGCGCCGCACCGCAGTCCCCATGAGCCGGTTCGGGAGCCGCTGGGCCGCGCGGGGCGACGGGCCGTACGTCCGGACGACGACACGGCCCGCCGCCCCGCGCGTCCGCATGTCCCGCCACAGATCACGTCCCGCACGTCATGTCCCCCTGTACGTACGCCCCCTGTACGCATGTCCGTGGATGCGTACGACCATGGTCGCTTGTCGTCATATCCGCCACCAGGTGGCGGCAGGTGGCGCGAGGTGGCGACAAGTGGCGCGTACGCACTGCATATCCGCTGTTTCCCAGCGGTAGCAAGCACCTTGGTGGCAATCTGCTCAACAGCAGATACGCAAAGTACAGGCAGTCCGCAGCCGGAGGTGCACGTCCCGTGGCGTCCAACGTCAATCCCACCGTCAGGCGTCGCCGGTTGGGCCAGGAGCTGCGAAGGCTCCGGGAGCTCAAGGGCATGACGGCCGAAGAGGTGGCCGAGCGGCTGCTCGTCTCGCAGTCGAAGATCAGCCGTCTGGAGAACGGGCGGCGCAGTATCAGCCAGCGCGATGTCCGCGACCTGTGCGGGGTGTACGAGGTCGAGGACGTCCGGATCGTCGATTCGCTGATGCAGATGGCCAAGGACTCGCGCCAGCAGGGCTGGTGGCACTCCTTCGGCGACATCCCGTACAGCGTCTACATCGGCCTGGAGACCGACGCGGCGAGCCTGCGCGTGTACGACCCGCTGGTCGTACCGGGGTTGCTGCAGACCCGTCCGTACGCCGAGGCGCTGATCCAGGGCGCGCTCCCGGAGGCGGCGGCCGGCGACATCGACAAGCGCGTACAGGTGCGGCTGCGGCGACAGGAACGTATCTCCGACCTGGAGAACCCGCTGCGGCTGTGGGCCGTCCTCGACGAGGCGGCGCTGCGCAGGACCGTCGGCAACAAGCAGGTGATGATCGAGCAGTTGGAGCATCTCGTCGAGATGTCGCACGTGCCGCACGTGACGGTCCAGGTCATCCCGTTCGCGATGGGGGCCCATCCAGGGGTCAGCGGCCAGTACGCCATCCTCGAATTCCCCGACGCGGCCGACTCCAGCGTGGTCTACATCGAGGGCGTCACGAGCGATCTGTACCTGGAGAAGGCGAACGACGTCCAGAAGTACAGCGTCATGTACGAGCATCTGCGGGCGCAGGCGCTCAACGCCGACCAGTCGCGGGAGTTCATCGCGGACGTCGCGAAGGACTACGCACACTGAGGCAGGCCGGATGGCGGCGGAAAGATACACCCTCCTCCTATCCCGGCGGAAGACTCAGCTGGCATATGTCACCCGGTCGAGTGAATAGTCGCTTCGTACGCCGATGTTGGCGAGTAGCGTCGATCACGCCAAGAGGGAACAAGCTTGGCGCAATCCGAACCGTGGGTTCCGGAAGGAACCCGCAACTCGGTGACAGCTGATCAGCAACTCGCCACCGGAGTGAACATGGCAATCAAGCAAGGCGTCACGCACACGTGGACGAAGTCCTCGTACTCGCAGGGAAACGGCGCGTGCGTCGAGGTCAAGTCCCCCGTCACGGCGGCGATGGCCGTCCGCGACTCGAAGGTCGTCGAAGGGCCCGCGCTGGCCTTCCCGGCGGAGTCCTGGAACGCGTTCGTGGCAGAAGTGAGCCGGGGCACCGTCTGACCTCGACGGAGGCCTCGCACAGCACGACCACATCCGCACCATCCGCGACATCCGCGTCATCCACGCCCGAAGAAACAACTTCATCGAC
Organism: Streptomyces liliiviolaceus; assembly: GCF_018070025.1. Taxonomy (NCBI): domain Bacteria; kingdom Bacillati; phylum Actinomycetota; class Actinomycetes; order Kitasatosporales; family Streptomycetaceae; genus Streptomyces; species Streptomyces liliiviolaceus. The sequence continues at coordinate 756,636 of NZ_JAGPYQ010000001.1, forward strand.
AACTTCATCAACAACCGCATGCACAACCGGATCAACAACTCCATCACCAACTGCATACGCACCGTGAAAGAGCCCTCTCGACTGGCCCGCCGTCCTGGCCGAGGGGGCTCGGCCCTGTCCGCACCCGCCTCGAAGATCCTCCCGCAATTGTGCGCATGCTGCGCAGGTATTGCGCATGAAAGTCGTCGTCGTTCGTATGGATCTTCATTTATCGCGGGCTCCGCGGGGGCCGCCCGGCGAGAATGCGTACCGATCGCTGACAAACACGCTCAGTCGCCTCACTGTTCGCATACCGATCCGACTCTCAACCGACCGTTCCCGTTCGATTACAGTGCTGAGTTGTCGGCCGTACGGACGGAATCGGCGTACGGACGGAATCGGATCGGGAACTCGGGAGGCCTCGGTGGGTGCGACAGCCGGTGCCGTCTGGGGCCGCGCCGAACAGCAGGATTTCCGCAGCCGGGTGCGCGGCACGCTCCTCGGCACGGCCGTGGGCGACACGCTCGGCTCCCCCGTGGGCGGCCTCTCGCTGGAACGGATCCGGGCGGCGCACGGCGCCGAGGGCCTGACCGATCTGACCCACGGGTACGGCAGACGCGGGGCCGTCTCCCATCTCACGCAGCTGACCCTGTTCTCCATCGACGGGCTGATAAGGGCCCAGGTCCGCCGGGACACCGGTGCCTGGCATCCGCCGACGGATCTGCACCGGGCGTATCTGCGCTGGGCCGCCACCCAGCGCGACTGGGGCCCGGACGAGCGGCGCAAGGAGGACGGCTGGCTGGCCCGCGAGGAGTGGCTGTACGCCCGCCGTGATCCCGCGCGCGCCAATCTGCTGGGCCTCGGCGACGAGACGATGGGCACCCTGGACGCGCCCAAGAACCCCGACCAGCGGGGCGTCGAGGCCGCGACCCGCTCCGCGCCCTTCGGGCTGCTCGTCGGCTGGGAGCCGCAGCTCGTCATGCAGCTCGCGGTGGAGTGCGCGGCGCAGACCCACGGCCATCCGCTCTCCTACCTGTCGGCGGGCGCGTACGCCGTCGTCGTGCACGGTCTCGCGCGCGGCGAGAGCCTCGACACGGCCGTCCAGCGGGCGTTGCAGCTGCTGGCGCCCCGCCCGGGGCAGCAGAAGGTGGCCGAGGCGCTGCAGCGGGCCCTGGGGGCCGTACGGCAGGGCATGCCGTCGCCGCAGCGGGTCGAGGATCTGGCCGGGGAGGGCACGGCCGAGGGGCTGCTCTCGGTGGCGGTGTACTGCGCGCTGGTCGGCGAGGACACCCGGCACGGGCTGTGCCTCTCGGTGAACCACGGCGGCCCCTCGGGTGCCACCGGCGCGCTGACCGGCGGGCTGCTCGGCGCCCTGCACGGCGAGACGGCCCTGCCGCCGTCCTGGCTGGCCGAGCTGGAGGGCCGCCCCACCATGCTCGTCCTCGCCGACGACTTCGCGATGGAGATGACCCAGGGCCCGGCCCTGCACGGCCCGGCGGGCTCGTCCCCGGGCTGGCTGGCCCGCTATCCCCGCGCCTACGCGGCCCTCTCCGGCACGGGCGCCACCCCGGTCCCGGCCGGCCTGACCGCCCGCGCCTGACGCACCCCCGGCCCTGGGGGGAAGCCCCTTTTTTCCCGCCACGCACGAGTGAAGGTGGCCGCTCGTCAGGAAGCGGCCACCCTCACAGTCGTACGTACGCGCCGTGCGCCCGGTTCAGCGTCAGTCCTTGGCCGGTGCGCCCACCACGTCGTCCGCCGGGCCGGCCGGGGCCGGTACCGCCGCGGCGGTGGATCCGCCGTCGTCGCTGTTGATCTTCGCGATGAGCGCGTCCCGTTCCGGGGTGTCCTCGGGCTTCACGAATCCGATGAGGACGTAGAGGACGAGCGACACCGCGAGCGGGATCGACACCTGGTACTGGAGCGGGACCCCGCCGTCGACGTTCCAGCTGATCGGGTAGTTGACCAGCCAGAAGGTGACGAGGCCGACGGCCCAGCTGATCAGGGCGGCGGTCGGGCCGCTCTTGCGGAACCACGGGAGCAGGCCCAGCATCAGCGGGATCGCGATCGGGCCCATCAGGCCGGCCACCCACTTGATGACGACGGTGATGATGTCGCCGAAGAAGGCGGAGTTGACCTGGGTGGCGATGGCCATCGACAGACCGAGGAAGAGCAGCGTGGCCCAGCGCGCGGCCAGCAGCCCCATCCGGGTGTCCCACTCGCGGGCCTTGCGGGAGACCGCGGGCATGATGTCGCGGGTGACGACGGCCGCGATGGCGTTGGCGTCCGAGGAGCACATCGCCATCGTGTGGGAGAAGAACCCGACGATGACCAGCCCCAACAGGCCGTGGGGCAGCAGGTGTTCGGCCATCAGCGCGTACGAATCGGCCGGTACGTCGGTCTTGATGATCAGCGGCGCGACCCACATGGGGAAGAACAGCACCAGCGGCCAGATCAGCCAGAGCGAGGCGGACAGGATGCCCGAGCGGGTGGCGGACCGCGCGGAGTCCGTGGCCATGTAGCGCTGGGCCTGGTTCCACATGCCGCCGTTGTACTCGAAGGTCTTGATGAACAGATACGCGATCAGGAAGACCATCATGTACGGGCCGGCCAGCGGCTTGGTGTGGCCGTCGAGGGCGGGCTCGTCCCAGACGCTCCACAGGGTGCTGAAGCCGTTCAGCTCGGCCATGACGGCGACGAGCATCGCGACACCGGCGATGAACTGGATGACGAACTGGCCGAGTTCGGTCAGCGCGTCCGCCCAGAGGCCGCCGACCGTGCAGTAGATCGCGGTCACCGCGCCGGTGATCATGATGCCGGTGTTGAGCGAGACGCCGGTGAAGACGGACAGCAGGGTCGCGATGGCGGCCCACTTGGCGCCCACGTCCACGATCTTCAGCAGGACGCCGGACCAGGCGAGCGCCTGCTGGGTGGGCAGGTTGTAGCGGTTCTTCAGGTATTCCAGGGGCGAGGACACGTGCAGTCGTGAGCGCACCCGGTTGAGCCGGGGCGCGAACAGCTTCGCGCCGATCGCGATGCCGATGGCGATCGGGAAGGACCAGGTGACATAGGAAGTGACGCCGTACGTGTAGGCGATGGCCGCGTACCCCGTGAACATGACCGCGCTGTAGCCGGACATGTGGTGCGAGATGCCCGACAGCCACCACGGCATCTTGCCGCCGGCCGTGAAGAAGTCGCTGACGTTGTCGACCCGTTTGTGGGACCAGACACCGATCGCGACCATCACGCCGAAGTAGCCGATGAGCACGGCCCAGTCGAGACCGTTCATATGCCCTCTCCCAGGATCGTCAGGGTCGTGAAGCGCCCGCTCATCGTGGGTTCGATGGCATGACTGCGACAACTGCCTGTACGGTCAAAGGGGAGTAAAATAGTTCTGCTTACTGACCTCGGTTCATGTCCCTGAACATTTTCGATCGCCGGGACGAACGGGACATCCGCGCGCTACCGCATCAACTCCCCGGCGTTGACCAGCAACGACTGCCCCGTGATCGCCCGCGCCCGGTCCGAGGCCAGAAACACCGCGGCGTCCGCCACGTCCGCGTCCGTGGCCAGCTCCGGCAGCGCCATCCGCGAGGTCAGCCGCTCCAGCACCTCCGCCTCCGGCACGCCCTCGGTGTACGCCGTGAACTGCACGTACGCCTCCACCGGCGGGCCCCACATCCAGCCCGGCAGCACGGTGTTCACCCGGATCCGGTCCGGGCCGAGCTCCCGCGCCAGCGAGTACATCGCGCTCGTCAGCGCGCCCTTCGAGGCCGCGTACGCCGCCTGGCGCACCTGGGAGGGGGCGGCGACGGACGACTGCGTGCCGATGACGACCACGGAGCCGCCGCGCTCCTTCAGCGCGGGCAGACAGGCGCGGGTCATCCGCAGCGTGCCGAGCAGGTTCACGTCGAGGACGGCCTGCCAGGTGGTGAAGTCCGCGTCCTGGAGGCCGCCGAAGTAGCTGTCCCAGGCGGCCACGTGGACGACCGCGTCGAGCCGCCCGAACCGCTCCCGGGCCAGCGCCGCGAGCGCGTCGCACTGGCCCTCGTCGGTGATGTCCGTGGCGCGGTACGCCGTGTGCGCGCCGTCCGGGTCGAGTTCGGCGGCGGCCTTGGCGAGGTTCGCCCCGGTGCGCGCCCCGAGCACGGCGTTCCCGCCGTCCCGCACGACGGCCGCCGCGACCTGGTGACCGAGCCCGGCCCCGACCCCCGACACGACGACGGTCTTGCCCTGGAGCAGTGACATTGCGGTCCTCCCGGCTCTGGCGGTCGATCTGACGGTCCGTCAGAGTAGGGGCGTCCGGCAGATGACGGAAGAGAACGCGAAGCGCTGGAAGGGGAGCGTCATGCCCGAAGACACGCGCAGCGAGGTGTACGGGGAACTGGCCGCCGTCGGCCCGTACGGGGTGCGTCCCGGCCATGCCCTGATCACGATGGTGGAGCCGCATCCGGGCCACGAGTACGCGTACAACCGGTGGTACGAGGACGACCACTACTACGCGGGCGCGATGGCGATGCCGTGGATGTACGCGGGGCGGCGGTGGGTGGCGACCCGGGATCTGCAGCTGCTGCGCCGGCCCGAGAAGTCGGCGGTCGCGCAGCCGGTCACCGCCGGGTGCTACCTCTCGACGTACTGGGTCACGGACGGCCGCCACGACGACCACATGAAGTGGACCGTCGGCATCAACAAGCGGCTGAACAGGGACGGGCGGGTCTACCAGGACCGTACGCACGTCTTCACGGCGTTCCAGGACCACGAGGCGACGGTGTACCGGGACGGGGCCGCGGGGCCGCGCGACTTCCACGCGCTGGACCATCCGTACCAGGGGCTGGTCCTTCAGGTCGTCGACGCCGAATCCGCCGTCGGACGGGCCGAGTTGCTGGAGTGGCTGCGCTCCCGGCACCTTCCGAAGCGGCTTGCCGGGTCCCCCGCCGCCATGGTCACGGTCTTCCGGCCGACGCCGCTGCCCGGCGACCGCATGACGTACGTGAAGCAGGTCGAGGGGGTCGATACGCGGCTGACGCTGCTGTGGTTCCTGGAGGCGGATCCGCGGGAGTGCTGGGAGGAGTACTTCACCGGGCTGGAGGCGCCCGTGGCCGAGACGGGGCTGGGGCGGGTGGAGCTGGTGGCGCCGTTCATTCCCACGGTGCCGGGGACCGACCGGTACGTCGACCGGTTGCGGTGAGACGGGTGAGCCGAAAATCGGTGGTCCGTGGGGCGTGGATGGTGTCTGGTGTCAGGTGTTCCGTTCCGTAACACACCTGACAGCTAGGGGACTTGAGGATGGCGGCAGCACGGGCCCTACCGATCACCGCGACTCTGCTCACCGGCACGGTCGCGCTCTACATCACGCTCGTGGCGTTCGGGAACATCACCGACTTCGGCACCAACCAGCAGTTCGTGCAGCATGTTCTGGCCATGGACACCACGTTCAAGGACGACGACCTGATGTGGCGGGCCGTCGAGTCCGAGGGGATTCAGAACGCGGTGTACGTCGCGATCATCGCGTGGGAGACGGTGGCGGCGCTCGTGCTGATCCTGGGCACGGTCCAGTGGGTGCGGCGGGATGTCGCGCGGGCCCGGCGGACGTCCACGGTGGGGTTGTTGATGTTGATGCTGCTCTTCGGGGCGGGGTTTCTCGCGGTGGGGGGTGAGTGGTTCGCCATGTGGCAGTCGGAGGACTGGAACGGGCTGGATGCGGCTGTGCGGGTGTTTTTGCTGAGTTCGGTCGTGCTGATCGCCATTCACCTGCCGGTGGATCGGGTGGCGGGGGTGGATGGCTAGTCCCTACCAGGAGGGGTGGTCGGGGTGAGCGGGGGGCTGCGGGCCGGTGGGGGCTTGTCGCGCAGTTCCCCGCGCCCCTGAAGGATGAAAAGCAGGGGCGCAGCCCCGCTTTTCAGGGGCGCGGGGAACTGCGCGGCCAGCCCCCACCGGAGCCGCACCCGACGAGAGTCCCCCTCACGGGGCCTGGTGGGAGCTGATGTCCTCGGCGGCCCTTGTTGCCGCTGTCAGCAAGGGGGCCATGCGGAGGGCGTCGGCCTGCGGGGACGTGTGGAGGTCCCGCAGGATCAGGGTCAGCGTGGCCAGGTCGTCCCAGTCGGGAGGCCCGGACAGGAGCTCCGTCAGGGCCTCCTGCGCCGCGGGCCAGTCCGACAGCGCGCAGGCCAGGAAGCAGCGGGCCTGCGTGCGTTCCAGGTCGCCCAGGGTGCTCTCCGGGGCGGGCAGCGCGGCGTCGGAGGCCACCAAGGCCGCCAGCTCCCGCCACAGGGGTTCCGCCGCCGGCAGGCCCTGCGACTGGCTCGCCGTCATCGCCAGTTGGAAGGTGCCCGGGATCGGGGCCGTCGCGCGCAGCCGTTCCGCCGTACGCAGGGCCTGCGGCCACTGTCCCGCGTGGCGGTGCACGTCGCAGCGCAGGTCGTCCAGGTCGTCGGCCCCGTCCGCCGCCGACAGCCGTGCCGACGCCTCCTCCCACCGGTCGCACTGTGTGAGGAGTTCGATGGCCGTGCGGCGCGCCCAGGCCGCCCGGGACGCCGGTTCCAGCGTGGCGCAGCGGTCCAGGTCGGCCAGCGCCTGATCGGTCCGGCCGGTCGCCAGGCAGACCCGCGCGCGCGTGGCGTACAGCCATCCGTCGTCCGGGGTCGACGTCAGAGCGCGGTCCAGGTGCCACAGGGCCTGTCCGTGGTCCTTCGTGAGGAGGTGGACTCCGATGAGCCCGGTCCGCGCGGCCTTGTCGTCCGGGCTCCGGTCCAGTACGCGGCGGAAGACGGCGACCGCCTCCTCGTACCGGCCCTCCTCGCAGTACTCGGCGCCCAGTTCGTCGCTGATCCAGTCGCTGTCCGGGGCCGTCTCGACGGCTCGCTCCAGGTACGTGAACATGGCGGCCCGGTCGCCGAGTTCGTCCTGCACGCGGGCCGTCGTCACCAGCGCCCACGCGTAGTCGGGCCGCAGTTCGACGGCTCGGGCGAGGTCGGCCAGGCCCTCCTCGTGGCGGCCCAGGTCGGACAGGGCCGCGCCGCGGCTCGCCAGGGCGGAGGCGTAGTCGGCCCGCAGGGTGAGCGCGCGGGTCAGTTCGGCGACGGCCTCCTCCGGGCGGTCGGCCAGCCGGTAGGCGTCCCCGCGCTCCGAGGCGACCCAGGCCGCGTCGGGCGCGACGCGGACGGCCCGGTCGAAGTCGGCGAAGGCCTCGTCCGGTTCGCCCCTGGTGCGGCGCAGACGGGCCCTGCGCACCAGCGCCCAGGCGTTGTCCGGCTCGATGCCGAGCGCCCGGTCGAAGTCGGCGAGCGCCTCGTCGTACCGCCCCAGTGCGGTCCGGCACACGGCCCGGCCGGTCAGCGGGTCGGCGTCGGCCGGGGCGAGGGCGACGGCGCGGTCGAAGTCGGCGACGGCCTCCTCGAAGCGGCCCGCCAGCCGGTAGGTCTCCGCGCGCGCGGAAATGATCCACTCGGTGCCGGGGGCCAGTTCGTCCGCCCGGTCGAGTGCGGCCAGTGCCGCCGGGAAGTCGTCCAGCAGCTGGTGGGTGTAGCCGCGGCCGTAGTGGGCCCAGGCGAGCCGCGGATCGAGCTCCAGGGCCCTGCCGTACTCCTCCAGGGCTTCGCGGTGTCGGCCGCCGTAGCGCAGTTCCCGGCCCCGCAGGGTGTGCGCGAGGGCCCGGCCGGCCGGGTCGGGGCCGGGGCGGGCCAGGAGCAGGGCCATCGCGCCGGCGATCCCGGCCGTGTCGTCGTCGAGCGCCTCCCCGAGTCGTACGCCCCACTCGGCGAGGTCGGTGTGGTCGGTGTCGCGGCCCGCGTCCTCCAGCATCCGCGCCCAGCCGCGGCCGAGGACGGCGTCCTCGCGGCAGGCCTCGACCAGCGCGCGCAGGGCCGCGCCGAGCGCCGCGGGCGGGCGCGCGCAGAGCAGGTGGTACGTCTCCTCCAGGCGCAGCTCGCGCCACTCCTCGTCGGCCCACAGGTCCTCGGTCGCCCGGCCGGCCGCGGCCTCGGTCCGCCAGCGGGCGAAGGTCTCCGCGAGACGCCGGTGGCGGCCGGCCCACTCCCGCCGGGAGCGGCGTCGCTCCAGCCGCAGCATCGGGGCCCGTACGACGTCGTGGTAGCGCACACGGGCCCCGCGCTCGCCGACGAACGGCAGGCCGGTCAACCAGTCGTACAGCGCGTCCGGATCGTCCGGCACGGCCAGGCCGTCGTCGGGGTGGCCGATGAGGGCCCGGAAGACGTCCGCGTCCAGTTGCCGGGGCAGCGCGCAGACGCGGGCGACCTGGCGGCGGGTGTCGTCGGGCTCCCACTGCAGGAAGCGTTTGACGGCTCCGGCGCTCGGGTCGCCCACGTCGTCCGGGTCGCCGGGGCGGGTCTCCGCGAGCGTCGACACGAGGACGGGCAGGCCACCGGTGAGGCGCAGCACCTCCTTGACGACCGGTTCGGCGACGACCCCCTTCCCGGCGAGGAGCCCGCGGGACTCGGACTCGGTGAACGGCGCCAGCGACACGTCCGCCACGGAGCCCGTGCCGCTCCAGCGGGCGGTGTCCAGGGGGCGCTGTCCCGCGGTGACCACCAGGAGGGTCGCGGGCAGCCTGCTGTCCGCCTCCTGGCGCGTGACCAGGTCGTACAGCCACGGGTCGAGGAACGGGCCGGTCCGTTCGTACGTGTCGAAGAACAGGACGATCCAGGGGGTGGCGGAGGCCGCCGCGCGCAGTTCGCGGAGCAGGACCGGGGTGAGGACCTTCTCCGGGGACATCACCAGTTCGATGTCGTCGGGGTCGCGGAAGCGGGCGCTCAGGCCCGTGCGCAGCCGGTCCGCGCCCTGGGCGAGCAGGTCGGCGGGCAGGGCGCCCGTGAAGAGACCGGCGCCCGGCACGGCGGCCTCCACGGCCGCCAGACCGAGTCCGACGGCGGTCCTGCTCCCGGCGGACGCCGACCGGGGCTGCCCCTGCTGCCCCTGCTCCGGGGCCAGGGCGGCGAGGGCGGCGGCCTCCGCCTCGTGCCGCCGGTCCCGGTACACGGCGAGCCGCCGCTCCAGGTCCTTCAACCGCCGTCCCTGGTCGGCGAACTGGACGCACATCTCGCCCATCGCCTCCGGCACGCTGCCGACCCGCTCGTCGATGTACGCGGTCAGCGCCCCGCGTTCGCGTGCGAGCTGCCGCAACTCCTGCACCAGGAAGGTCTTTCCGACGCCCGCGGTGCCGTGCACATGGAAGCGGAAGCGGTGCCGGGCGTCTCCCGCGGGCAGGTCGAAGTTCGCGAGGAACGCGGCCCGTTCGGCGTCCCGTCCCACGAATCCGGCGCGGTTGCCCTGCCGGATCAGCTCCTGCCACGACGGCCCTGCCTGTGCCACCGGTCCGCCTCCTCGCCCCGCCGGGTCACCTGAGGGTCCCAGTGTGGATCAACTCGGCTCCGGCTGAACAGGAGTCGACGGACGACGTGCCGTCTCGACCGGTCGGCCCGCGACTGCCAGAGTCATAGGAAGCGGACCGTGTCAGAAACCGGGCCAGCACAGGTGAAGGTGAAGGCGGGCCGAGGTCGTGCAGTCAGTCGACGGTGAGAACGGATCGGGCGCACCCTTCATATCCACTGCCATGCAGCTGAGCGGAGACACCTCGTGCATCGCCGCGGCACGCCGTCTCGCGGCCGATTTCCTCACCCGCGCGAGCACCGAGCAGCACGTGGTCGTCTCCGCCCACGCGCTGGGCCTCACCCAGCTGGTCGTCAGCGAACTCGTCACCAACGCCCGCAGGCACGCCCCCGGCCCCGCGCTGATGGAACTGCGCATCGCGGACTCCACGGTGGAGGTGACCGTGCAGGACAGCGTCCCCGTACGGCCCACCATCCATGCCTCCGACCCGCAGCGCATCGGCCGGCACGGCCTGGAGATCGTCGCGGCCGTCGCCGAGGACTTCTACGTCCGTCTCGAAGAGACCGGCAAACGCGTCACCGCCCACATCGCCCTGACCGACGGTCCCGTCCCCCGGCCGCAGGAGCCCTGAGCGGCCGGGGCGGACAGGACCCACCTCACACTTTCGCGGGCCGTCTCGTCATAGAGGCATGAACACGAAGATCCGGTACGCCACCCTCGGGTTCCTGGGCGTGACCGCGCTGTACACCGGGGCCTGGGCCTACTTCGCGCCGAGGGAGTGGCACGCCGGCTTTCCCGGGTTCGGGATGAGCTGGCTGCCCCAGCTGGGCCCCTACAACGAACACCTCGCCAAGGATGCCGGGGCCATGTTCCTCGCGCTGGCCGTGCTCACGGCGATCGCGCTGCGGTCCGTGCGGAACAACCGGCTCGTACAGACGGCCGGTGCGGTGTGGCTCGTCTTCAACGTGCTGCACCTCGGCTATCACATGCAGCATCTGGGGATGTACGGCACGCGTGACCAGGTCCTCAACGTCGTCGCGCTGACGGCCCTGGTGCTCGCGTCGGCCGTCCTGCTCGTACCGGTGAAGTCCGTGAACTCAGTGAAGTCCGTCAAGTCCGTAACGGCCGAGGGAGAATCGTCATGCGCGTCGCGGTAGCCGGTGGGACCGGGCTCGTCGGCGGTCACGTCGTCCGGGAGCTGACGGCGGCCGGGCACGAGCCGGTGGTGCTGGCCAGGTCACGGGGTGTCGACCTGGTGACCGGTGCCGGGCTCGACCCCGCCATGGCGGGCGTCGAGGCGGTCGTCGACGTCAGCAATCTGGACACCACCCGCGCCAGGACGGCGATCGCGTTCTTCGAGAGCGCCGGGCGCCGTCTGCTGGACGCCGGCGCCCGGGTCGGCGTACGGCACCATGTCGTCCTGTCGATCGTCGGTCTCGAACGCGTCGGCCTCGGCTACTACCAGGGGAAACTGCGGCAGGAGGAGATCGTCGCGCAGGGCGGGGGCGGGGCAGTTCCGTGGACCGTGCTGCGGGCCACGCAGTTCCACGAGTTTCCGCTCCAGGTCCTCGACCGGGTGCCCGGACCGCTCGCCGTGGTCCCCCGCATGCGTACGCAGCCGGTGGCGGCCCGCGAGGTCGCCCGGCACCTCGTGGAACTCGTCCTCGGACCGCCGCGGGGCATGGCGCCCGAGCTGGCCGGGCCGCGCGTCGAGGAGCTGGTCGACATGACACGGCGGCTGCTGCGGGCCCGCGGGCAGCGCCGGCTGCTGCTGCCGGTGAAGATGCCCGGCAGGGCGGGCACTGCCATGGTCGAAGGGGGCAACCTGCCCACCGGGTCCGCCGGACCCCGCGGCCACCAGACCTTCGACGCGTGGCTGGCCGAGTATGCCGGGCAGGGAGAGAAAGGGGTGCGGGGAGAGTGAGCGGTGGCGGCGGCCCCGGCCTCGGGGACCTGATGGCCGAGCGGCGGCGGCTGCTCGGGCTCGGCTACCGCATGCTCGGCTCGGTGCAGGACGCCGAGGACGTCGTCCAGGAGACGTACGCCCGCTGGTACGCCCTGTCCGAGGCCGAGCAGGAGGCGATCGTCGCCCCGCTGGCCTGGCTGACCCGGGTCGCCTCGCGGATCTGCCTGGACCAGCTGGCGTCGGCGCGCGTCCGCCGGGAGCGCTACACCGGTGAGTGGCTGCCCGAGCCCGTCAGGGGCGGCGCCGCCACCTGGACCAGCGCGGGCGGCGGGGAGGGCGCGGGCAGCGGCGACCCCGCGGACCGCGTCACGCTCGACGAGTCGGTGAGCATGGGCATGCTCGTGGTGCTGGACTCGGTCACCCCCGCCGAGCGCGTGGCCTTCGTCCTGCACGACGTCTTCGGGGTGCCGTTCGCCGAGATCGCCGAGACCGTCGGCCGCTCCCCCGCGGCCTGCCGCCAGCTCGCCTCCTCGGCCCGGCGGCGCCTCGCCGAGCGGCGGCCCGTGGGCGCCACGACGACGGAGCACCGGCGGGTCGTCTCCGCGTTCCTCGACGCGTGCGGGACCGGCGATCTCGCCACGCTGGTCGCCCTCCTCGACCCCGCGGTCGAGGCGCGCAGCGACGGCGGCGGCAAGGTCCGCGCGGCCCTGCGGCCGGTCGTCGGCGCGGACAAGGTGGCCCGGTTCCTGCTCGGGCTGCTGCGCAAGGACCCGGGGCTCGATGTCACGCAGGACGACGTCAACGGTTTCCCGGGGGTCGTCGTCCGGATCGCCGGGACGACCGTCGCCGTGGTCGGCGTGGGCGTCCGCGCGGGCCGGATCGGTGATCTGTGGCTCGTGGTCAACCCGGACAAACTGCACGCGTGGACGGACGCCGAACCGGCGGAACCAGCGGTCGAACCGGCGGAACCGGTAGTCGAACCGGGCGGCTGAGACCCCCTCCGGAAGCCCGTCCGGAACCCCTCCCGGGCCTACTTCACGACCGCGACCGTCGTCCCCGCCGTGCCGAACTTCCACACCGCGTCCCCGTCCGCCGCCTTCGTCCGGACGCCGCCCGTCGTCGCACCCGACGCGGGCGGCGGCGGGGAGGAACCGTCGAGGGCGTTGGAGAAGGCGACGTTGACGCCGGACGCCACGGCGAAGTAGACGATGTTCTCGATCTCCACGCCGTCGCTGCCGGTCGCGGTCTCGCGCCGGGTGCCGACCGTGTACGTGCCGGGGTCCGGGCTCACCGTCCCCTGCCACACCTTGAACGTGCGCCGGGGCGCGTCGCTCGCGTCGACCAGCCACACCCGCTTCTGGCCCAGGGAGTAGACGATCCGCCGTCCCGTGCCGGAGCCGTCCGGTACGGCGACCGGCTCGGACTCGTCGGGCGAGGCGGAGGGCTTGGCGCTCGCGGAGGGGCTGTTCGTCTTCTTGCTCGCCGACGCGGTCGGCTGGGGCCCGTCCCCGGCCTTGACGGCCAGCACGGCCACCAGCACCAGGGCGGCCGCGGTCAGACCGGTGACCCAGGCCCACGAGGGAAGCCGTCGGGCAGGCACGGGCACGCATCTCCTCAGCTGTGGCTCACCCCGTCGGAGACACCCCGTCGGAGGTCCGATCATCCTACTCCGACGGGGAACTCCCTCCGGAACCGGAGGCCTGTCCTCTGCCTGGACCAGCCGGTCTATTCCAGGACCGGCAGCAGCTCCGGCAGGTGCCCGTCGGAGACCGCCGCGGCCTGCTGCCGCTCCTCGGGCACCTCCCCGTACAGCGTGGTCCGCGGCCTGGCCGGGCGGCCCGCCGCCTCCGCCACCGCGATCAGGTCCTTCACCGACTTGTACGAGCCGTAACTCGACCCGGCCATACGGGAGATGGTCTCCTCCATCAGCGTGCCGCCGAGGTCGTTGGCGCCGGAGCGCAGCATCTCGGCCGCGCCCTCGGTGCCCAGTTTCACCCAGCTGGTCTGGATGTTGGGGATGTGGGGGTGCAGGAGGAGCCGGGCCATGGCGATCACCGCGCGGTTGTCGCGGGTCGTGGGGCCGGGCCGGGCGATCCCCGCCAGGTACACGGGCGCGTTGGTGTGGATGAAGGGCAGGGTCACGAACTCCGTGAAGCCGCCGGTCCGTTGCTGGATACGGGAGAGCGTGCGGAAGTGGCCGAGCCAGTGGCGGGGCTGGTCCACATGCCCGTACATCATCGTCGAGGACGAGCGGATGCCGAGTTCGTGGGCCGTGGTGACGACCTCGATCCAGGTCGCCGTCGGGAGCTTGCCCTTGGTGAGGACCCAGCGGACCTCGTCGTCGAGGATCTCGGCGGCGGTGCCGGGGATGGAGTCGAGGCCCGCCTCCTTCGCGGCCGTCAGCCACTCCCGGATGGACATACCCGTACGGGTGGCGCCGTTCACGACCTCCATCGGGGAGAACGCGTGGACGTGCATGCCGGGGACGCGTTCCTTCACCGCCCGCGCGATGTCGAAGTAGGCGGTGCCCGGCAGGTCGGGGTGGATGCCGCCCTGCATGCAGACCTCGACCGCGCCGACGTCCCAGGCCTGCGCGGCCCGGTCGGCGACCTGGTCCAGGGAGAGCGTGTAGGCGTCGGCGTCGGTGCGGCGCTGGGCGAAGGCGCAGAAACGGCAGCCGGTGTAGCAGACGTTGGTGAAGTTGATGTTCCGCGTGACGATGTAGGTGACGTCGTCGCCGACCGCCGACTTGCGGACGTCGTCCGCGATCCGGCAGAGCGCGTCGAGCGCGGGCCCGTCCGCGTGCAGCAGGGCGAGGGCCTCGTCGTCGGTGAGGCGGGTCGGGTCGTCGGCCGCGGTGGCGAGGGCCGCCCTCACGTCGGTGTCGATGCGCGACGGGACCATTCCGGGCGCCGCCGCCTCCCGCAGCGACTCCCAGTCGCCGTACACGTGGTCGTAGTCCTCGCGCCGGTCGGAGGTGCGGCCCTCGGTGTCGATGGACGCGTGCAGATCCGTACGCCCCGAGGACGTGAACGCCTCCTCGGGCTCCTGCCACGGGTGGCCCTCCACGACCGCGTCCGGCAGGGCGAGCCCGGTCTCCGGGTCGGCCAGCGCCCGTACGTGCGGGAGCAGGCGCGGGTCCAGCCACGGCTCGCCGCGCTGGACGAACTCCGGGTAGACGCAGAGGCGTTCGCGCAAGTCGAAGCCCGCCTCGGCGGACTGTTCGCGCAGCAGGTCGATCTGCGGCCAGGGACGTTCGGGGTTGACGTGGTCGATGGTCAGCGGCGAGACCCCGCCCCAGTCGTCGATCCCGGCGCCGATGAGCCGTGCGTACTCGGAGTCGACGAGGTTGGGCGGTGCCTGGAGGCAGGCGGCGGGGCCCATGATGTGCCGGGCCACGGCGACCGTCGCGATCAGTTCGTCCAGTTCGGCGTCCGGCATGCCGCGCATCGCCGTATCCGGCTTGGCGCGGAAGTTCTGGATGATCAGCTCCTGGATGCCGTGGTAGGCCCGCGACACCCGCCGCAGCGCGAAGAGCGAGTCCGCGCGCTCCTCGTACGTCTCGCCGATGCCGATCAGCAGTCCGCTGGTGAAGGGGACGGAGGAGCGGCCGGCGTCTTCGAGGACGCGCAGCCGGACCGCCGGTTCCTTGTCGGGCGAGCCGTAGTGGGGGCCGCCGGGCTCGCTCCACAGACGGGTCGCGGTCGTCTCCAGCATCATGCCCATGCTCGGCGCGACGGGCTTGAGCCGCTGGAAGTCGGTCCACGACATCACACCCGGGTTGAGGTGGGGCAGCAGGCCCGTCTCCTCCAGGATCCGGATGGAGATGGCCCGTACGTACGCGATCGTGTCGTCGTAGCCGTGCGCGTCGAGCCATTCGCGGGCCTCGGGCCAGCGGTCCTCGGGCTTGTCGCCGAGGGTGATCAGGGCTTCCTTGCAGCCGGCCGCGGCGCCCTTGCGCGCGATGTCCAGCACCTCGTCCGGGGACATGAACATGCCGTGCCCGGCCCGGCGCAGCTTGCCCGGGACGGTGACGAACGTGCAGTAGTGGCACTTGTCCCGGCACAGCCGGGTCAGCGGGATGAAGACGCTCTTCGAGTACGTGATCACGCCGGGGCGGTTCGCAGCCGCCAGGCCCGCGTCACGCACCCGGGCGGCGGACGCGGTGAGGTCGTCCAGGTCGGCGCCGCGCGCCTGGAGCAGCACGGCGGCCTCGGTGACGTCGAGGGCGACGCCGTCGCGGGCGCGTTTGAGGGCGCGGCGCATGGCGTTCTCGGTGGGCCCGGTTCCGGAGGTCGCGGAAGTCGTCATCCTTCGAGCATACGATCGCAGTGATCAGGCATAACCGGTGTGCCGCGTCACAAACGACACACCGGCGGCGCCTCCCGCACGTTCCTACAAGTAGGGCGTGAACTCGTCCAGCACGCGCAGTACCTCGCCCTCGCCGGCCGGCGGCAGTTGCAGCACGACCTCCTCGATGCCGAGGTCCGCGTAGTGCGCGAGCTTCCCGGCGCCGGGCAGGACGGCGTACGGCACGATCTGGAGGGACTCCGGGTCGCGGCCCGCCTCGGCCCAGGCGGTCCGCAGCACGGGCAGCGACTCGGTGAGGCCCCGGCCGCCGATCGGCAGCCAGCCGTCCGCGTACTCGGCGATGTGCGCGAAGAGCTTGGGCCCGGCCGCTCCCCCGATGAGGGTGCGCGGCCCGACGACCGGCCCGCGCGGCTTCTGCACGGGCTTGGGGTGGACGTGGCTGGCCCGTACGGAGCCGAACACGCCCTCGTACGCTGTCGGTTCGGAGGCCCACAGGGCCCGCATCAGCGCCATCCGGTCCCGGCCCAGCTCCCGGCGCGTACGCCACTCGACGCCGTGGTCGGCTGCTTCCTCGACGTTCCAGCCGAAGCCGATGCCCAGGGTGAAGCGGCCCCCCGAGAGGTGGTCGAGGGTCGCGACCTGCTTGGCGAGGTCGATCGGGTCGTGCTGGGTGACGAGCGTGATGCCGGTGCCGAGCGCGAGGGCCTCGGTGACGGCCGCCGCCTGGCCGAGGGCGACGAAGGGGTCGAGGGTGCGGCCGTACTCGGGCGGCAGTTCGCCGCCCACCGGGTACGGGGTGGTCCGTTCCACGGGGATGTGGGTGTGTTCGGGCAGATAGAGCCCGGCGAAGCCGCGTTGCTCCAGCTCACAGGCGAGCCGGGTCGGAGTGATCGTCTCATCGGTGAGGAAGATCGTCACGGAGATGCGCATGCCCCATCTCTACCGGTCGGCGGTACAAGTGTCCATACCGACCGGTCGGCATTCACAGGAGAGGGTATTCACAGAAAGCTGCCGATTCCCTTCCCTTGCCCCGCGGTTCACGGCTGAATACGAGGATTGCCGGTACCACTCCTGCACCGCCATGCACCCCATGCACCGCCCATGACCCACGAGAACCGGGAGCAGCAGACATGTGCGAGGACGAACACCACGGCGTCGGCAGACGCGCCCTGTTCGTGACGGGGGCCGCCGCCGCGCTTACGTTGGGAAGCGTGAGCTTTCCGAGCGAGGCGGCCGACGCGGCCGACGGCCCTTCCGGTCCGGGCGGACCCGTGACCCGGACCGTGCGCGGCACCCTGCCCACCGGCTCGCCGGACTTCGTGTACCTGCCCGTCGAAGTCCCGTCCGGGGTACGGGAGATCAAGGTCGCGTACACCTACGAGCGGCCGACCGTCCCGGCGGGCACGGCGGGCAACGCGCTCGACATCGGGATCTTCGACCAGCACGGCACCGAACTGGGCGGGCGGGGCTTCCGGGGCTGGTCGGGCGGCGCGCGCGCGGAGTTCTTCATCCGCGCCGACGACGCGACGCCCGGCTACGTCCCGGGCCCGGTCCGTGAGGGCACCTGGCACATCGCGCTGGGCCCCTACACGGTCGCCCCGCAGGGCCTCGCGTACGAGGTCACCGTCACGCTGACGTACGGGGAACCGAGCGAGGCGGTGAAGCCGGTGTACCCGCCGTCGCGGGCCAAGGGGCGCGGCCGGGCCTGGTACCGGGGCGACTGCCATCTGCACTCCTGGTACTCCGACGGCCGCCGCACCCCGGCCGAGATCGCGGCGCTCGCGCGGGCGGCGGGCCTCGACTTCATCAACTCGTCCGACCACAACACGCACTCCGCGCACGCCCACTGGGCCGACCAGGCGGGCCCCCACCCGGACGGCGAGCTGCTGATCCTGCTGGGCGAGGAGGTGACGACGAGGAACGGTCACGTCGTCGCGCTCGGCACGGACCCGGGCACGTTCGTCGACTGGCGCTACCGGGCCCGCGACAACCGCTTCGGCAAGTACGCGCGCCGCATCCGCCAGGCGGGCGGTCTGGTCGTCCCCGCCCATCCGCACGCGACCTGCGTCGGCTGCAACTGGAAGTTCGGCTTCGGCGAGGCGGACGCGGTCGAGGTGTGGAACGGCGCGTACGGGCCCGACGACGAGGTGTCGCTGGCCGACTGGGACAGCATGCTCGTGGCCTCCGTACGGGAGGGCCGCGGGAGCCGGGACTGGATCCCGGCGATGGGCAACAGCGACGCCCACCGCGACCCCGACCCGGTCGGCACCCCGCAGACGGTCGTCCTCGCCGACGAACTGTCCCGCGAGGCGATCCAGGAGGGCATCCGCGCGGGCCGGTCGTACGTGGCCGAGTCGAAGGCGGTGTCGCTGTCGTTCTCGGCGACCGGCCCGAAGGGCGAACACGCGGGCATCGGCGGCCGGTTGAAGGTGGACGGTGACGATCCGGTCACCGTCCGCCTGGAGGTCTCGGGCGCACCCCGCTGCACGGTCCGCTTCGTCACGGACCAAGGCGTCCTGCACACGAGCGCCGTCCTGCCGGTGGCGGGCTCCGGCACGGTGGAGTGGCGTACGACGGCCCAGTACGCGGCGTACGTACGCGCGGAGGTGCGGCACGAGGCGGCGGCGGGGCCGTTGCCGGGCGCGCTGGCGGCGTTCACGAACCCGATCTTCCTGGGCCGGTAGACCGACGGTAGACCCGCCGTACGCCACCTGGGCGGGCCCTGGTCCGGCCGGTCACCGCGGGTCTTCGCGGTGACCGACCGGGCCGGGGCTTTCGCTTGGGCCTCCAGGCGCGGGACTGCTCTAGGCGCGGGACTGCTCGATGCGGGCCTGCTGCATCGCGGTGAGCCGCCGGACGAAGAAGAAGGCCAGCACGGTGCTCACGAGCCCGACGACGATCGACATCTCCGCGGTGATGATGTCCTCCTGCGCGCCGGAGACGGTGTCGTTCGAGTACCAGGTGCTGAACGCCGCGTTCACCTCCGCCAGCATGTAGGCGACCCAGCACCACCACCAGGTGTGCATCAGCCACCGCGTGGCGCCCCGGGCCTGGCCGGCCGTCGCCGTCCAGATGTCGTTGGTCATCTGCTTGGGCATGAAGAGGTTGACGAGCGGGATGAACCAGGCGCCGGCCGCCATCCCGGGCGCGAAGCGCAGACGGACGGGCGCGAAGGCGTCCGCGTTGTTGCGCATCCGCTGGAACCACAGCGGCCACACCAGGAGCAGTCCGACGCCCACCAGCATCTCAAGGGCTTCGACGCCGTCCGTCGCGAACTGCAGCAGGTCGTAGTCCGGGATGGTGCTGGGGTTGACGCCCGAATCCTGCCCGTCGAGCACGAGGAAGGCGTACGCGAGGACGGCGCCCCGGATCAGCAGGGGCAGCGTGTAGATACCGAGCAGGACGCTCAGCCCGGTGGCGAGTCCGCGGGCCGAGCGGGCCGGCGGGCGCGGCGAGAAGTAGTGCGGCGCGGGTTGCAGGCTGCCGGGCGGCGGGCTGCCCGCGTGGAGGCTGCCCGGTGGCGGGCTCTGCTGCCAGGGGGGCGGGGACGGGCTGCGGGACGGGTCGTACGAGACGGGCGGTCCGAACCCCTGGATCGGGGCGGGTGCCGGGGCCTGCGCGGCTCCGGCCACCGGGGCCTGTCCGGCGAGCGCGTGGCTCTGCAGGCGCTGGGGGCTCTGCGGGTCCTCGCTGTTGAGGAGCTGCACGGCGTGGCGGCCCAGCTCGGCCAGCACCTCGCCCGGCAGCCAGGCGCCGCCGGTGTCCTCCATGCCCTCGATCCGCGCCAACAGCGTCTCCAGAGAGGGCCGTTGGGAGGGATCCTTCGCGAGACACCAGCCGATCAGCTGGTCCCACGGAGCGGGAACGCCGGTGAGGTCCGGTTCCTCGCTGGCGATCCGGTAGAGCAGCGAGTGGATCCCGCCCTCGCCGGTGCCGAACGGCAGCTTGCCCGTCGCGGTGTACGCGAGCACGGCGCCGAGGCAGAAGACGTCGCTCGCGAACGTCACGCGCTCGCCGCGCACCTGCTCGGGCGACATGAAGCCGGGCGAGCCGACGACGGCGCCCGTCATCGTCAGCCCGTCGGTGGACTGCATGGCGGGGTCGAGGGCGCGGGCGATGCCGAAGTCGATGACGCGGGGGCCGTCGATCGTCACCAGGACGTTGGACGGCTTGAGGTCGCGGTGCACGAGCCCGGCGCCGTGGATGGCCTGGAGCGCGCGGACGAGCCCGATGCCAAGGGCCCGTACGGAGTTCGCCGGCAGCGGGCCGTACTGCTTGTCCACCACCTCGGCGAGGGAGGGCCCGGCGACGTAGCCGGTGGCCACCCACGGGGTGGCCGCCTCCGTGTCGGCGTCCAGGACGGGCGCCGTCCACTCGCCGCCGACCCGCTGGGCGGCCTTGACCTCCTGCGCGAACCGCCGCCTGAAGTCGGGCTTGCGGGCCAGTTGCTCCTGGACGACCTTGACCGCGACCGTACGGCCGCGGTCGGAGCGGGCCAGATACACCCGCCCCATGCCGCCCTCGCCGAGTCTGCCGAGCAGTCGGTAATTGCCTATCCAGCCCGGATCGTCCGGGCTCAACCCGTCCATGTGTACTTCCTCTATCCCCGACACCCGCCGAATCGCCGCCGCATCGCCGCCGACGCCTTCGCAGCGAGGATAGGAGATGTGACGGCGGTGGCGCGCGTGAACCCTGGGTCTATCGACAGTACTTGTCCCCCGCGGGCCGGTGTCCGGTGACCAGGTAGCGGGTGACGGCGCGGTCTCCGCAGGCGTTGCCGTTGCCGAGGTAGGCGTCGTGGCCGGTCGCGTCGACGGTCACCATGACGGCCCGCTGCCCCAGCGCGGCCCGGACGGCGCGGGCGCCGGCGAGGGGGGTGGCGGGGTCGCGCTCGTTCTGCACGAGCAGCACGGTGGACGGCCCGCGGTCGGTGATCCGTACGGGTTTCCGCTCGGGGTCTTTCGCGTCCTCGGGCCAGGCGGCGCAGGCGGTGGCGTTGCGGGGCATCCCGGCGGTGAGCGGGTACGCGGTGCGGCTGCGCGCGACCTCGGCCTGGTACACGGCTGTCTCGGTCGGCCAGTTGCCGTCGTTGCAGAAGGTGGCGACGGCGACGGCAATGCCGTTCTGGAGGAGGGGTTCGGGGACGGGCTCGGGCGCGGGCGGCACGTCCCCCTTCCCGGCGGCCCGGATCAGCTGGGCCAGCCCGGCGAACTCATCGGGCTCGTACAACGCGTAGACCATCGCCTGCCGCAGGACATTGCCGTTCAGCTCGGGCGGGTTGGCGCCGGGCCACGGGACGGGCTCACGGTCGAGCCGCGCGGCGAGCCGCAGGAAGAGGGACCGCACGTCGTCGGCGCTGTCGGCGAGCCGATACGGATTCCCTTCCTGCGAAGCCCACTTGGCGAACTCCGGAAACGCATCCTCAACCCCGTTCTCGAACGCGGCCCAGGCGCCCCGAGCGAACTGACCGCCGCTGCGCGCTCCGGTGGCATCCGGATTGCTGTCCAGCACGAGCCGGTCGGTGCGGTGCGGGAACAGTTCGTTGTAGACAGCGCCGGCGTAGGCCCCGTACGAGACGCCCCACGCGGACAGTTTCCGCTCGCCGAGGGCCGCGCGGACGCGGTCGATGTCGCGGGCGTTGTCCGCGGTGCTGATGTGACGGACGAGGTCGCCGCCGTTGCGGTCGCAGGCGGCGGCCGTGCGGCGGGCGGTCGCCATGTTCGCGTCGACGGACCCGTCGGCGGCGGGCCAGGGCCAGAACCTGGTCAGGGCGAGGTCGTCCCGGTCGAGCCCGCAACTGACGGGCGAGGACCGCCCGACGCCCCGCGGATCGAACCCGACCAGGTCGTACGCGTCCCGCACCGCCTGGGGCAGCCGCTGCCCCTTCCCGGAGACCTCGTCGAGACTGCCGCCACCGGGACCGCCGGCGATCATCAGCAGTGACCCGCGCCGGACACCCGGCTTCTCGGCAGGAATCCGGGAGACAGCGATCCCGATCCGGGCACCTCCGGGATCGAAGTGGTCGAGGGGCACGTCGACGGTGGCGCACTGCTGCCGGGGGTCGAGGCCGGTGCCCTCGCACTTACCCCAGGTGAGGGGATTGCTGTGGCCTCCGGCCGGGGCGGCGGTGGCGGCCGTCGCGGCAACGGGCAGGGTGAGCCCGAGGACCACGCCGGAGGCGGTGAGGAGGGCGGTGTTCCGCTTGGACCTTCGCATGGACTTCGTCATGCGGACGAGCTTCACGGACGGGGCCTGCAGGGCCTATCCGGCCAACTGGCCTGTCGGAGGGGCGGTTTCCCGAACCGGACGGCTCACGCGTCACGCCGGTGAGGAGTCGGCGCCCTCACCGCTCCACCGGCTCGTGGCCGCACTCCGCCCACAGGAGTTTGCCGCCCCGGGCGGAACCCAGGACGTGTGCGCCCCAGCTGTCCGCGCACGCCTGTACGAGGTGGAGGCCGCGGCCGGTCTCGGCCGTTTCGGGTCTCGGGCGGGCGGGGGCGCCCCCGGTGGTGAAGGCCAAGGGGATCTCGCGGTCGGAGTCCCACACCGCGATCCGCAGCCGGTTCGGCTCCGCCGAGCGGACCCTGAGGGCGTACGGGCCCGTCGTGTGCAGGTGGGCGTTGGTGAGCAGTTCGGAGGCGAGCAGCTCCGCGGTGGGGGTGAGACCGGCGAGGTCGTGCGCGGCGAGCACGGTTCGAAGAGTTGCGCGGGCGATACCCGGTGCGCGTGGATCGTGCGGGAGTTGGAGGGTGTACGCCCAGGGCGGCGATACGGTGGCCATGGGAGTCTCCGATCACGAGTGGGGGTTGGGTACGGGGCCCAGTGACCGTGTCGCTCCGTCGAGCGGGGTGCTTCTGGGTGGTGGCGCCTGCACTCAGTAAGCTAGCGGTCCACCACTTAATA
The DNA here is from genome assembly GCF_018070025.1 of Streptomyces liliiviolaceus. NCBI lineage: Bacteria > Bacillati > Actinomycetota > Actinomycetes > Kitasatosporales > Streptomycetaceae > Streptomyces > Streptomyces liliiviolaceus. Next base: position 779,077 of record NZ_JAGPYQ010000001.1, read on the forward strand.
CATTTCCCATTTCGGCAATCGCGTGAGGTTTTCCCTCGTGTGGGTGACTCCAACGTGCGGTTGATCGAGGAAAGTTGAGCCATGGCGCCCAGGACCGCCACCACCGCCCGCCGAATCCGTCTCGGTACCGAACTCCGGCGGCTGCGCGAACGAGCGGGGCTCACCGTCACCGAAGGCGCCCGCCAACTAGGCGTCAGCCAGGCGCAGCTCAGCAATATCGAGGCCAGCCGATTCGGCGTCAGCCCGGAGCGGCTGCGCGCCCTCGCGCGCATCTACCGCTGCTCCGACACCGACTACGTCTCGGGGCTGATCGAGTTGGCCGGCGAACGGAAGGGCGGCTGGTGGGAGACCTTCCGAGAGGTGCTGCCCACCACACTCCTGGATATCGCCGAGTTGGAGCATCACTCCACGCGACTGTGGTCCGCCAACACCGCGCACGTGCCGGGGCTGCTCCAGATCACGGACCACGCCCGCGAAATCTTTCGGCAGGTCGTGCCTGAGTTCTCCCGCACGGACATCGAGCATCGCGTGAGCCACCGTCTCCAGCGCCAAGCACTGCTGGACGGACCAGACCCGACCCCGTACCGGGCGATCATTCACGAAGCCGCGCTTCGCGTGCCGGTCGGCGGCGACGCAATCGCCCGACGCCAGCTCGGACACCTGGTCGAACAGAGCGAACGCGAGCACATCACGGTCCAGGTGATCCCGTTCGCGATCGGCGCCTATCCCGGATCGGGTCAGACCATCCTGTACATGTACGGCCCCGTGCCTCCGCTGGATACCGTCTCACTGGACCAGTCCCACGGCCCCGCACTTGTGGACGCCGAAGCTCAACTGCACATGTATCGCGTTCTCCTCGACCGTATGGAGTCCGTGGCTCTCCCTCCCGAGAAGTCGCGCGATTTCATCCACACCATCGCCCAGGATCTGTGAAGGGACCGAGATGCTTGACCACTCCTGGCAGAAGTCGTCCTACTGCGGGCAGGGCGAATCCTGCCTGCACGTCGCCGCCTCCGCCCCCGCAAAAACGATCCACCTCACCGAGAGCGGCGACCCCCGCGGGGCGATACTCGGGGCTTCCCCCGATGCCTTCGGGGCGTTGCTCGGGGCGATCAAGGGCGGACGGAGCCGGCATGGCGCATGAGCGTGATCTGCGGTTTCGGGTGGTCACCCGGGTTCAGCGGTATCTGGTGAACCCCGTGACCCGGCGGCTGCCGTTCCACACGCTCGTGGAGACCACCGGGCGGACCTCCGGGCTGCCCCGGCGGACGCCGGTCGGGGGGCGGCGGGTCGGGCGGGAGTTCTGGTTCGTGTCCGAGTACGGGGTGAAGTCGCAGTACGTGCGGAACATCCAGGCCGACCCGCGGGTCCGCGTCCGCGTCGGCGGGCGGTGGCACCACGGCACCGCCCAGTTGTTGCCGAGCGACGACCCCCGCGCCCGGCTGAGAACCCTGCCCCGCATGAACAGCACGGCCGTCCGTCTCTTCGGGTCGGACCTGCTGACCGTGCGGGTCGATCTGACCGACAGGCCCTAGGACAGGGCCCGTTGGGAGGGGGCGGCCGCGGGCCCTGGGCCTCCCCCGGTCCGTAACCCCGGCAGCCGCGGACGCCCCCGCCCTCGATAGTGGTCCCACCCATGTCGTCACGCTGCCCCCCAGTCCGGTTGTTTACCGGCTGGGACGGCTGAAATACGGCTGAAAGCACCTCACGGACCCCCGGCCGACGCCAGTATGTGGGGCGAACGGGATCCGGGGAGGCGCGCGTGACGGTGAGCGGGACGCAGGGGAGTACCGGAGAGGGAACAGGGGGAGCCGAGGGAGGCCTGTTCGGCCGGGCCGTCGCGCTCAGTCAGGAGTGGGCCGCCGTCGCCAGAGGGCCAGGCACGGAGTCCGAGACCACAGGCATCCCACCCCGACCCGACCCCGTCGCGACCGACCGCATGCTGCGGGAGCTGGCCGAGGCCGAGCCGGCCGTCGGGGAACGGGACCGCGAAGCCCTGCGGATGGCACGCGGGAGCCTGCTGGGGTTGCGCTATCTGGCAGGCGGGGCCGCGGAACCCGCCGAGGAGCGGGCCGAGGCGATCTCACTGCTTCAGGAGGCCCGGGCGGCGGTGCCCGTCACGGAGCGGGAGATCCGCTCACATGAAGCCGTACTCCGTTTGCTGGTAAGGCTGTTGATGCCGAACCTTCCGGCCCTCGGGGGGCCCGGGCAGGTCCGGCAGGACTACACCGAGATGATGAAGGTCGGGGCCGCCTACTTCACGCCCGGCGGGCACATGCGGGACGACCTCGCCGAGGTCGGGACGCTGCTGGAGGAACTCGCCGAGACGGCCGACCCCGCGACCCGCCCGGAGCTTGAGCGCTGGACCGAGCACATGCGGCAGCTGAACGGCACGACCGGCGACCGGGCCTCGATGCTCGAACTGGCAGCCCGGATAGAGACGTTCGGGACGATGCCACCCCACCTCGCGCCGCTCATGGGCGCCGTCATGGAGCTCCTCAAGACGGTGCCCGAGGACCACGCCACCACCACGCCCGCTTCCACGCCCACCTCCTCGTCCCCGTCCGAACCCGCCACCGCACCTGCCGCCCCCGACCTCGTCGCGCAGGACTCGGACGAGTTGCTGCCCGTCATGGAGCTGATGGCGCCCGGACTCCTCGACCGGGACGAGTTCGAGCAGGCGGCCTCGGACCTGCCGCGCGACACCTGGCAGGATCAGATCACCGCCGGTCTGATCAGCATGAGCATCGGCCTGCGCGACGGCGACGCGGAACGTCTGGTCGAGGCGGGCGAGCCGCTGCTGGAGGCGTTCCGCGACGAGGACGTCCCCTCCGGGGTGTCCCCCGTCCTGCTCGCCGGCCTGCTGTCGGGCTCCGCCCTGATCGGCGGCAACCGCGAGGACACGGCGGGCATGTACCAGCTGCTCTCCGAGAACTTCGGCCGCGGAGACGTCGTACGGAACGTGCCGCCGGGGCCGATGGGCAAGGAACTCGCGGACGCCGGACGGGTCCTGCTGCTGCATCAGCGCGTGAGCGAGGCGGACGACGACGACCTCGACACGTTCGACGACATCGCCGAACTCCTGCTGGACATGCGCCGGGAGCTGACCGACAACGACAGTTCGGCGGCGCTCGTCCTGTTCACCCTGGGGGCGCTGCAACTGCGCCGGGCCACGGCCATCGGGCGTGCGGGCAGGGCGGTGGGGCCGCCGATGCGGCGGGCCCTGATGTATCTGCGGGAGGCACAGGAACATCCCGGGACGCCGATCGCCCTGCGCGGCTTCATGACGTCCGCCGGAACCATGATCAGCGCGTTGGAACAGTACGTGGACCCGTCCTCCAGGACCATCCTGGCGGAGATCGAACGGGTCCGCGGCTCCCTCGGCGGTCCGGCCGTCTTCGCCGACCAGGACATCAGGACCCGGCTCGGCATGGCCGTCGCCCTCAGCGTCGAGCACGAGCGCCACCACGACCCGGCCGCACTCGACTCGGCGCTGCGCGAACTGGAGGCCGCCCGCGCCGCGATCACCGAGCGCACCGGCTGCGGCACCGCTCAGGAGGTGTACCGGCACCTGGCCCAGGTCCTTCGGCTGCGCGGCGCGCCCGGCGACACCCTGCGGGCGCTGGAGGCGACCGAACGGCTGCTGGAGAAGGTCGCCGAGGACGTGCTGTTGCAGGTCGGCGCCGAGGACGGGCTCACGGCGGCCCGGGTCGCCGCCGACTGGGGTGTCGCGGCGGCCCGCTGGGCGGCGGAGGCGGGCGACGCCGCCACCGCGCTGCGGGTCCTGGAGGCCGGGCGCGCGCTGGTGCTCCGGGCGGTCGCGGCCTCCGCCGGGGTGCCGGAACAGTTGGCGGCGCACGGCCACGACGAACTCGCCGCGCAGTGGCGCGAGGCGGCACGCTCCGGCGAGTCCCGCCGTGCCGCCCCCGGCGGCCCCGGCCAGACCGCGGACACGCTCATCCCCAGCACGCTGCGCCGCCGTGCCCTGAGCGCCCTGCGCCGGCGGACGGCATCGGACGGAACACCGAACGGACCGGACACAGCAGACGCACCGCACGAACCCTCTGAACCGGAGTGGAGTCACGTCGCCGACACTGCCCGGCGCGTCGGCGTGGACGCGGTCGTGCACCTTCTCGTGGGGGACGGCGACGGGCCGGGGTGGGCGCTGGTCGTACGGCCCGGCGCGGCACCCCTTCCGCTGGCGCTGCCCGGGTTGGCCTCGGCGGAACGCGGCCCGCTGGAGCGGTACCTCGACGCGGCCCGCGACCGTTCCCTGCTCACCTCGCCCGGTGTCTCCGTCGCGACGGCGGGGCGCGCCGAAGCGGTCGCGGCCTGGGAGACGGCGTTGGAGGAGCTGTGCGACTGGGCGGGAGCGGCCGTGATGGGGCCGGTCCTCGACGTCGTACGGCCGGGGCGGTCCGCGCGGCCCGAGGACCCGGCCCGGCTGGTGCTGCTGCCCGCCGGGAACCTCGGATCCGTGCCCTGGCACGCGGCGCGGCTCGGCGGGCCCGCCGGATCCGTGCGGGAGCGGCCCGTGTACGCGGTCGACCACGCCGTCATCAGCTATGCGGCGTCGGGGGCCGAGTTCCTGCGGGCGGCCGCGCGCCCTCGGCTGCCCGTGTCCGCCGACCCCGTCCTGGTGGCGGACCCCCGGGCCACCCTGCCGTACGCGGAACACGAGATCGACGGGCTGCGGACGTCCTTCTACCCGGACGCCCGCTGCTACGGCTACTTCGTGCGCAACCTGTGGGACGTCGACGGCACCCCCGACGAACTGCTGCCGCTGCTGCCCGGTGGTACGGCCGACCGGCCCGCCGGGCTCGTCCAGCTCAGCGTGCACGGGTTCGCCGGGGGCCGGCCCACCGTCTCGGGGCTCCTGCTGTACGCGCCCCGCCGCCGTACGGAGCACGACGCGACCGACGCGGACGACGGGACCGACGGGACCGGGAAGAGGGCGAGGGACGGGGACGATCCGGGGGTCCTCACCGTACGGCGGCTGCTCGGGGCGTACGGCCGCGACGACCCGGGCGCGGCCGGGCCGCTGGTGGTGCTCAGCGCCTGTGAGACGGACCTCAGCTCCCGCGACCACGACGAGGCACTCACCCTCACCACCGCCTTCGTGTCGCGCGGGGCCGCGGACGTGATCGGCTCCAAGTGGGGTCTGGACGACGCCAGCGCGGCCGTGCTGATGTACGTCGTCCACCACTTCCTCGCCGAGGGTGCGGACCCCGCGCAGGCGCTGCGCAGTACCCAGTTGTGGGCGCTCGATCCCGCCACCCGCCCCCTGCTTCCCGGCCTCCCCGGACCACTGGCCGCCCGTGTCAGCCACGGCTCGCGGCTGCCCGTGGCGGCCTGGGCCCCCTTCATCCACCAAGGCAATCCCGCACCCGCCCAGGGCCACGCCCCCACCCGGGCCGGCCGACCCGGAGGGAACACCGTTGAACACCGATGAGCTGCTGGCTCTGCTCGTCCGCCACCGCGAGGAACTCAGGCAGTGGCTCGACGACGACCAGTACCGCACCTTCCTGACCATGCTGGAGCGGCTGCGCGAGGCCGGCGCCGACCCCGAGCGGGTCGGCATGGCCGCCATGGCCGTCGTCCGCTCGCTGTGGCCCGTGCCCGACGAGGCGGGCGATCTGGCCCGGGCGCTGCACAAGTACGGGCGTTCGGTCGCCGTGACCGCCGCCGTGCCGTCCCGGGAGGCGGTGCTCGCGGCCCTGGAGGCGCTGTACGCGGCACCTTCGTCGGCACCGCCCGAACCGCGACATGAACCGGACCCCGTACCCGAACCGGACCTCGTGGCCGCCGTCGTCGCGGCCGCGAAGCAGCGGTTGCTCGCCGAGCCCTCGCGTGCCGCGGCGCCCGTCGGAAGCCCGGCAGCCGGGTCGGGCCCTGCCGACGTCATCGTGCTGACCGACCCCGAGGCCGGTCCCCGCAGCCCCGAGTTCCAGTTCGATCCGGGCACCGGACGACCGCGGGACATCGTCGTACGCGTCAACCGGATCCTCCTCGCCGACCGCGACCCGTGGGGCGCCGCCGACTGGTGGCTGGGCGGCAACTCCTGGCTGGGCGACCGCCCCGCCGCGCTGATCGGACAGGTGCCGGACGACCGGCTGGCGGACGCCGCCCAGGCACTCGTGGAGGAAGGCCGATGACGCGGCAGCTTCCCCCGGAGGTCGCCATGGCGCCCCGGGCCACGGTCCTTCCGGCCGGCACCACGCTGTGGCGCTGTCACCACAGCGGCTACCCGGCGACCGGCTTCAAGGAGGTCGAGGCGCACACCCTGTTCGGCGGCAGCCGCTTCGACTGCACGGCCGAGGACCCCTACCCCTACCTGTACGCCACCCTCGAACCCACCACCGCCCTGGCGGAAGTGCTGCTGAGGTCCATGGACTTCGACCCGGTGCTGGGCAGCAGGATCGTGCCGTGGGCACAGGCGAGCCGCTACACGCTGACGCGGATCGTCACCACGGCCGACCTCACGCTCGTCTCGCTGCGGGTCGAGGAGGACCTGGCAGCCGTGTGCCAGGACAGCTGGCTGCTCGACTCCGAACCCGACGCCTACCCCCAGACCCGCTACTGGGCCCAGGAGCTGCGGCGGCAGGCGAAGGACGCGCAGGGGCTGCTCTGGCAGTCGCGGCGGCACCGGCCGCGCGCGGCGGTGGTGCTGTTCGGGGACCGGTGCGGCGACGAGCCGTTCGCCGACGGTACGGCGGATGCGGTGGACTCGGTCGACGCGGTGGATGCGGTGGACACGGTGGCCTGTTACGACCTCTCCACGCCCGTCGGCCTGGCCGAGGCGAACCGGCTGCTGGCTCCGCTGCGCGCCGTGATCATGCCGCGGCAGGACTGAGTCAGCAGGACCGAGGAGGACGGGTCACGTGTCGGGCTCGACCGTCAGCAGCGTGAACGCGAAATGCCGGCCGAGCCCCACGACGTCCCCGTCGCGCAGGGGGACGCGGGCGCCCCGCCCGATCCGCTCGCCGTTGACGTACGTGCCGTTCGTCGTGCCGCCGGAGTGCTCCGTCAGCCACACCGAGCCGTCGGACTCCAGCTCGACGATCGCGTGGCGGCGGGAGACTCCCCTGCCCTTGTCGCCGGAGAGGTCGACCGCCAGAGCCTGACCCCAGACCGGATGGCGGCCCAACTGAAGCGGGGGTCCCGCGCCGAAGCGGCGGTCGATCGACGCCCCCGGGCTGATCAGCCGCATGTGCCGGGTCGACTCCTGGCACTCCGGGCAGGCCGCCGACCCGGCGGGCACGTCCTCCTTGCAGGACCAGCAGGGGCGGGACGGGGGTACGGGTGGCGGAGGGGCCGGGGGCGGAGGAGCGGGCGGCGCGGGGGCCCACTCCTCCCTCTCCTCCGTCTCCTCCATGTCGTCGAACTCGGGCAGGTCCCCGTCGTCCGCGAGCCCCTTGTCCACATGGCGCGGCGTACCGCCCGGGGCACCGTCGGGGCTCACGGGGCGGACCCCTTCCGCAGGGGCACCGCCCCGTCCGCCGACGCGTACAGTTCCAGTTCGACCCCGCCGTCCTCGTGGACCGTGACCTTCGAGACGGTGACCGTCGTGCCCTCGTCCAGGGTTCCGAGGTCGAACACGCCACGTGCCAGCGGGTTGATGAGGTGGGTCTCCAGTTTCATGCCGATGCCCCGGCCGCCGTTGCGCAGGTTCTCGGTACAGGCGTCGGCGAGGACCTTCTCGGCCTCGGGCAGCACACGCAGCCGCAGACCGCCCTGGCGTTCCATATGGGCGACGATGTTGCGCAGCTGCCCCTTGAAGATGAGCTGGGCGGTCGCCTCCCCGATGTACTGGAAGACCACGACGTTGCCGCCGAGCCGGTTCAGCAGCTCCGGCCGCTGCAGGGTGTGCTCGAAATGGTGGCGTACGTTGCCGAGGATCTCCTGCTCGAACGCCGCACGCTCCTCGGGCGTCTCGGGCAGGCGGCCGTCCCGGGGCAGCGCGGACGGCCGGTCGCTCCCCGCCGGCGGGGCCACCGGGCGGCCGTCCGGGCCGGACGGGCCGTGGACGCCCAGGTTGGAGGTGAAGATGAGGACGCACTCGCTGAAGTACGTCGTGACACCCTGGCCGTCCGTCAGCCGGCCGTCCTCCAGGACCTGGAGGAACTTGTCGAGGACACCCCGGTCGGCCTTCTCGATCTCGTCGAAGAGCACGACCCGGAACGGGTCCTCCCGCACCGCGCGGGTCAGCTCGCCGCCCGCCTCGTAGCCGACGTAGCCGGGTGGCGCGCCCACCAGCCGGTCCGCCGAGTGCGGTGCCGAGAACTCGCTCATGTCGAAGCGCAGACAGGCGTCCTCCGAGCCGAACAAGGTGGTGGCCACGGCCTTCGCCAGCTCCGTCTTGCCGGTGCCGGTCGGCCCCGCGAAGAACAGCACACCGCGCGGCCGGTGCACGCTGGCCGCGGACGCCTGCGCGCCGGACAGCCCGAGCGCGGCCCGCTTCAGCACGTCCAGGGTCTGGGTCACCGCCTTCTCCTGGCCCAGTACCCGCTCGCCGATGGCGGCCTCACCGTCCCTGATGCTGTCGGCGACCGCGCCGCCCGTCCACGGGTTGCGGCTGACGCCCAACTCGTAGATCCGCACGGCCTGTTCCATCCGGTCGAACGTGATCTTCGAGGCGCGGGCCAGCCGCATGCTCTCCCGCATGGCCCGCAGGGTGAGCCCGGTGGCCGCTCGCGCGAACCGCTCGACCTCCTCCCCCGTCGGATCCTCCCGGACGTCCCGGCACACCAGAGGACCCACGTCCAGCCCGGTGACCGTCTCGGGCACGCCGGCCTGCTCGGCGAGCAGCCCCGCCATCCGGCGGCGCTGGCCGAGGTCCGGCGCGGGAACACCGATGCTGCGTACCCGTACACCGCTCGTGACCAGCCATGCGGGCAGGTCCCGTTCGCCGTCCGCGAGCCAGATGACCGGGTTGAACAGGGCGCGGCCCGACTTGGGGCGGACGAAGGGCCGCGCCTCCTCAGCGATCTTCAGGCACCGCAGGAAGAACGTCCGCTCCTCGTCGCTGAGCTGGTTGACCTGGGTGGGGATCCGCGAGGCGTAGTCGACGATCAGTGCGGCGTGCAGCGGCTGCTGGTAGTCCTCGTAGCGCGGGTTGTCCTGCCCCGGTCCTGGCCGCTCGCCGGCCCAGCCCCGCGTGAACGACTCCAGGACCTTGGCCATCCGCTCGGTGTCCGGTTCCTCGGGACGGCCCGGCAACTTGCGGGTGTTGTGCTGCAGCAGCGTGTTCATGCTGTCCGCGTCGCTGCTGTGGACGACGCTGAATCCCTCCACCGCGTCGTACCGCAGCAGGCTGTTGTACCCGGCGCGCCGCAGCGGATCCCACAGCAGGTCCTCCAGGCGCAGGGCCCGGAAGCGGCGGCTGCCGTCGGTGAGGTCGTCGGCGACCACGTAGTCGTCACGGATGTTGCCGTGCAGCACGTACTGGGAGTGGACGCTGAGGGTGTGGACCAGCTCCGCCGCGAAGGGCGGCTGGGTGGTCCGGGCCACGCGCAGCGAATCGAGTGGGGAGCCAAGGGGAGAGCTATGGGACAAGGGTCGGTCCTCCGGAGATGCGGGAAGAGTCTGTCGGGCGGTCAGTTGCCGTCACGCTGCCGGTACTTGGGCTCCCGGCCCGGGCGGCGGCGGGCCCGGCCCGCCTGTCCGGCCCTTGCCGCGGGGCGCGTCCCCTCCCCGGTCGCGCCGGTGCGGAAGGCGTCGGTCAGGCCCGGCGCGGGCTCGCCCGTCAGGACCCCGCTCTCGCTCCAGGAGAACTCCGCCCGTACGCCCTCCGCCTCACTCAGCGGGCCGAGGTCGTCGACGTACCGGGAGCTCTCCGCGCACCGCTCGGCGTCCCGTGCCTGCTGCTGCCGTACGACGTCGGGGTCGGCGGCCTCCTCGGGGGTGAGCGGGCGGCGCATGGTGAGCACCCGGGCCTGGCCGGAGGCGTTGAGCCGCACCCGTAGCCAGTACTCGCCGCCCCAGGCCGCGGGCGCGAAGTCCCAGTGCTCGGTGTCGGCCCTGGCGTGCACCGACCCCTCCCCCCACTGCTCGCTCGCCCGGCGGAGCGCCGCCACCAGGTACGCCCGGTGCAGCACGGCGGAACGGACCGCGAGGGCCTGCTCGACGAGCCGCCCGTCCGCCGTCGACGCGGGCACCCCGTCCCGCAGGACACGCTCCAGTACGTCGACGGCGGCGGGCGCCTGCGGCAGGGGGTCGACGCCCTCCGGCGCGGGTGCCTGGAGTGCCGCCAGGCGCAGCGCGGCGTCCCGGCGGGCCTCCTCGGAGCGGCGGGCGCGGACCGACTCGTTGTGCGCGATGATCGCGGCCTCGTCGAGGTAGCGCCGTACCGCCGTGGGCCGTCCGGTCACCGCGCGCCGGGCCTCCAGTAGGCAGTCGTCGATCAGTTCCCGGCTCTCGGAGGTGAACGACAGCGGCAGACCGGCCAGTAGCCGGGCGCCCTCGTCCAGGACGTCCTCCTCGGTGAGAGCGGCGGCCGGGGGCGTGTCCGGGGCGGCCTCGGATCCAGGAGCCTCGGTTCCAGGGGCCGCGCCGCCCTCGGCGTACTCCCTCAGCACCCGGCGGCGCTCCTCGCGCAGCCGGTCGTACCAGTCGGCGCGCTCCGGGTCCTCCGTGTGCTGGAAGGGCAGCCGCGCGGTGGCCCGGGAGGCGCGCTGGGCCTCCACCCTGCGCACCGCCCGCTCGGTTTCGGCCAGCCGCTTCCACAGCAGGTCGAGCGGGACGCCGACCGGCTGCACCGGGGCGGGCGGCGGCCCGTCGCCGGGGCCCGCGGGGCCGAGGCCCAGCACGGTGATCCGGGCGTTCAGCCCGGCCGCCGCCTCCGCGGCCCGCCGCCAGCACTCGCTGCCCTCCTCCAACGACATCTGACGGTGCGCGAGGGCCTCCTGGTCGGCGGCGACCTTGTTGTTGAAGGCGGCGAGCGCCACGGTGCCGCGCACCGCCAGCCGGGCGACCAGCAGTGCCCCGCTGAGGTCGGCGAGGCCGAGGAGCGCGGGCACGACCATGTCGTGCACCTGGTCGGCGGCGGCCTGTACCGCGTGGTCGACGGTGTGTCCGAGGGCGTCGCCGGCGTGGGTGGCCGCGTCGGTCACATGACCGGACGCCGCGTCCGTCAGATCCTGGACGCCGGTGGTGTCCGGCATGGTCAGGCTCGCCACGTCGGGCTGGGCCGCCGCCGGCCCGAACCCGGACGCCGAGACGTCCGGGACCACGGCGTACAGATCGGTGCCGGCGTACGCAGTGCTCACGCCACTCCTCCAGAACGGGAATCAGATCGGGAATCAGGCCCGGAACCGGCTCGGGAACCGGACGGGGACAGGGCTGCGGCGTTCGCCCGGGCGGGCCTGCGCGCTCCGGGTACGCCGGTGAGGGGGTCGGCGGGCGGCGCCGCGAGCGGGTTGTTACGGCGGGCCTGAGCCCGGTAGCGGTGCCACGCCCTCGTCCGCAGGACCGCCGAGACCAGCAGCCCCAGCACGGTCGCCAGCGGCCAGATCCACACCGCGAGGACGAACGTGCCGACCACCACGCCCACGGCGACCGTCGCGGCCAGGAGCGCCCGCAGCCACTGCCGCCACCCCCGTACCGTGATCCGCGACGTCACCGGCAGTGCCCGGCGGGTGAGCTGGCCCATCACCGAATACCGCGGGTGGTACAGGTGACCGATGTACCACGCGGTCCAGCACTCGATGGCCAGCAGGGCCGCCAGCGACGGGACGCTCAGCAGCCAGGCCACGAGCACGGTGGTCTGCGGAGCCCTGGAGTACACGTCCGCCACGCCCACGACGAAGGCGTGCGGGAAGAACAGCAGGAGCGCGCCGCCGGCCGCCCGGCCCAGCATCACGGGCAGCTCCATCTGCCGCCGTACCAGCCGGTTGTGCAGCGAGTGGGTGTCCATGGCCACGAGCTGCCGGGCGTTCTCCAGGTCCAGCCGGATCCGCCGGGCCTGCTCCTGCGCCAGCGGCAGCAGCCGCAGCGTGAGCAGCAGCGGTACGGGATCGTCGGTGTCCTCGGCCAGGCGCAGGAACCAGGGCACCTGCGCGGGCAGGGCGCGCACTGCGTCCCGCAGTTCGATGCGCAGCGGCCTGGTGACCGCGGCCGGGTCGACGGCCAGTTGCAGGAGCTGGGCGAAGAGGGGCGGGTCCTCGGCGGTCGCGGCGCGCAGGCCCCCGCGGTCCTCGGAGAGTTCGGGTATCTCCGACAGCCGGGCGACGGCCACCCTCCACCTCTCGCCGTAGCGGTTCCACCGGTCGTCGACGTGTGCCAGCTCCGCTCCACCGCGCCAGGTGGCCAGCCGGGTCAGCAGCCGGTCGTCGCGGAGGTCCTTGAGGACGGAGACGCACTCCCGGTCCCCGGCCGCCGCCCGCCGTGCGAAGAGCAGCAGGTCGCCCATGCCCAGCGGGAGGTCGCGGTAGCGCGGCTCCTGCCGTGGAGCCAGCCAGTGGACCAGGTCGACCAGGGTCTCCGGCTTCGGCTTGCGCTTCAGTGCCTCCAGCAGGACGTCGAGGGCCTCGGCACGGTCGTCGTCCGCCGTGGGACGGAAGTGGCCGATCCACTCGCACAGCCGCTCGCGTTCCTTGCCCTTGGCCAGTCGGCGGACCATGGCCGCCCAGTCGGCGGCGAACTCCGCGCCCAGCTCCGACGGATGGGTGAAGGCCCGGCCCGCGTGCTCGAACCGCGGCGCGTCGGGAGGTGGCGCCGCCGGCTCCTCCCCCGTCGTACCGGAGCGCCGCCCGGGCCCTTCGCGTACGACCCGTGGGCTGAGGTCCGCCAGCCACTCCCCGACCTCCTTCGTTCCCCAGCGGTCCTCGTGACGGCGGGTCAGCAGGCCCTCGCACAGCAGGCGCAGGCGCCGGTCGCCGACGCCGGTGAGGTCGATGTCGCCGTCCTGGACCGCGTCCATGACCGAGGCCACCGCGCGATGCCGGACCGGATGCCGGCCCAGCGCGGCCTCGGCGACGACGATCCCGAGCGACCACCAGTCGTCCGCAGGTCGCACCGTCTGCACCTGCAGCTGCGCCTGCGGCGACACGTATCCGGGCGTTCCCGCCCAGCCGCCCCCCGCCTCACGCGGGAAACCGGTCAGGGAGATGCCGAAGTCGATCAGCACGACGCTGCCGGGCCGCCCGTACTCGGTGAGGACGAGGTTGGAGGGTTTCACGTCCCGGTGCACCACGCCCGCCTCGTGCAGCGTGGTCAGCGCACCGTGCAGCCGCACCACCAGCGCCCGGACGGCGTCGGAGGGCAGGGGCCCGCCGTGGCCGCGCAGATGGGTGGCGAGATCGGTGTTGCCGTGCGAGGGCAGCACATGGAACGGCGCCCCACGGTCCGTGCCCTCCTCCAGGACGTACGACAGCCCGGGGTGCAGGGACCGACGGGGCAGCCCGTCGTGAGGGGGCAGGGACAGGCGCCGGGTGACCTCCGGGTCGGGGGCCGCGTCGGGGTGGAACCACTTCACGATCCGCTCGGGTTCCGTCGCACCGGGATCCCGGCCCCGCACCCGGAACACGGCGGCCCGCAGTTCGGCGGACCGGCCCTCCTCCGCGACCCGGTGCACCGTCCGCTCCTCCTGCCGCGGCAACCGCTCACAGATCCGGAAACGGCCGGTCAGCGAGGGCGGGAGTTCGATCCGGGCGCCCCGCGGGTCGGGCGCGGCCATACCGCCGACGGAAGGATCGGGCTCGAAATAGGTGGGCGGAACGAAATCTCCGCCGTCGTCATCACACGGATCGACGGGATCGACCGGACCTACGGGAAAGGCCATGGAATTCACCTGCGCACGGAAAGGAAGGACCCGGTGATACCGGAGTGGGCGTACCGAAGGGAAGGCAGAGGTAAGGAAAAGCACCCTGCGATGAATTCGGGGAACCGGAAAAGATCACCCTGAAAGCGTGGCCCGGCACAGAAAGAGGCCTGAACCGGAAGAGTACCGGGATCCGCACATCGTGTACCGGGAAACGAGAAAATTCGTGGACCACATCGAAATCCCGGCACCATCCGCCCTGTGCTTGCCGAAGGCCGGGTGGCTGTGGTGCGGGCGCGGCTATGTTGACCGGCATGGATGGCATGAACCCTGATGGTCTGCCCGATCGCGCCGCCCTCGTACGCGAGTTGCGGCAGCTTCGCCGCGGGGGCCTGCCCGCGCTCCAGTCGCTGGTGCCCGAGGCGCTGCGCGCGGCCACGCTGCACGCCCGGTACGCAAGCGGCGAGGACGACCTGGCCGACGGAGCGGAGCGGCTGCTGCGCGCGGCGGCCGAACGGCTCGGCGCCGACGACCTGATAGGCCGCGCCGCCCAGCGCACGTTCGGACTGCTGCCCGGCCGCCGGGGCGACCCGGCGGCGGTCCGGCGCCGGGCGGCCGCCCAGGTGTACGGGGTGACCGACGAACGCTTCCGGCACAGCCAGGAACGCCAGGTCGTCGAGCAGCTCGCCGGGGCCGTGCTCGCCGAGGCCCGCGCGCCGGCCGCCGCCGACGCGCCGCGGGCGACGGCGCACGGCCCTCGGCCGGAGCGGGCCGCCGGGACACGGCCCGCCGTCGTACCGCACACCGGGCTGCCCGGACGGGCCGGGACCAGGCGGGTCACCGTCCACATCTCACCCATCGAACTGTTACGGGACATCGACGTCCTCGTCTCCTCCGAGAACGTCCATCTGGAGATGTCGAAGTCGTTCAGGCCCACCGTCTCCGGGGCGCTGCGCCGATCGGCCGTCACGGGCTGCGGTTCGGACGGGCCGGCCGCCGACGTCCTCGCCGACGAACTCGCCGCCTGGGTGCGGGCCCGACCCGGTGCGCTGCCCCTGCGGCCCGGCACGATCGTGCCCACCGGCCCGGGGGCCCTCGCCGAGCGCGGGGTGCGGCGCGTCTACCACGCGGCCCTGGCCGTCCCCGACGGCCTCGCCTACCACGTCGACCCCCAGCACATCGCCACCGCCGTGGCGGGCTGCTTCGCCCGGGGCCGCCAGGACCGCGCCGACGGACTGCCCGGCCTGCGCTCGATCTGCTTCCCCCTGCTGGGTGCGGGCCGTGGGGGCCTGAGCCGCCGGACCAGCGCGGAGTGGCTGCGCTGGGCCATCGAGGACGCCCTCACCGCGGACCCCGACTGGTCCGTCCACGTCGTCACCCGCTACCCGGAGGCGGCCGGCCTGTTCGAGGCGGTCCCGCCGGAGACCGCGCGGGAGTAGCGGGAGCAGGAGGCACGGGGCGCGCTCTCCGCTCCGTGCGGAAACTCTTCGTGCGGAGGCTCTTCGTGCGGTGGTCATGGACGCCAGCTCGGGTCCGTCAGGCGGATTCCGCCCGCCGCCAGACCCCGCTCCAGTCGGCGCAGCTCCCCCCGTGCCGGTACACCGTAGAAGCGCGCCCCGGCACCCGCGTCGTCCGCCCGCAGGCTCACACGGGGTCCCGGCGGGTAGGCGCGGGCGAGGTGCGGGGCGTAACGGCGGACGCCGAGGGGGGTGCGCGGCACGAGCCGTTGGTTGGCGGATCCCCGCCAGACCAGGTCCGTCGGTTCGGCGACGCGGAAGCGGCCCGTCACGACCGCGTCCGCGCCGTCCAGCGCCGCCCACGTCTCTTCCGGCAGCCGGCCGGGCACCTCGTCCGGCTCATGACCGGTGTAGACGAGAAGGTCGGGGAGGTCGGACAGATCGGGGAGATCGGGGAGATCGGGGAGATCGGGCAGGTCTGCGGGGGCCGCCGGGGGCCCTTCCCCCGCATCGCGACCGTCCCGTGCGTCACTCACATCCCACGCGTCACGTACGTCCCGTGTGTCGCTGCGCCGGTACCCGCGCGGCCACCGCGCTCGGCGGAGCCGGTCCGCGCCGAACAGCAGCGCGGCCAGTGCGGTGGGCTGGGCGAGCGGTTCGCCGCCGCTGACCGTCAGCCCGGCCGCTCCGAGGTCCAGCGCCCTCCCCCACAGCTCCAGCAGTTCACCCACGGTGGCGGTCCGACCGCCTGCCGCGTCCCAGGTGTGCCGGGACATACAGCCGGGACAGGCGAGCTCGCACCCCTGGAACCACACCCCCAGCCGCCGCCCGGGCCCGAGCGTCTCGACGGGGAAGTACCCGTCGGCGACCCGCACCGGCACGTCGGCCACTTCAGTCACTTTGACCATCTCGGCCACTTCGGCCACACGTCTCACTTCAGCCATACGCCCCCCAGTCATATGCCCACCCGCCAATTCCCGGCCCCGCCACGGAGATTCGAATATCCATTCGGACTCGCCCCAGGACAGGACGGAAGGGCAGCCTATTCCGCGTCGCGTCGAACTGGATCGGGTTCGAGAATTTTTCCAGGAACTCCTCACAAACCGTGACGGGATTCTGGTCGTTCACCGGTCGATCTCCGGCTGATTTCCGGATGCCGTAATCCGTTGACGTAAATCCCTCCCTCTCGGGTTCGCTTTTCCCCTAGGCTGCGCAAATCCCGGACCAGGGGGTTGGTCGGGGATTCCGACAAGGGGGATGCGATGAGCGAGGTGAAGTCCGTCCCGGCGCACTACGGCCGTAGCCGTCTCACCGGGCGCACCCGCTGGCGGGCCACCCGCCGCGGGCGCCGGGACGGTCACGCCGGCATCGGGGCCGGGCACTACGCCCAGGAGTTGGCCGGCGGGCTGGACATGGCGCTGGACGAGCTGCGGTCCGGCTTCGTCCTCCGCCACGCGGCTCTCATCGACCGCGTGAAGGAGGAGTCCGCGCGGATCGTGACGGAGTACGACCGGCTCAACGAGGACGTGCCCGCGGCGCTGGCCCGCTTCGGTGGCTGGGTGTCGCAGTGGCGCACGGAGGTGACGGCCTGCCAGCGGCGCGGCCTGGCCCTCGCCGCCTGCGCCGATCAGGAACTCGCCCACTACCAGGCCTCGTACGCGCGCGCCGCCCGCCAGGAGGAGCCGCCGGACGCGCCGAGCCCGAGGGCCGCGGCCCTCGACGAGTCCTGGACGGGAGCACCGGAGTGGATGCTCGACGACGTCCTGGTCCGCAGAGCACTGCAGATTCTGGAGCAGAGGTTGGGACCGGCGGCCGGACAGGCCGACCGGGGGGAACGGGGGACACGATGACAAGAGCGACGACGACGAGGAGGCGGGGCCGAGCCACGGGGGGCACCGCGGCCCTGGGCACCGCCGCCCTCCTGCTGACCCTGACGACGGCGTGCGACAGCGGTCCGTTCGCCGGGCCGGAGCACCTCTCCGCCGACTGTGCCGTCGTGCTGGACGGCTCGGGATCCGGCGTCGACAGCGACACCGGCTTCCGGGCGAAGGAGAAGCTCAAGGCGACGCTGCCGACCTTCCTGGCCGACAAGAAGTGCAAGTACCTGTCCTACGCGCCCATCACCGCCGCCTCCGTCGCCTCCTCCTGCCATGTGCCGCGGATCGACATCGACCCGGACTCCGACAAGCGGTCCGAGCGTGAGGGGCTGTGGAAGCAGACGCGCGTTCTCGCCGGAGCGGGCGCCGACAAGATGCTGGAGTGCGCCCGGGACCGCCAGCCGGGATCGGACGTCCTGGGCGGCCTGGACCGTGCGGCCAAGGTGCCCCGCGCAGACGGCACCTTCCATGTCCTGGTGATCAGCGACTTCGACCAGTCCGACCCCGACTTCAGGCTGTCCAAGTACGAGCTCGGCACCCAGCCCGAGCGGGACACCGCCGTCGAGGAACTGGTCAGCGAGCGTGGGTTGCCCAAACTGCCGGACACCACCGTCTACCGCGTCGGCTTCGCCATGCGCGGCGGAAGGACCAACCCCGAACGCGTCGACCAGATGCAGCAGTTCTGGCAGCAGCTTCTGGAGAAGGAGGTGAAGGTCGATGTCGACGACGGATACGGCGCCTGAGGAGCCCCGCCCGCTCAGGGACGATCTGCGTGAGCGGTTCCGCCGCGGCCGCGGCCGCGCACCCGGCCTCGGGCGCACGAACCCCGCCGCGCCGCGCGGCCAGGTCCCGCCGACCGACACGCGCGAGGCCAGACGCCTGCTGGGCGAGGCCGAGTCGGCCGGACGCCGCGCCGCCAGGAACGGCACGCTGAACCCGTACGTCCTCGGTTCGCTGCACCGACTGCCCTACTTCGGCCGGCTCAGGGGGCTGCGCGACCATGCGCGCGACCGCATCGTGGCCCGTCACCACGGGCGCGAGGAGCAGGAACTGCAGTCCTCGGCCGCGTTGTTCGCCGCCACCGAGGCCCGGGAGAACGAGGCCCGCCGGTCCAGAGAGGCACAGCAGGAGGAGACGCTTCGCCAGCAGGCCGCGGTCGCGCGGCTGGACCGGGCGGCGACCCGCACCGTCGCCCGCGAGGACCGCCGCGAACGGCTGCTGCCCTGGGCCGTGGACCGGTTCGGGGCGGGCCGTGCCGACGGTACGGATCCGGACGCCGGAACGCGCGAGGACCCGGACGGACCGGCCGACTGGGACGACGACTCCGAGAAGCAGAGCCGGACCGTGTCGCGCCCGGCCGCCGCTCCTTGGGAGGGCCTCACGGAGACCGCGGCCATGGCCCGCTGGCCCCGCCGGTTCCTGACCCTGCTGCTGATCCTGGTCGAACTCCCGGTCTATCTGACCCTGTTCCTCGCGATACACGACGGCACTCCGCAGGGCCGGGCCAGCGCCTATCTGCTGACCGCGGCGGTGGGTGTCGCCATGACGCTCGGCCCCTTCCAGGCCGGTCGCCAGTGGCGTCGCCGGGGCGCCACGGCCTCGCTGCGGGTGGTCCTGCCGATCGCGGCGGCGATCGCGTCCCTCTGGGCGGTGGCGGCCTGGTACCTGGGCGATCTGCGCGCCCGTATCGTCTTCCGCGACCCCGACACGGGGGGCATGGAGGAGCTCGCCCGGCAGCTGGACGTCGATCTGCCGCCCGCGCCGACCCTGCTCCAGGAGCTGCAGCTGGACCCGCACACGGTCAGCGTCACCTTCATCTCGCTGCTCCTGCTGTCGGGCGGGATCGCCTTCCTGCTGGCCCTGTCCGAGGAACATCCCTTCGTCGCCGCCTACCGTCACCACCAGAAGCGGCTGGCGGCGGCCGAGGCAACCCTGGCGCAGGCGGCGGGAGCGGCCGCGGCGGCCCGCCGTCAGCAGGACACCCTGGACGACCGGCGCGCCGAGCGCCGCGAGGCACTGGCCGCCGAACTGACCGCGGTGGACTCCGTGTTCGAGGCGGCGGCCCACGCCTATCTCGACGGCGTCCAGGCCGCCTCGCACGACCCGGCGGTCACCGAGGGCGCCATGCGCCTCTCGGCCCGCTACCCCCTCCTGCACGACGATCCGGTACGCCGATGAGGCGTGGGTACGGGTGCGGCGGTTTCAGAACCCGTTCGAAAGCCGGTCCAGCCACTCCTTGAGCAGGACACCCTCGGCCCGGGTGAGGGCCGGGGGCGGGGACTGGCCCAGGAGGGCGTTCAGGCGGGCGGCCGTGGAGGGGATGCGGGGCTCGTCCGGTTCGGCCGGGGCGGAGGCCGCCTCGGCCGTCACCGGTGATGCCGTCCCGGGTGACGTCGTCCCGGGTGTCGCCGTCACCTCCGGCGTGAACACCGTCGCGTGGATCGCGTCGCGGACCCGGCGTGACACCGACTCGTCCGTGAACGTCGCCGGGCGGGAGACCAGCATCAGCGCCACGCCGACGTTCGCCGACATGATCATCTGGGCCGCCAGTTCGGGGGCCAGGCGCAACTTGCCCTGTGCCGCGGCCCGTTGCAGGTCGGCCGTGAGGATGCGGTGGGCCTCCAGCGCCGCCGCCGGGGGCGTACGCATCGCGGGCGAGTGCATCAGGCGGAACAGGTTCGGGTTGGCCCGCGCGAACTCGACGTGGGTGGTCCAGCCGTCCCGCAGATCCTCGACCGGGTCCGTACCGGGCGGCCGGTCCCGCTTGGTCGCGAGGTACTTGTCCCAGCCGTGGTCGACGACCGCCGACAGGAGGCCCTCCTTGTCCCCGAAGTGGCGGTAGAGGGCGGGGGCGCCGACCCCGGCACCCTCGCACACGGCCCTGGTCGACACGTCCCCGTCGGGGGACTGGGCGACCAGGGCCGCCGCCACTTCGAGAATGCGCGCTTTCGTACTCACGGCCGTGACGCTATCCGAGGTCATACGGCGGACCGCGGAGAGGCCGCCGGAGATGTCCGGGAGGTCCGCGGGGTGAGCAGGTCGGCCAGGCCTATGCGGGCCAGGAACTCCGCGCGGATACGGTCCGCGACCCCGCTGACCTCCTCCGACCCGTCGTTCGAGGGGTCGACGTGGACGCGGAAGGGCCGCTTGCCGTGCGGGGCGTCGACGACCTCGACGATCGCGTCGGCCACCAGGGACGCGGAGGTGCCGGCCGGTTCGAGGGCGGCGAGGCGCTCGGCGACCTGCTCCATCAGGCCCGCGTACCGCTCCTCGTAGGCCGGGAGCACCGTCCGCTCGGACGGGTGGCCGCCGGTCGCGAAGTGCTCCGTACCCGACGTGAACGCGCCCGGCACCACGATCGTCGTCTCGATGCCGAACCGGGCCAGCTCACCGGCGTACGACACCGCGAGCGCGTCCATCGCGGCCTTCGCGGCGAAGTACGGGGCGAGGTAGGGCGGGGTGCCGCCCCTGGTCGAGGACGAGCCGACCCAGAGCACCAGGCCGTGCTCCTGGGCGCGCAGGTGCGGGAGTGCGGCGCGGTTCACGCGCTGGGTGCCGAGCACGTTCGTGTCGTACACCGCGGCCAGTTCGGCGGGGGTGAAGGCCTCGGCGGGTCCTGTGACCATGTGGCCCGCGTTGTGGACGACCACGTCCAGCGCGCCGGCCCCGGCCAGGACCGTGGCGACGGCGGCGTCCGCGGACTCCTGCGACAGGACGTCCAACTCGACCGTACGCAGGTCGACTTCGTGCTCGGCGGCGTACGACTCGGCCTCGGCGACCCGGTGGGCGTTGCGTCCGCCCGTGTCGCGCATCGCCGCGTACACCGTGTGCCCGGCGTCGGCCAGCGCCCGCGCGGCGAGCGCGCCGAACCCGGAACCCGCCCCGGTGATGACGATCGTCCTGCTCATGACGGAACTCCTGAGGGCTGAGGGGGTATTCACGCGATGCCGCCGTTGGCGCGGACCACCTGGCCGTTGACCCAGCGGCCGGCCGGGCCCGCCAGGAAGGACACGACCCCGGCGATGTCCTCGGGCGTGCCGAGGCGCTCCAGCGGCGGCTGGGCGGCCATCCGCGCGATGGTCTCCTCGTCCTTGCCGTCCAGGAACAGGGAGGTGGCGGTCGGGCCGGGGGCCACGGCGTTGACGGTGACGTCCCGGCCGCGCAGTTCGCGGGCCAGGATCAGGGTCATGGCCTCGACGGCGCCCTTCGTGGCCGCGTACCCCGCGTAGCCGGGGAGGGCGAGTGCCAGCACGCTGGTGGAGAAGTTGAGGATCGCGCCGCCCTTGCGCAGCCGGCGTGCGGCCTGCTGGTCGACGACGAAGGTGCCGCGGATGTTGGTGCGGTGCATGCGGTCCAGGGCGTCGAGGTCGGTGTCGACGAGCGGGGCGAGCGTCATGACGCCAGCCGCGTGCACGACGACGTCGATCCCGCCGTACGTCGACTCGGCGGCGTCGAAGAGCGCCGAGACCTCGGTCTCCTCGGCCACGTCGGCCCGGAAGGCGAACGCCTGGCCGCCCGCCTCGGTGATCGCGCCGACGGCCTTGTCGGCCTCGGTCTGGTTGCCCGCGTAGTTGACGACGACGGCGAATCCGTCGGCGGCCAGGCGCTCCGCGGTCTCGCGGCCGATGCCGCGGGAACCGCCGGTGACGATGGCGACGCGGGTGGTGGTGTCGGTACCTGCACCGGTGCCGGTCTGCTCGGTCATGGCGATGCTCCTCGTCTCGGCGGGTAGCGCTGCTCGCTTCCCGACCAGAGCAACGCTAACACCGAAACCGTATCGACGCTACCGTTCGACCGTAGCGTCGTTATTGCGTCGCTATCGAAAGCGGAAGTGCCGGCCGGCCTTGCGAAGCGGAACATCGCTCCGTATATTTAACGGAACAGCGCTCCGCTTACCGCCGTGGTGGCGGTGAGGGTGCGACACCTGGAGGAACACAGCCATGCAGTACCGCACCTTGGGCCGCACCGGTGTGCAGGTCAGCTCCCTCGCGCTCGGCGCGATGAACTTCGGCAGGATCGGGCGCACCACCCAGGAGGAGGCCACCGCGATCGTCGACGCCGCCCTTGAGGGCGGGGTCAACGTCATCGACACCGCCGACGCGTACAGCGCCGGGGAGTCCGAGGAGATGGTCGGCAAGGCCATCGCGGGCCGCCGCGACGACATCGTGCTGGCCACGAAGGCGTACCTGCCGATGGGCGACGAGCGCAACCACCGGGGCGGTTCGCGGCGCTGGCTGGTCACCGCGCTGGACGACAGCCTGCGGCGCCTCGGCGTCGACCACGTCGACCTCTACCAGGTCCACCGGTGGGACCCGGCCACCAGCGACGAGGAGACCCTGTCGGCCCTGACCGATCTGCAACGCGCGGGCAAGATCCGCTACTTCGGCTCCTCGACCTTCCCGGCGTACCGGATCGTGCAGGCGCAATGGGCCGCACGCGAGCACCACCTGGGCCGTTACGTCACCGAGCAGCCCGCCTACTCGATCCTGCAGCGCGGCATCGAGACGCACGTCCTGCCGGTGACCGAGGAGTACGGGCTCGGGGTGCTGGCCTGGAGCCCGCTGGCCTCGGGCTGGCTGTCGGGGGCGATCCGGGAGGGCCGGAAGGTCGCCACGAACCGCTCGGCGTTCATGCCGCAGCGCTTCGACACCGCCGTCCCGTCCAACCGGGCCAAGCTCGACGCCGTCGAACGGCTGGCCCGGGTCGCCGACGAGGCCGGCCTGACCCTGATCCAGCTCGCCCTCGGCTTCGTGACCGCGCACCCCGCGGTGACGAGCGCGCTGATCGGCCCCCGCACGCCGGACCACCTGCACGCGCAGCTGGCGGCGGCGGACACGGTGCTCCCGCCCGACGTCCTGGACGCGATAGACACAATCGTCCCTCCCGGCACGGACCTGGCCCCGGACGAGAAGAACGACACCCCACCGGCACTGCTGGACCCGACTCTGCGGCGCCGCTGACCGCCGAGCGCGTGGGTACGGGCCACGCGGCCTCGTTCACGCAGTGTTCGCGCGCCCTACGCTGACCGCATGACGGTCGAAATGACGCTGAGCCTGCCTGCCGACGTGGCCGCCTACCTGACGGCCAAGGGAAACGCCTCCGCCTTCACCGCCCGGGTACTGCGCCGCCAGATGCTCACCGAGGACCTGGAGAAGTCCGCGCGAGTACGGGCCGAGGCGGGCCTGGCGACCACAGCGGCGGAGCCCGCCGAGAGCGAGGACGCCACCCTGGAGCGCTGGGCGCGGGTCGCCGGGCGGTGAGGGACGGGACGCCCGGGCCCGGTCAGTCGGCCGTCAGGACGTCGGCGAGGCTCACCGCGGGGCGGCCGAGCAGCCTCGGCAGCACGTGGCGTTGGCGTTCGGTCAGGGGCGTCAGGAAGACCGCCGCGTCGGCCTCGGTCCGTGCGCAGAGTTCAGCCGTCTCGCGGACCTTTCCGTAGCTCAGGAGAGTCCGCGAGGAGTAGGGGAGGGTCATCTTCCCGACCCCGCCGGCCGAGACCCCGCGCCGCTGCACGATACGGCCCACGACCCGCGCCCCGCGCTCCGTCAGCGCCCGCGCCGCCGCGTCCATCGACGCGGCGAAGTCCTTCTGCCTGCCGGAGAAATAGCCGACGAGCACGACATCGGCACCCTCGACCGCGAAGGCCGCCGAGGCCGCCAAGACCGGAACCTGATGCCGGTCCCGCACCGGTCCCGCCCGGTGATCCGGTCGCCGGTCCCGCCTCCGAGCCTGCTGCATACCGCACAGGCTAGACGCCCGGGCAGGGGAAGAGCAGCGTCCCCAGGGGCGTCGATGCCGGGCGGCGTTCAGCCCGGCCACACCATCGACTGGAGTTCCGCGTACGCGTGCAGGGCGTACGAGCCCACGTCTCTGCCTACTCCGCTCTGTTTGAAGCCGCCGAACGGGGCCTCCATGTTGCGGCCCACCGTGTTGATGCCCACGCCTCCGGTGCGGAGGCGGGACGCCACGCGGAAGGCTCGGGACACGTCGCCGGACCAGACGTAGTCGATCAGGCCGTAGTCGGTGTCGTCGGCCAGGGCGACGGCCTCCTCCTCGTCGTCGAAGGGGACGACCACGACGACCGGGCCGAAGATCTCCTCGCGGACCACCCGCATGTCGGGCGTGCAGTCCGCCAGGAGGGTCGGGGCCACGTAGAAGCCCCTTTCGAGCGGCGGGCGTTCGCCGCCCGCGACCACCCGCGCGCCCTCCTTGCGGCCCAGTTCGACGTACGACTCGACGCGGTCCCGGTGCGCGGACGAGATCAGCGGGCCGACGACCGTGGACGGGGAGCGGGGGTCGCCCACCGGCAAACGGCGAGCGTGGACGGACAGTACGGACACCAGGCGGTCGTAGATCGGGCGCTGCGCCAGCACCCGGGTCGGAGCCGTGCAGATCTGGCCGCTGTAGAACGAGAACGTCGTTCCGATGCCCCGGACCGCCGACTCCAGGTCCGCGTCCTCGAAGACGATCGCCGCGCCCTTGCCGCCCAGCTCCATCAACTGCCGTTTCATCCCGCGCCCGCACACCTCGGCGATCCGCCGGCCGACCGCCGTCGAGCCGGTGAAGCTCACCATGTCGACGTCGTCCGAGTCGACGGCCGCCTCCCCGACCTCGGCGCGCGAGCCGGAGACGACGTTCACGACCCCCGGCGGTACGCCCGCCGCCTCCAGCGCCTCGGCCATCCGGTAGACGGAGAGCGGATCCTGCGGGGCGGGTTTCACGAGGACCGTGTTGCCCATCGCGAGCGCCGGGGCGATCTTGCCCGCCGGGTTCGCCCAGGGGTTGTTGTACGACGTGATGCAGGTGACCACGCCCACGGGACGTCGTACGGCGAGCGCGCCCAGCACGGCCGCCCCGCCGAACGGGCCCGCCTCGTTGATCTGCGGCGGCAGCGGCTCCTCGACGGGCTCCACGCGCGCGTACCGCTGGAACCGGGCCGCCCCGACGCCCACCTGCATCCCTCGTGCCGTACCCGTGGTGGCGCCCGTCTCCGCCTGCGCCAGTTCCGCGTACGGAAGGAGGTTGCGGCGGATCTCCTCGGCCGCCCGGTGCAGCACGGCCGCCCGTTCCTCCGGCGTCGTGCGCGACCACGTCCGGAAGGCCTCGCGGGCCGCGCCTGCCGCCGCGTGCACCTGATCCCGCGAGGCCTCCGGCGCCAACCCGACGACGTCCTCGGTCGCCGGGTCGATCACCTCGTAGTGGCCGCCGTCCGGCTCCACCCACGAACCCCCGATGAACAGCCCCCGCACCGAGGAGGCCGGCGCGCCCGTCACCTGGTGCTCACCGTGCGCGTGTCGCGGCCCGACCGGAGCACCTTGCCCGGTACGGCCCCGGTCACCACGTCGTCGCGTATCGACTCGACGCCGTTGACCCACACGGCCGTGACGCCGATCGCCTTGGAGTCGAGGCGCGGGCTGTCTCCCGGCAGGTCGTGCACCAGGGTGGCCTTGCCGGCGTCGATCCGTTCCGGGTCGAAGAGCACGAGGTCCGCATGGAAACCCTCCGCGATCCGTCCGCGCTCACGGAGCCCGAAGAGCCGTGCCGGATCGTCCGTGAGCATCTTCACCGCCTGCTCCAGCGTGACGAGTCCGCGGCCCCGCAGGCAATCCCCCAGGAACCGGGTCGTGTACGGCGCCCCGCACATCCGGTCCAGATGGGCGCCCGCGTCGGAACCGCCGAGCATGACGTCCTCGTGCCGCCACGTCTCCTGGCGCAGGGTCCACGAGTCGGGGTCGTTGTCGGTCGGCATCGGCCACAGGACCGTACGGAGGCGGTCGGCGGCACAGATCTCGACCAGCGTCTCGAAGGGTTCCTGGCCGCGCTCGGCCGCGATGTCCCGTACGACGCGGCCGGTCAGGCCCTCGTTCTCCGTGCTGTACGTGTCCCCGATGACGTACCGGCCGAAGTCCGCGAGGCGGCGGAAGACGCCCGCCTCCTTGGAGTCGGCCCGCCGCAGCATCTCGGCGCGGACCGCGGGGTCCCGCAGTTTCCCGATCCGTTCGGGCACCGGGAGGCCGAGGATCTCGCCCCAGCCGGGGATGAGGTTGAGGGCGCAGAAGGTGCCCAGCGACATGTTCATCGGCGTGAGGATCGGCATCGTGAGCGCGACGATCCGCCCGCCCGCCTTACGGGCCCGCTCGCTCGCCGCCAGCTGCCGCGGCACGCGCTCGGGGACGGCCGCGTCGATCGTCAGGACGTTCCAGTTCAGGGGGCGGCCGGCCGCCGCGCTCATCTCCACGAACAGGTCGATCTCGTCGTCGCTGAACTGGTCGAGGCAGCCCGCCACGATCGCCTCGATCTGAGTGCCCTCGCGCTCGCCCACCGCCCGGGAGAGGGCGAGGAGTTCGGCGGGCCCGGCGTGCCGGGAGGCGACCGGTTTCCCGTCGCCGTCGGAGTGGGTGGACGACTGGGTGGTGGACAGCCCCCAGGCCCCGGCCTCCATCGCCTCGTCGAGCAGCGCGACCATCGCCGCCAGCTGTTCCTGCGTGGGCTGCCCGCCGACCGCGTCCGGACCCATCACGTACCGCCGCAGCGCGCAGTGCCCCACCATGAAGCCGGCGTTGACGGCGATCCGGCCCTCCAGGGCGTCGAGGTACTCCCCGAAGGAGTGCCAGCTCCACGGCGCGCCCTCCTCAAGGGCGACCAGCGACATCCCCTCGACCTTGGACATCATCCGCCGCGTGTAGTCGGCGTCCTCGGGCCGCGCGGGGTTCAGGGGCGCGAGCGTGAAGCCGCAGTTGCCGCCCGCCACGGTCGTCACCCCGTGGTTCAGCGAGGGCGTCGCGTACGGGTCCCAGAAGAGCTGCGCGTCGTAGTGCGTGTGGGGATCCACGAACCCGGGGGCGAGGACGAGCCCGGAGGCGTCCTCGGACGTCCGGGCCTCCTCGGTGACCGCCCCGACGACGGCGATCCGCCCGTCCCGTATCCCCACGTCGGCGACGAAGGCGGGCCGCCCCGACCCGTCGACGACTCGCGCACCTCTGATCAGATGGTCAAGCACGACAGCCCCTTCGTTTGTTTTTTTGGGGGCGCGGGGAACTGCGCGACCAGCCCCGACGGACCCGCACCCTCCGACGAACCTCAGACCGCCCCGCGGAATCGAGTGGTCCGGTGGACGGGGTCGGTATCGATCTTCGGAATCACGTGCTCCCCGATCAGCCGGATCGTCTGGAGCGTCTCCTCCTTGGGCACCCCCACCGGCAGCCCGAACGACAACTGATCGGCCCCGGCCTGCTCCCACCGCTTGCACTGCGTGAGCACCTCGTCCGGGTCCCCGCAGATCAACAGCTCCTCGGCGATGAGCAGTTCGATGAACTCCTCGTTGTACTCCGGCAGCGTCTCCGGCCAGACGGGGAAACCCTCGGGCCGCGGGAACGTGTCGTGGTAGCGGAAGACGAGCGAGGGCAGATAGTGCAGCCCGCCGCTCACGGCGACCCGTACCGCCTCGTCGTGCGTGGGCGCGCAGACCGCCGTCGTCGTCACCATCACGTTGTCGTTGACGAAGTCCCCGACCGGCTCGGCCTCGACGACCGCCGTCTTGTACTGCTCAAGGACCCACTCCATGTCGGAGACCTTCTGCACGCTGAACCCGAGCACCCCGAGCCCCTTGCGGGCGGCCATGGCGTACGAGGGCGGCGACCCGGCGGCGTACCACATGGCGGGGTGCGACTTCCCGTACGGCTTCGGCAGGATCTTGCGCGGCGGGAGCTGCCAGTGCTTGCCCTGGAAGCCGACGTACTCGTCCTGGAGCCACATCTTGGGGAACTCGGCGATGGTCTCTTCCCAGATCTCCTTGGTGTGGTTCATGTCGGTGATGCCGGGGAGGAAGCCGAGGATCTCGTGCGAGCCGGCCCCGCGTCCGCTGCCGAACTCGAAGCGGCCCTCGGTGAGATGGTCGAGCATGGCGACCTTCTCGGCGACCTTCACGGGGTGGTTGACCTGGGCGAGCGGGTTGAAGATGCCCGAGCCCAGGTGGATGCGTTCGGTGGCGTGCGCCAGATAGCCGAGGTAGACGTCGTTGGCGGAGAGGTGCGAGTACTCCTCCAGGAAGTGGTGCTCCGACGCCCAGGCGTACTTGAAGCCGGACTTGTCGGCCTGGATGACGTACTCGGTCTCCTCCATCAGCGCCTTGTGCTCCGCGAGCGGGTCGGTCTCGGCCCGCTTGCCCACGTATCCCTGTACAAAGAGCCCGAATTCCAAGGAGGTTCACCGTCCCCTGTGTCCGTCATCCGTCCGGCGAACGCCGAACCTGACGCATCGTCAGATTGACCTGCCGCCGACTGTGGCACCGCACCCGTGAGGCGTCAATAGCTGATGGCCCGTCACATCCGGCCCGCCGCTCCCCGCCGCCGCTCACATCGCGCTCACATCGCGCTCACACCCGCCAGCCATCCGCCGTCGATCACGAAGGGCTGGCCGGTGATGTAGGAGGAGTCGTCGCAGGACAGGAAGAGGGCGAGCCGGGCCACCTCCTCGGCCCTGCCGATCCGGCCCATCGGGACGAGCTTGCGGTACAGCTTGGCGACGGCCGCCGAGGCCGCCTCCGCGGCCTCGGCCGAACGGGCGCCCCCCGATCCGGTGTCCGCCGTCGCCGGGTCCAGCAGGGCCGGATTGCTCATGGCGGTGTCGATCGCGCCGGGACAGACGGCGTTGACGCGGACCCCCTTCGGGGCCAGCTCCAGCGCGGCCACGCGCGTGAGGCCGACGATGGCGTGCTTGCTCGCGCTGTACGCGCCGACGTACGCCATGCCGGTGAGCCCGGTGTACGAGGCGGTGTTGACGATCGTCCCGCCGCCGGCCGCCTCGATCTCGGGGGCCAGGGCCTTGATGCCGAGGAAGACGCCGACCTGGTTGACGCGCACGATCTGCATGAACTCGTCGAGGGGGGTGTCGACGAGGGCGTTGAAGCGCAGGATGCCGGCGTTGTTGACGAGCCCGTCGACCTTCCCGTACGCCTCCTTCGCCAGCGCCACCGCGGCGGCCCAGTCGTCCTCCCGGCCGACATCCAGGTGTACGTACCGGGCGCGGGCCCCCAGTTCCTTGGCGAGGGTCTCCCCCTGCTCGTCGAGCACATCGGCGACGACGACCGAGGCGCCCTCCTCGACGAAGAGCCGGGCCTCCTGCTCCCCCTGCCCCCGAGCCGCCCCGGTGACGACGACGACCCGTCCGTCCAACTTGCCCATGATCACTCCTAAGCCGATGGGCGCCCTGTCAGGGGCGCGGGGCTGTGACATGTGCGGCTCCGCCGCGTGGGCGCGGCCGGCCACGACGCACCCGCGGCCGGGTACGGGTACGGGTACGGGTACGGCCGCCTACCCGAGCAGCGGGCCGACCCCCGACCCGAACGCCGCGATCTGATCTGTCAGTTCGGCCCGGCTCCGAGACCGGAACCGCACCTGGATCTGATGCACCCCCATCGCCGCGTACGCCCGCAGCGACTCGGCGATCTCCTCGGCGGAGCCGGAGACCGTCCGGCGGCCCACGGCCCACGAGGGCCGCCCCACGTACAGCGGCTCGGTGATGGCGCCGACGGTGAGCGGCCGGGTCACCCCCGCCTCCTCCCGCAACCGCCCGAGCCGGGCGATCTGCTCGGGCAGCCGCTCCCGCGGATCGCCCTGCGGCAGCCACCCGTCCCCCCGGACCGCGGCCCGCCGCACGGCCGCGGGCGAGGACCCGCCGACCCACACGGGTACGTGTTCCTGCGCGGGCCGGGGCAGCTGGCCGAGCCCCTCGAAGTCGTACAGCTTCCCGTGGTGGGAGGGATATTCGTCCGGGCCGAGCGCGGCCCGCAGCGCGTCGATGCACTCGTCGAGGACCGCCCCGCGCCGCTCGAAGTCCACCCCCAGCGCCTCGAACTCCTCCTGTACGTGACCTGCGCCGACCCCGAGGATCAGCCGGCCGCCGCTGAGGTGGTCGAGGGTCGCGTACTGCTTGGCGGTGGCGAGGGGGTGCCGCAGGCCGACGACGGCGACGTGGCTGAGCAGCCGTACGTGCTCGGTGACCCCCGCCAGGAAGGCGAGGGTGGCGACCGGGTCGTACCAGACCGTGCTCATCGCGGCGGCGAGGCGGCGCGGGACGGCGACGTGGTCGCAGCTCGCGAGGTACGCGAAGCCGGACACGTCGGCGGCCCGGGCGATCTCCACGAGATCGCCCGGGCCGGCGTCGGCCTCCCACGCCTCGGCGTAGAGGGTGCTCTGCGACTGGACCGGGAGCTGCATCCCGTACTCCAGTCGCCCTTCGGGGAGGTTCTGCATGGGCGGCGCCCCCTATCTGACGGGCCGTCATATTGATGGGCCGACACCCATCGTCATAGCTGACGGATCGTCAGACAAGGTATGTGCGGGGACTCGTCGCCCTGACGGGCCCGCCCGCGATCAGAACGCGCTCGGGACCCGGGCATCGGGCGGCAGCGCGCCGGTGGCACCGCCCAGGGCCGGCCGCCCGATCGCCGTCACCGGTGTGGAGATCGAGACCCGCCTCCGAGCCCGCTCTCAGGGGCGACGACGCGCGAGGATGATCCCGCCCAGCCTGCTCTCGGCCGAGGTGAGCGTCTTGTGCGTCTCGACGTCGAAGCCGGCTTGATCGAGCCACGCGATCGTCCGGTCGTGCTGTCGGCGGTGAACACGGACCTTCATCGGGTGCCCGCCGTAGCCCTCGGTCTTCAGATGCGACGTGTCTCCGAGGTGGAAGCTGAGCAGCAGGGGCCCACCGGGCTGGAGCACTCGGTGGAAGTGCGCGAGTACGGAGCCGATCTCGCTGTCGGGGATGTGGATCAGCGAGTACCAGGCGACCAGACCGGCGGCCGAGGCGTCGGCCAGGGCGAGGTCCGTCATGGAGCCGAGCTCGAAGCGCACCCCGGGGTGGTCGCGACGGGCCACCTCGATCATTCCGGGTGACAGATCGATGCCGAACACGTCCAGGCCCAGCTCTCGCAGGTGGCCCGTGATCCTGCCCGTCCCGCACCCCACGTCCGCGACCGGCCCGCCGCCCCGGGCACCCACCAGGTCCGCGAACCCGGCCAGGACCTCGCGTTCTTCGGGTGCTTCGTCCAAGATGTGTCGCGTCAGTTCCCTGTAACTTGCCGCGACGGTGTCGTAGGACGTCCGTGTGTCCGCCAGCCAGTCATCTGCGTCGAGTCCCATTTCCATCGGCCGCAGGGTACACAGATCATCGGTCATCGCTCGGCGTGACGGCCGGATCGGCCGGAATGCGCCGCACCGCGCGGGTGCGCGGTGCTGTTCGGCGCAGGCGTCGGCGTCCGGACGTCGGGTCCGTTCACCTCTGTTTCGCCGACGCCCAGAGTCCGTCCGCCGTCAGCCCCAGCAGTTCGATCGCGTTGCGGCGGACGATCCGGTCCACGACGTCCGCGTCCAGGTGGCCCATCTGGGCCTCGCCGACCTGGCGGGACTCGGGCCAGGTGGAGTCGGAGTGGGGGTAGTCGGTCTCGTAGAGGACGTTGCCGACGCCGATGGCGTCCAGGTTCTTCAGGCCGAAGGCGTCGTCGAAGAAGCAGCCGTAGACGTGCTCGGTGAAGAGTTCGGACGGCGGGCGGTGGACCTTGTCCGCGACGCCGCCCCAGGCGCGGTTCTCCTCCCACACCACGTCGGCGCGTTCGAGAATGTAGGGGATCCAGCCGATCTGCCCCTCCGCGTACATGACCTTCAGATTCGGGAAGCGCTCGAACTTGCCGCTCATCAGCCAGTCGACCATCGAGAAGCAGCAGTTGGCGAAGGTGATGGTGGAGCCGACGGCGGGCGGCGCGTCGGCGGAGGTGGAGGGCATCCGGCTGCTCGACCCGATGTGCATGGCGATGACCGTGCCGGTCTCGTCGCAGGCGGCGAGGAACGGATCCCACTCGTCCGTATGAACGGAGGGCAGTCCGAGGTGCGGAGGTATCTCGGAGAAGGCGACGGCCCGCACTCCGCGGGAGGCGTTGCGCCGCACCTCCTGGGCGGCGAGGTGCGGGTCCCACAGAGGGATGAGCGTGAGCGGTATCAGCCGCCCCCGCGCCTCGGGCCCGCACCACTCCTCGACCATCCAGTCGTTGTAGGCCCGCACCGAGAGCAGCGCCAGCTCGCGGTCGGCGGCCTCGGTGAACGTCTGGCCGCAGAACCGGGGGAAGGTCGGGAAGCAGAGCGCGGACTGCACATGGTTGACGTCCATGTCGGCGAGGCGCTGCGGGACGTCGTACGAGCCCGGCCGCATCTGCTCGTACGTGATGATCTCCAGCTTGATCTCGTCCCTGTCGTAGCCGACGGCGGTGTCGAGCCGGGTGAGCGGGCGGTGCAGGTCCTCGTAGACCCACCAGTCGCCGATCGGCCCGTCGTCGCCGGGGCCGCCCATGACGGGGGCGAACTTCCCGCCCAGGAAGGTCATTTCCTTCAACGGGGCGCGTACGACGCGCGGCCCGGTGTCCTGGTACTTCGACGGGAGCCGGTCCCGCCAGACGTTGGGGGGCTCCACCGTGTGGTCGTCCACCGAGATGATCTTCGGGAAGGTCTCCATGCGTTGTACGGTAACGCTGATCTGACGATCCGTCAGCTACTGGGGAGCGGTCTCCGGAATGCGGGGACCGCCCCGCGGGGTTGCGACTACGGAGTGTGGGCCCTGTGAGGGGATGCGTGAACTTGGCATGGCGGCCTGTGATCGGTGTCTCCCACGGCTGACGCATCCGCCATGAACAAGGCAAACTGGCCTGGTTGTCATGACGGTTCGGCAGGGGGACAGCGATGGACGGTGTACCGCGAGTACCGGAGCAGTGGGTTCCCGAGGAATCGGTGGCCCTGCGCTTCAGTGTGCTCGGACCGGTGCGCGCCTGGCGGGGGGCACAGGCGCTGCCCACGGGGTCCCCGCAGCAACGCGCCCTGCTGGCCGCCCTGCTGCTCCGTGAGGGCCGCACGGCGACGTCCGGCGAGCTGATCGACGCCCTGTGGGGCGACGACCCGCCGTCCCAGGCGCTGGCCGCCGTGCGCACGTACGCCTCGCGACTGCGCAAGATCCTCTCCCCCGGCGTCCTCGTCAGCGAGTCCGGCGGGTACGCGATCCGGCTCACCGACGCCTCCGGCGGCGGCGCCACCCTCGACCTCGCCCTGGCCCAGGAACTGGCGGCCGACGCGGAGAAGGCGAAGAGCAGGGGCGATCTGTGCCATGCGCGCGCCCTGCTGAACAAGACGCTGAGCCTGTGGGACGGGGAGGTGCTGGCGAGCGTCCCGGGCCCGTACGCGGAGACCCAGCGCACCCGGCTGCAGGAGTGGAAGCTCCAGCTCACCGAGTCCCGCCTCGACATGGACCTCGAACAGGGCTGTCACGCCGAGGCCGTCTCCGAACTCACCGCGCTCACCGCCGCCCAGCCCCTGCGGGAGCGGCTGCGCGGACTGCTGATGCTGGCGCTGTACCGCTCGGGCCGGCAGGCCGAGGCCCTGGCCGCGTACGCCGACACCCGGCGGCTGCTCGCCGACGAACTGGGCGTGGACCCGAGCCCCGAACTCCAGGAGCTCCAGCAGCGCATCCTCCAGGCCGACCCCGGCCTCGCCGAACCCTCGGCCCCGCTGGCCCCGGAGACCGCCGCCGCCCCGGTGCGCCCCGCCCAACTGCCCGCGACCGTCCCGGACTTCACCGGACGCACGTCCTTCGTCTCCGAGCTGTGCGACGTCCTCGCGAGCGCCGAGGGCCGCGTGATGGCCGTCTCCGCGCTGGCCGGCATCGGCGGCGTCGGCAAGACGACACTCGCCGTCCACGTCGCCCACCAGTCCCGCGTCGCCTTCCCGGACGGCCAGCTGTACGTGGACCTGCAGGGCGCGGGTGCGCGGGCCGCGGCGCCGGAGGCCGTACTGGGCGCCTTCCTGCGCGCGCTCGGCACCCCGGACTCGTCCATTCCGGACACCCTGGAGGAACGGGCGGCCCTCTACCGCTCGGTGCTGGACGGCCGCCGCGTCCTGGTCCTCCTCGACAACGCCCGGGACGCGGCCCAGGTCCGCCCCCTGCTGCCCGGCACCGAGGGCTGCGCCGCGCTGGTCACCTCGCGGGTGCGGATGGTCGACCTCGCCGGTGCGCACCTGGTCGACCTCGACGTGATGTCGCCGGAGGAGGCCCTCCAGCTCTTCACGAAGATCGTCGGCACCGAGCGGGTGGAGTCGGAACGCCAGTCCGCGCTCGACGTCGTGGCGGCCTGCGGCTTCCTGCCGCTCGCCATCCGGATCGCCGCCTCCCGGCTGGCCGCCCGCCGCACCTGGACCGTCTCGGTCCTCGCGGCGAAACTCGCGGACGAACGGCGACGCCTGGACGAACTGCAGGCCGGCGACCTGGCCGTGAAGGCCACCTTCGAACTGGGCTACGGGCAGCTGGAGTCCGCCCAGGCCCGCGCCTTCCGGCTGCTGGGCCTCGCGGACGGCCCCGACATGTCCCTCGCCGCCGCGGCCGCGGTCCTCGACCTGCCCCTCGACGACACCGAGGAACTCCTCGAATCCCTCGTCGACACCTCGCTGCTGGAATCGGCGGCGCCCGGCCGCTACCGCTACCACGACCTCGTACGGCTCTACGCGCGTGCGTGCGCCGAACGCGACGAACAACCGCCGGGCGAACGGGCCGCCGCGATGTCGCGTCTGCTCGACTTCTACCTCTCCACGGCCGCGCGCGTGTACGCCATCGAGCGCCCCGGCGACCGCCTGGTGGACCATCTGGAGACGACGCAGTACCCGGGCCTGACCTTCTCCGGAGGCAGCGCCGCGCTCGACTGGCTCTACACGGAGGCCGCACCGCTGCTGGCGTGCGTACGGCAGTCGGCGGGGACGGAGTTCCTGCGGCGGGCGGTGGATCTGTTGTGGGCCGCCAAGGATCTCACCGAGTCGGGGGCGAACTCGCACCAGTACGAGACCACGGCCCGGGCGATGTGCGACGCCACGCGGACCGCGGGGGACGAGCGGGCGGAAGGGAGGGCCAGGACGATCCTCACCGACGTCCTCCTGGTCTCCGGCCGCATCCAGCAGGCGGAGGACGAGGCCCAGCGCGCCATGGCGCTCGCGGGTGCCGCGCAGGACGCCACCGCGATCAGCTGGGTCGCCAACAACCGGGGCCTCATCTGCCTGCACCAGAGCCGGCACGCGGACGGCAAGGAGTTCTTCGATCAGGCCATAGAGCTTCTGCGGGCCGCCGACAACCGGCCGTTCGAAGCGACCAGCCTCTGCAATCTCTCGCGCGCCCACCTCGGCATGGGCAACGTCACCAAGGCCGTGGAGATCGCACAGCGCGGTGTCTCGATCCATGCCGAATTCGGCCGGACGGTACGCCTCGCCAACGGCCACTACGCGGTGGGGATCGCTCTGCACATGGCCGGGCGGCACTCCGAGGCGCTCGGCCACTTCTCCGAAGCCCTGGGCATCCTCGGGGACCACCGGCAGCGGCTCTGGGAGGGGACGACCCACTTCCGTATCGCCGAGGTCCATCTGGCCGCCCACCGTCCCGCGCCGGCGGCGCAACATGCCGAACAGGCGCTCGCACTCAGGTGCATCGGCGGCGACCGTATGCGGGGCAACGTCCTGACGCTGCTGGGGCGGGCCCTGTCGGTCCTGGGACAGGTGGACCGGGCCACGGCCTGCTGGAGAGAGGCCCTCAACCTCTACGAGCATTGTGGCGCCGAGGAGGCCGCCGAGGTGCGCGCCCTGCTCACACCCGCCGCCGCTGCGTGATCGACGGACCGCCCACCAGGGCGGATGCAGACGTTCAGCATTCGTTTATCTCCGCGCGTCAGTCTCTACCTGTCACACCGTCGCGTCGGGGGGCAGACGGTCTGACCAGGAGCCCAACCGGCTAGTGTGCGGCTCCGAACGCCCGTCCAGCGGCCCTCGGGGGAGTCTCTGGACGGGCGTTCTTCACTTGTCAACATCAGCAAAGGGAGTCACCCCATGAGCGACAAGAAGAAGGACACGGCCGGGGCTCTGCCGGACGACTCGGTCAAGGACGAGGCCATCACCACGATGGACAACCCGATGCCGACGCCGACGGCCGGGCCCGACCTCACCGCGATGGACAACCCGATGCCCACACCGCCGGCCGGGCCCGACCTGACGGCGATGGACAACCCGATGCCGACGCCGCCGAAGGACTCGGACGTCGTCGTCACACTGGACAACCCGATGCCGAGCGAGCCCGCCAAGGGTGGCGTCACGACGCTGGACAACCCGATGCCGACGCCGCCCGCGCTCGGTCTGGACAACAACTAAAGACCTTTCTCCCGACGGGGATCGGCCGCGGTGGCGCGGAGGGGGAGCCACCGCGGCCGAGGTCTGTCCGCGGGAGGGTTCAGGTCAATCGATGGCTCGAACCGTTCGACTCCATCGAACACACGTCCCCTGTCGCTAGGGTCGCTTGCGACTCGGAATCCCCTCTCCACCAGGAGCAGAGATGACCCGTACCAAGAAGATCCTCGCCACGATCGTCCTGATGCTCGGCATCACCGCGGCGGCCGCGAGCCCTGCGCTGGCCGATAACGGCATGCCCGTCGCGCCGCCGGACAACGGCATGCCCGTGGCGCCGGTCACCCCCTGACACTCCATCACCCCGACAGGGCCGAGCCCGGAACCCGTGCTCGGCCCGTCGTCGTGTCCGGGGCTCCGGGACCGGCCGGAATTCGTTGCCGGGCGGGCCCGGTTCTCGCGGTGCCCGCCCGTACGCCGTACTGTGCGGCTCACGATGACAGCGCACCCCATCGAGCCCGGCAGACCCCTCGTTCCCCGGCCGGAACGGACACCCGGCGCCCTTCGCGCGGCCGTCATCCGGGTTGCCCCGCACCGGCTCGCCGAGCTGGAGCGGGACACCGACGGGGCCATCGGCGCCGCCGCGCGCACCGGCAGTCTCGGACCGATCATCCAGTTGCTCGACACCTGGGCCGTCACCGTGGAGATCGCCAGGTTCCCGTCCACGGCCGCGCGGCTCCGCAAGGCCGAGCACACGGTGGGTGCCGCGGGGCGGGGCGCTCCCGCGCGGCGCGGGGCCCGGGACGAGATCCATGCGTTGCGGGCGGCGGCGCGGGAATCGCTGGCGCGGGATTCGCTGGCGCGGGGCTCGGGGACTTCGACGTCGGCGTCGGCGTAGGCTCGTTGCCATCTGCGGGCCGGTGGGGGCTGGTCGCGCAGTTCCCCGCGCCCCTAAGAGGCGCCCCTTACGAGGCGTGCCCCGGGGTTGGCGTTACGCGCAGAGTTCGTCGTCGATCAAAGCGTTCTGGGTGTCCTGGGTGGACGCGTCGGTGGAGCCGTCGCCGGTCGAGTTCAGGACGACGGTGCGGCTGCCGTCGTCGCTGGTGCCGTTGCGGGTGGTGTAGCCGGGGAGGTTGCCTCCGTGGCTGTAGTAGACCCCGCCGCAGGACAGCGGGACGCTCATCAGACCGAGGCCGTAACGCACACCGGGCCAGGCGTCGTCCAGTTCCGGGGCCGGTACGGTCGTCTTCATCGCCGTCAGCTCCGCAGGGCGCAGCAGCCGGCCGCCGAGGAGCGCCTGGTAGAAGCGGCTCAGGTCGGCCGTCGTACTGATCATGGCGCCCGCCGCGCCGCCCGCGGAGGCGTTGAGTTCGGTGATGTCGATCGCCGGCCCCTCCTCCTCGAAGCTGGAGTAGCCGCGCAGATGGCGGCCGGGGATACGGGACTCGGTGGTCGGGGCGAGGGTGTCGCGCAGGCCCAGCGGGCGGATGAGACGCCGGTCGACCTCCTCGTTCCAGGTGTGCCCGGTGGCCTTCTCGATGATCATTCCGGCGAGGATGTAATTGGTGTTGGAGTAGCTCCATCCGTCGCCGGGCGCGAATCCCGGGGTGTGCCGCATCGCGATGCCGACCAGCTCCTGCGGGGTCCAGGTGCGGTAGCGCTCGGCCTGGTAGCCGGCCGTGCCTTCGAACTCGGGGAAGTCCGACGTGTAGTCGAACAGTCCGCTGGTGTGCTGGAGCAGCTGCCGTACGGTGATCGCGCCGCCGTCGTTTCCGTTGCCCGAGACGACTCCGGGCAGCCACTGCTCCACGGTGTCGTCGAGCGACAGGCGTCCCTCGCCGACGAGTTGCAGGATCACCGTGGCGACGAACGTCTTGCTGGCGCTGGCGATCCGGAACCTGTCACCGGGGCGTACGGCCGCCTGGGTGGCTCGGTCGGCGACCCCGCCGGTGGCGTACCGGACGCCTCGCGGGCCCGTCGACCGCGCCACGACCCCGACGGTCCCGGTCTTCATGACCGCGTCCACGCCGGCCTGCAACGCCCTGCTGTGCGAGGCGCTGTGCGCGGGTGTGCCGGTGGCCCCGGTCGCGCCCGCGGCGGGCAGGGTCAGGCCGATGCCGGCCAGCACGGTCGCCAGGGTCGTGGCCACCACTCGGGAGGTGAGTTCGGTCTTCATGGGTCACGGGCTCCAAGCGTCTCGGTCGGGGTCGGGCCGTCGTCGCGGTACGACCACCACGCTAGAAACTCCACCTGTGCAACACGATCAAGCAGGCGCCCCAGGAGCCCCTGATGCACTCCCCCGCAAGAAGGTAGCGCCTCCTGTACCAACGAGCCGAGCCCCATCCCACCCAGGGGCGCGAGGAACTGCGCGATCAGCCCCCACCGACCCGCACCCCACAACCCAACCGGAACCACCCCCCCCACCCCAGGGGCGCGGGGAACTGCGCGGCCAGCCCCCACCGAACCCGCACCGCACCACGCACCCCGCACCCCACGCACTCCCCGTGACGGGCGGGCCGTCAGGCCCTGCGCCGCGCATCATCCAGGTACCGAAGAACCGCCGCCACCCGCCGATCCACCTGATCGGCCGGCGACAGGTCCAGCTTCGCGAAGATGCTGCGGATGTGCTTGTGCACGGCCCCCTCCGTGACCACGAGCCGTTCGGCGATCGCCCCGTTGCCGAGCCCCTCCGCCATCAGCGCGAGCACATCCCGCTCGCGCGGACTGAGCCGCTCCAGCCGGGTGTCCTGCCTACTGCGGGTGAACAGCTGCGCGACGACCTCCGGGTCGATCGCCGTACCCCCGCCCGCCACGCGATGGAGCGCGTCCAGGAACTCC
Source organism: Streptomyces liliiviolaceus (assembly GCF_018070025.1). NCBI lineage: Bacteria > Bacillati > Actinomycetota > Actinomycetes > Kitasatosporales > Streptomycetaceae > Streptomyces > Streptomyces liliiviolaceus. The sequence continues at coordinate 818,198 of NZ_JAGPYQ010000001.1, forward strand.
TCGACCCGCCCCACCCGCTCCTTGAGCAGATAGCCGAGCCCGGTCACCCCACCGCCCAGCAACTCCGTGGCGAACGACTGCTCGACGTACGCCGACAGGACGAGGACCGCGAGATCGGGCCGTCGCCGCCGGGCCTCCACCGCCGCGACGATCCCCTCGTCGGTGTGCGTCGGCGGCATCCGTACGTCGAGGATGGCGACATCCGGCTTGTGGGTGTCGATGGCGTCGAGGATGCCGTCACCGGTACTGGCCGTCCCCACCACGTCGAGCCCTTCCGCGCGCAGCAGCAGCGCCAGCCCCTCCCGCAGCAGCGCGTCGTCCTCGGCGATCACAATCCGCATGGCAGTTCCACCTTGAGAGTCGTCGGGCCGCCGGGCGGGCTGGCCAGTTCGAGGGTGCCGTCGTGCGCGGCGATCCGGTTGCGGATGCCGGTGAGCCCGGACCCGGCCTTCTCGTCGGCGCCGCCCCGGCCGTCGTCGGTGATGTCCAGGCTCAGCCGCCCGCCACCGCTGCGGACCGTGACCGCCGCCTGCCGTGCCCCGCTGTGCTTGGCGATGTTCGTCAGGGTCTCGGCGACCACGAAGTAGGCGGTCGCCTCCACGGACGCGGCGCACCGCTCGGGCGCCTGGACGTCGATCCGGCAGGGCACCGGACAGCTCGCGGCGAGTCCGGTGAGCGCCCCGGCGAGCCCCCGGTCGGCCAGGACGGGCGGCAGGATGCCCCGGGCCACCGAGCGCAGTTCGGACAGGGCCTGTTCGGCGGCGCTCTGGGCGCGTTCGAGGAGTTCCTCGGCGCCCGCCGGATCGCGGGCGACCATGCGGCGTGCGGCGCCGAGGAGCACGGTGACGGTGACGAGCCGGTTCTGGGTGCCGTCGTGCAACGAGCGCTCGATACGGCGCAGTTCGGTGGCGTGGGCGTCCAGGGCGGCGGCCCGGGTGGCGGTGAGTTCCGCGACCCGCAGGGACAGGTCCGTGTCGGGCCCGGCCGCGAGGAGGACCCGGCCGGGCCGGGCCTGGAGGCGCGCCATGCCGGGGCTGAGGCCCAGGATGATGGCGGTCCAGCCGAGTCCCAGGAGGCCGGCGGCGGCCGCGTCGGCCCAGGTCTCCGCGACCCCTATGCCGAGGGACGTACTGGTCGCGCCCTCCGGCAGCAGGCGCCAGTAGAGCGGGAAGAGGGAGTCGCGCAGGGCCAGCAGCGGCAGCAGCAGGCCGGCGAAGCCGAGCAGCAGACCGAGCGAGGCGTGGCGGGCCAGCCAGCGCAGTTCGCGGCGTGTGGTCGGGTCGACGACGGCGAGCCGCAGCGCGGTCGGCGCCGGGTCCGGCCCGATCACCTCGGGTCCCCACCGGCCGAGCCGGTCGCGTTCGCGTCCGGCGAGCGCGTGCAGGACCCGCAGGACGAGCGGTGCCATCAGCAGTCCGACGCCCGCCAGGGACGCCACGGCGGTCACGGCGGCCCAGAAGAGAACGAGCAGCGCCATCAGCGCGGTGCCGAGTCCGCCGACGAGCTGTTCGAGAGCGGCGACGGCCGCGCCGGCCGCCCGGACGACGGTGGCCCGGATACCGGGCCTGTCCTCGCCGCCCTCGTCGGGTGGGGTCGGCATCCGCCCCTCCTCTCCCGCTCGTCCACAGCCCTGCGCGAGCGACCGTTCCACTGTCGTGGAGGAGCGTAGAGGTACAGCCTGCTGTACCCCCACTCGGGCTGCTGGCGGGCTCGGCCGACGGGGGTCCTGATCCGTAACTTCGAAGCCACGACAGCGAGACCCGCAGCGCGAGTCGCACACCGCGAATCGCCAACCGCGAACCGCACACCGCGCACCAGGCGCCAGGCGCCGCGCACCGCACAGGGTCCGAAGAGCTCGACGACTCCGAAGAGGGACAGCCATGACGACCACGGACCCCTACCGCCTCGACGGCTTCCCCGGAAGCACGGACCCGGCGCGGCAGGACGCCCCCCGGGAAGGCATCACCCGGGACCGCTTCGTGCGTACGGCGCTGTGGCTGGTCCTGGTGATCAGCACCGTCGGCAACATGGTGGCCTCCTACAGCGCCGCCTCCACCGGGGTCCACCTGGTCTGCGGCGGGGTCACCGCCGTGTGCGTGACCGCGCTCGTCGTCCGTCACCTGCGGGGCCGGCGATGAGCGGGGTCCTCGCGGGAGCCGGCCACCCGATGGCTGCACCGACCGCGCCGGCCATCGAGCTGGCCAACGTCAGCAAGACGTACGCGGGAGGCGTCCGCGCCCTCGACGACGTGTCGCTGAGCGTCGAACACGGCACGTTCCTCGCCGTGATGGGGCCCTCGGGCTCCGGCAAGAGCACGCTGATGCACTGCGCCGCCGGTCTCGACTCCCCCACCTCGGGCAGCATCCGTATCGGCGAGCGTGAGATCAGCGGGCTGAACGAGACCCGCCGTACCGAACTGCGCCGCGAGCACATCGGTTTCGTGTTCCAGTCCTACAACCTGGTCCCCGCCCTCAGCGTCGCCGACAACATCACGCTGCCGCTGCGGCTGGCGGGCCGCGCCCCGGACCGGGAATGGGTACGGACGCTGGTCGAGCGGGTCGGTCTCGCCGACCGGATGGCGCACCGGCCCGCCGAACTCTCCGGCGGCCAGCAGCAACGGGCCGCGATCGTACGGGCCCTGGTGGCGAAGCCCGCCGTCGTGTTCGCCGACGAGCCGACCGGCGCCCTCGATCTGCGCAGCGCCCACGAGGTGCTGGGCCTGCTGCGCGAACTGGTCGACGAGCTGCGCCAGACGGTGGTGATGGTCACCCACGACCCGGCCGCCGCCGCCCAGGCCCATCACGCGGTGGTGATGGCCGACGGCCGGGTGGTGGAGCGCCTGTACCGGCCCACCGCCCCCGAACTGGCCGACCGTCTCGTCAAGCTGGGAGAGGTCTAGAACCATGCTGCATCTCGCGGTCCGTATGGCAGGACACCGGATCACCGCCCTGATCGCGGTGGCGTGCGCGGTGCTCGGCGGCGCGGCCCTGATCACCGGCACGGGAGTACTGGCCGAGTCCGGCCTGCGCTCCCAGCTGCCGGCCGGACGGCTCGCCGGAGCCGGCGTCGTGGTCTCCACCGACCAGAGCTTCCATCCGGCCGGGGACCTGCCGATCGCCCTGCCGGAACGCGGCACGGTCCCGGCCTCCCTGGTCGACCGGCTCGCCGAACTGCCCGGGGTCACCGCGGCGGTCGGTGACGTCAGCTTCCCCGCCGCCGTGGTCGACGCCGACGGCCGCGTCGTACCGGCCGAGGAGCCGCGGACGGCCGGTCACGGCTGGTCGTCGACGAAGCTGCTCACGGATGCGGAGGTCAGGGGCGACGAGCCGTCCGGCGCCGCCGAGGTGGCGCTCGACCGGGCGACGGCCGAGGCCGCGGGTGTCCGGGCGGGCGACCGGGTCGAGATCGTCGCGGCCGGCCGGTCCGCCGCCGGGTACCGCGTCACGGCGGTGGTCGACGCCCCGGGCGCGGGCATCCTCTTCGCCGACCCGACGGCCCGGCGGCTGGCGGGCCGCGACGGCGGCAGCGGCAGCGTCGGCAATGCGGGAGCGCGCGCCGGGACCGTCGACCTGGTCGGTCTGCGCACCGAGCCGGGCGCCGAGGCCTCGGTGGCCGCCGCGGCCCGCGAGGCGGTCGAGGAAGCCGGCAGGAACGCCGGCAAGGACGCGAACGGAACCGCTTCCGGCAAGGCCGGCGCCGAGGTGATCGTCTCCACCGGTTCCGACCGCGGGGACATCGCCTCCCCCGGTGCGGGCGCGGCCCGTTCGCTGCTGATCCTGCTCGCCGGTTCGCTCTCCGGGATCGTCATGATGATCATCGGGTTCGTGCTGGCGAGCGCCCTGGCCGTGTCGATCGGCGGCCAGCGCCGCGACCTCGCCCTGATGCGGGCCGTCGGCGCGACCCCGAAGCAGATCAGACGGCTGGCCGCCGCGCAGGCCTCGGTCATCGCCGCCGTGGCGGTCGTGCCCGGGGTGGGCCTCGGCTATCTGCTGGCCGGGCAGTTCCGGCGGATGCTCGTCGACCGCGAGGTGATCCCGGCCGGTCTGCCGCTCACCTACGGCCCGCTGCCCGCGCTCGCCACCGTTCTCCTCCTGGGTCTCGCCGTGCAGGTGTCGGCCCGCGGTGCCGCGTGGCGCACCTCGCGGCTGCCGGCCACGGAGGCGGTCGCCGAGTCGCGCGTGGAGCCCCGTACCCCCTCGAAGGTCCGGATCCGCTCGGGCCTGCTGCTGATCGTCGCCGCGACGACACTCTCGGTGGTGCCGCTGCTGAGCCGGACGGTCCTCGGCGCGGCGGCCACCTCCATGGCCGGCATCATCGGCGCGATCGGTCTCGCTTTGGCGGGACCGGCCCTGGTCAAGGGCATCGGCGACACGGCGGCCCGCCGGCTGCGGCCCGGGGTCTCGGCCCCGACCTGGCTCGCGGTGGCGAACATCCGCGGGTACGCCCTGCGGCTGTCGGGGGTCGTCAGCGCGCTCGCCATGGCGGTCGTGTTCGTCCTGACCTACACCCTCGCGCAGACGACCGTCATGAGCGCCACCGCGCAGGACACCCGTACCGGCACGCTCGCCCAGCAGAACCTGAGCGCACCGGGACTCGGCGGGGTGCCCGCGGGCACCCTGGCGGACGTCCGGCGGACCGACGGGGTACGGGCGGCGGCCCCGGTCAGCGACACCACGGTCGTGTGGGAGTACGAGATGTTCGGCGAACCGGAGGTCGAGGCCGCCTCCGCGATGATCCTCACCCCGGCCGCGCCGGACGTCCTGGACCTCGGCGTACGGGACGGCAGCCTGGCCGGGCTCACCGGTGACACGGTCGCCGTCGACAGCGAGGCCGCCCGTTCCCGTGGCGCGGAGGTCGGCGAGCGGATCACTCTCGTCCTCGGGGACGGCAGCCGGGTCAGCCCGAAGGTCGTCGCCGTCTACGACCGCGGCCTCGGCTTCGGCCCGGTCGCGCTCTCCCACGACCTCGCCGCGGGGCACACCACCGCCGGCCTCGACCAGCGACTCCTCGTACGCACCGACGGCACCGACGCCGCCGAGCGCAACCTCGCCGAACTGGCCGCGTCCCGGCCCGGGTTGGCCCTGGCGCCCACCGACACCGGGTCAGGCGACAGCCTGAGCGACGCACCGGCGACGGTCTGGATCAACCTCGCCACCATCGTCGTACTCCTCGGCTATCTGCTCCTGTCCATCGCCAACAAGCTGGTCGCCACGACCGCCCAGCGGCGCAACGAGATCGCCACGCTCCGCCTCAACGGCACCACCCCGCGCCAGATCCTCGCGATGATGCGCCGCGAGGCCGCGGTGATCGGGGTCGCCGCGGTCGCCACCGGGCTGCTGCTGTCCGCGATCCCGCTCGTGCTGCTCGGCATCGGCTTCCTGGACCGGCCGTGGCCCGCGGGCCCGGTGTGGCTGCTCCCGGCCGTCGCGCTGACCGTGATCTGCACGGCCTTCGTCACGGTCGAACTCCCCACCCGGCAGGCCCTGCGCACGGCCCCGGCCCACGCGCTGTCCGCCCGCGAATAGCCCACGGGCGCACGGTCGCGTGGGCGCACGGCCGCGTGGGCGCGTGGGCGACCGGGGTCCCGTCGGCACAGGGCGGGGCCCCTCAACGCCGCCTGCGCAGCTCCCCCTTCACGACCTTCCCGCTGGCGTTCCTGGGCAGTTCGGCGACGAACTCCACCGCCCTGGGCACCTTGTAGTTGGCCATCTCGCGGCGCGCCCAGGCGATCAGGTCGTCGCCGGTGAGCGGGACACCGGGACGGCGTACGACATAGGCCTTGCCGACCTCGCCGAGCCGGGCGTCGGGGACGCCGATCACGGCCACGTCGGCGATGTCCGGGTGCAGGCCGAGGAGTTGCTCTATCTCCGCCGGGTAGGCGTTGAAGCCGCCGACGATGAACATGTCCTTGATGCGGTCGGTGATCCTGAGGTTGCCGGCCGCGTCCAGGACGCCGATGTCGCCGGTGCGCAGCCAGCCGTCCGGGGTCATCGCCTCCGAGGTGGCGGGGGCGTCCTCGTAATAGCCACGCATGACGTTGAAGCCGCGGACCAGGACCTCGCCCGGGGTGCCGGGGGCGACGGCCGTGCCCTCCCCGTCCACGACCCGCACCTCCGTGCCGGGGATCGCGCGGCCGGACGTGGACGCGATGACGTCCGGCTCGTCGCCGCGGCGGCACATCGTGACGATCCCGCTGGCCTCGGAGAGTCCGTAGGCGGTGAGGACCGTGCCCACGCCCAGTTCCGCCCGCAGCCGCTCCACCAGCAGCAGCGGCACGACCGCCGCGCCCGTCACCACCAGCCGCAGGGCCGAGAGGTCGTACGCGTCACGGTTGGGGTGGTCCAGGAGGGACTGGTGGAGGGTGGGCGGGCCGGGGAGCACCGAGATGCGTTCCGAGGCCACGTTCGCGAGGACCGTGTCCACGTTGAACACCGGCTGCGGGATCATCGTCGCGCCCCGCATCAGACAGGCGATGACGCCCGCCTTGTAGCCGAAGGTGTGGAAGAAGGGGTTCACGATCAGATAGCGGTCGCCCTCGCGCAGACCGGCCAGTTCGCACCAGACGTCGTACGCCCGCAGGGTCTGCGCGTGCGTGATCACGGCGCCCTTGGGGCGGCCCGTGGTGCCCGAGGTGAAGATGATGTCCGAGGGGGCGGACGGGTCGAGCGCCGAGGCCCGGGCCCGCACCTCGGCCTCCCCCACGCCGTCCCCGCTCGCCAGGAAGTCCTTCCAGGTACGGAAGTCGGCGGGGGCGTCGTCGGACAGGACGACCACCTGCTCCAGATGCGGAAGCCCCGGGAGGGGGCCCTCGCCCCGGCCGGTACGCGTGCCCGTGCCGGCGCCGGTGCCGTCCGGCTCCTCGCTCTCGACGCAGGCCCGCCGCAGGGACGCCACGTACGAGGTCCCCAGGAACGTACCGGTCACGAACAGCAGTTTCGTCCGGCTCCGGGCCAGTACGTACGCGGCCTCCGTCCCCTTGAAGCGGGTGTTCAGCGGGACGAGGACCGCGCCCGCCGACACCGCGCCGAGGGCGGACGTCATCCAGTCCAGGGTGTTGGGCGCCCAGATGGCCACCCGGTCGCCGGGTTCCACGCCGTTCGCGACGCAGGCCGCCGCCGCGCGTTCCACCCGGGCGCCCAGCTCCGCGTACGTGACGCGGGTACGGCCCTCGACGACCGCCTCCACGTCCGCGTACCGCTCGGCCGCCGCCCGCACGAGCCCCGGGATCGTCTCCCACTCCAAGTCACCGCGCACAGCAGGCCTCCCTCCGCCGCCCGAGCGGTCGTCCGATCGATCGGCCGGACGACCGCTAGCTGACTACCCGTCAGATTAGCTGTAGCCTGACGCCCTGTCAGCATTCGTGGACCGTCGTGGAGGTACGCCCATGGCAGGCACAGGGGCAGCGGGGCTCAAGGACGCGACCGCCGTCGTCGGGATCGGACAGACGCCTTTCGCCAAGCAACTCCCCGACAGCGAGAAGACCTTGGCCTGTCGGGCGATCCTCGCCGCCCTCGACGACGCGGGGATCTCACCGGCCGAGGTCGACGCGCTCGCCTCCTACACCATGGAGGAGACCGACGAGGTCGAGGTCGCCAAGGCCGTCGGGTTCGGCGACCTCAGCTTCTTCAGCAAGGTCGGCTTCGGGGGCGGCGGTTCATGCGCCACGGTCGCGCATCTGGCGTCCGCGGTGGCCACCGGCCAGGCCACGGTCGGCGTCGCCTGGCGCTCCCGCAAACGCGGCAGCGGACCGCGTCCGTGGAAGAACACGGCCGTCCAACTCCCCACCCCCGCCCAGTGGACCCGCCCCTTCGGCCTCCTGCGCCCCGCCGACGAGATAGCCATGCTCACCCGCCGCTATCTGCACGAGTACGGGGCGACCCGCGACCACCTCTTCAACGTGGCCCTCGCCTGCCGCAACCGGGCCAACCAGAACCCCGCGGCGATGATGTACGAACGACCGCTGACCCGGGACATGTACATGACCTCACGCTGGATCAGCGAGCCGCTCTGCCTGTTCGACAACTGCCTGGAGACGGACGGGGCGCTGGCCTGCGTGATCGTCTCCGCCGAACGCGCCCGCGACTGCCGACAGCGGCCCGTGTACGTGCACTCCGCCGCCCAGGGCCTGCCCGCCCAGCACCACGGAATGGTCAACTACTGGAACGACGACCCGCTGACGGGCCCCGCCTGGACGGCCGCCCGCCACCTCTGGAAGCAGGCGGACTTCACCCCGGAGGACGTGGACGTCGCCCAGATCTACGACGCGTTCACCCCGCTCATCCCGCTCTCCCTTGAGGGCTACGGCTTCTGCGGCCGGGGCGAGGGCGGCGCCTTCACGGAAGGGGGCGCCCTGGAGATCGGCGGCCGGCTGCCGCTGAACACGAGCGGGGGCGGCCTCTCGGAGGCGTACGTCCATGGCTTCAACCTCATCAACGAGGGCGTGAAGCAGCTCAGGGGGACCAGTACGGCGCAGGTGCCGGGCGCGGCGACCTGTCTGGTGACGGCGGGCGAGGGCGTCCCGACCTCCGCCCTGCTTCTGAGGACCTGAGGAGTGCACATGCTCACACCTGTGGTGGACGACGACGGCGCCCCCTTCTGGGAGTACGCGGCCCGCGGCGAACTGCGCGTCCAGGCCTGCGCCGAACCCGGCTGCGGGGAACTGCGCTTCCCGCCCCGCCCCTGCTGCCCGCACTGCCACTCCTTCGACAGCGAGTGGCGCAGGATGAGCGGCCGGGGCCGTATCTGGTCGTACGTGATCCCGCACCCCCCGCTCCTGCCGGACTACGCGGCGCAGGCCCCGTACAACGTGGTCGTCGTCGAACTGGCGGAAGCGCGGCGGATCCGGCTGGTGGGCAACCTCGTCAGCGGCCCGGACGCGCCTCTCAACTCGGTGGCGGGGGAACGGATCCGGATCGGGGCGCGGGTGCAGGTGGTGTTCGGTACCGGCGTTGGGGACGGCAGGGACGGCCCCCGGCTGCCGCGCTGGGTCCTGGAGCGGCCATGACCGCCCTGCGGACCACCACCGACAAGGAGACGGGCGTCGCGGTGGTGACACTGGACCGCCCGGACCGCCTGAACGCCATCGACCTGGAGATGACGGCTCAACTTAAGTCGCTCTGGGCGGAGTTCAGATTCGACGATTCCATACGGGCGATCGTCCTCACCGGGGCCGGCGACCGGGCGTTCTCGACGGGCCTCGACCGCGACGCGGAGATTCCGCAGCCGGCGTCTCCCTACATGCTCGACGACCCACTCGCCTCGATCGGCCCGAAGGCGTCCGACCTGTGGAAGCCGGTGATCGCCGCGGTGAACGGGATGGCGTGCGGCGGGGCGTTCTATCTGCTCGGCGAGGCGGACTTCGTGATCGCGGACGAGACGGCCACGTTCTTCGATCCGCACACGACGTACGGCATGGTCAGCGCGTACGAGTCCGTGTACCTGGCCCAGCGGACACCGTTCGGGGAGGTGGCCCGCATGGCCCTGATGGGAACGGCCGAACGGGTGTCCGCGCGGCGGGCGTACGAGGTGGGGCTGGTGTCGGAGGTGACGGAGCCGGGGGAGTCGGTGGAGGCGGCGGTGCGCTGCGCGACCGTGATCGCGTCCTACCCGCCGGCGGCGGTGCAGGGCACGGTCCGTGCCCTGTGGTCGGCCCAGGAGGCCACGCGGACGGCGGCGCTGTCGCAGGCACCCCAACTGATCACGCTGGGCAACCTGCCGCCCGACGCCCAGACACACCTCTTCAACACCCGATCCCCAACATCCCGAACCCGCTGAACCCTCCCCTGCGGGCGGGTGGGGGCCGGTCGCGCCGTTCCCCGCGCCCCTGAGGGGGTGGGGGTGTCGGCCGGAGACTCGACCGCGGGCGCATCGTGGCTGAGCGCGCCGTTCCCCGCGCCCCTGAAAAGCGGGGCTGCGCCCCAGCTTTTCCCTTCAGGCGCCCGCCGGCCTTCGCCCCTCAGGGGCGCGGGGAACGGCGCGCTCAACCCCCACCGGCCCGCGGTCAAAACCCGGCCCGAGCCACCCCCCACCCAGGGGCGCGGGGAACTGCGCGACCGGCCACGACGGGCCCGCACTCACCACGAACCCGCAGGGCACGCGCGTGGCGCGGAGCCGGCCGGTGGAACCCCGGTTCAGGAGCGGGCCGTGCCCGTTCCCTTTTCCGCGTCCAGTGCGTACACGCACCGATCCTTGCTGCACGCGTACACCACCCCGTCCTTGACGACCGGAGACCCCGTGATCTCCCCACCGGTGGCCAGCTTCCAGCGCAGCCGGCCGTCGTCCGCCTTCAGCGTGTACAGCAGGTGGTCGGTCGAGCCGAAGTGGATGCGGCCGTCGGCCACGGCCGGCGCCCCCACCAGGTCGCCGCCCGCCTGGAAGCGCCACTTCGGCGTCCCCGTGACCGCGTCCAGGGTGTAGAGCCCCTTGCCGCTGCCCACATGGACATGCCCCGCCGAGACGAGCACCGGGTCGATGGAGGACCGCGCCTCCGTCGCGATGCGCCAGCGGTCACGCCCGTCGGTGGCGTCGAGCGCGTACACCGTGCCGAGGTAGTCGGCGAGGTACACCCCGCCCCCCGTGACGGCCGGCCCCGGCGCGAACGTGGGCGCGCTCAGGAACACCGCCGGCGCCTCGAAGTGCCAGCGCACATGCCCGCCGGCGATGTCGATGGCGAGGACGCGCGTCCCGGCGGACACGTACACGTATCCGTCGTCGGCGTGCGTGATCCGGACGGGCACGCCCCCGCAGGAGGCCGCGTCGCCGATCGGGTACGACCAGCGCTCGTCCCCCGTACGGGCTTCGAGCGCGCGCAGCCGGGCGTCCTTCCAGACGTAGACCGTGCCGTCGTGGACGGCGGGACCGGCCTCCGGCGACTCGAAGTCCGTCTGGGCGCCGGTGATCTCCCAGAGCTTCTGCCCGTTGGCGGCCTCCCAGGCCTGTACGCCGCCACCGCGGGTGCCGGTGACGACCGTGCCGCGGTCGGCCTTGAGGGAGTACACCCAGGCGTCGGTCGGCAGCCGCCACAGGTCGGTGCCCTCGCGGGCGTCCAGCGCGAAGAGCGTGGGCCCGTCGGACGCGTGCACGCGCCCGTCGGCGACCGCCATCGACCAGGCGACGTCGCGCGTCTTGAAGCGGCGCCGCCCGGTGGCCACGTCCAGCGCGTGCACCTCGAAGGAGGTGACGTAGACCAGGTCTCCGGCGACGGCGGGCGTCCCCCACACGTCGTTCGACATACGGAAGCGCCACGGCCGCCAGGAGGAGCCGCCGTCGGGCCCGGCGGGCGCGGGGACGGCCGCCACGGGCTCGGCGCCGTTCACGCCGGGGCGCGAGCGGGACCAGGCGGCGGCGAGTCCGGCCTCGGGGGGAGGCGCCTTCACCGCCGCCGCGCGGGCGTCGGCGACGCGCGGGCCCGGCCCGATCGGCACCTGGGCACCGGCGAGACGTACGGGCCCGACGTCGGGCGCACCGCCCGGCCGGCCGACGCCCGCGCCGACCGGCATGCGCGGCGGCCCGGACGACGGCATGGGCGGGATCGGCGGGTCGTGCGGCGGCGGGGGCGGCACCACGGCCACCCCGCGTCCGCCGCTGCGGCCGGACGAGGGCTTCGGGGCGGGCCGGCCGCCGCGCCGCGTCTCGATGAGGCTGACGGCCCGCTCGGGCAGCCACGCGGACGCGGTACCGCTGTCGTCGGAGCCGGAGCCGAAGAGGTGGGGTGCCAGTTGGGCCTGGAGGTCGGCCGGGTTGGGGCGGGCCGTCGCGTCCATCTGCATGCAGGACTCGATCAGCGGACGCAGTTCGTCGGGGAGCCCTTCGAGGTCCGGCCCCTCCCTGAGCAGCATGAAGACGGTCTCGACGGGGTTCGCGCCGTGGAAGGGCGCGTGACCCGTGGCGGCGAAGACGAGCATCGAGCCGAGCGAGAAGACGTCGCTCGCGCCGGTCACGCTGCGGGAGTCCTTCGCCTGCTCGGGTGACATGTACGCGGGCGTACCGACGGCGACGTTCGTCATCGTCAAACGCGTGTTCGAGACACCGGAGGCGATACCGAAGTCGATGACGCGCGGCCCGTCCTCGACGACGAGGACGTTCGACGGCTTCAGGTCGCGGTGGACGAGACCGGCGCCGTGGATGGACTGCAGCGCCTCGGCGACGCCCGCGGCGAGCCAGCGGACCGCCTGGGCCGGCATGGGCCCGCACTCGGTCACTATCTCTTCGAGGGAGGGCGCGGGCACGTACGCGGTGGCCAGCCAGGGCACGGCCGCGCGCGCGTCGGCGTCGACGACGGCCGCCGTGTAGAAGCCGGAGACGGCACGGGCCGCCTCGACCTCGCGCGAGAAGCGGACGCGGAACAGCTGGTCCTCGGCGAGCTCGGTCCTGACCGTCTTGATCGCCACGCGCCGGCCCGAGGCCGAGCGCGCGAGATAGACCAGCCCCATGCCGCCGGCGCCCAGCCGTCCCAGCACCTCGAACGGCCCGATCCGCCGCGGATCGTGCTGTGTCAGCTGATCCACCACTTGCCTGCCACCTCCCCGTACGCGGCCGCGCTTCCAGCCACCGCTCCAGCCGCAGCTTCAGCCACTGCGCAGCGTCTCACCACCGAACCGATCCGGCGGTACGCACCCCGATTCTTCCTGTCCTGCGCTCCGGTTGCGAACCCGGGACCCATTCGGGATGTCTCCCACCATTCCCGGGCAAAAAGCCCGCCGCCGCCTTGATTTTCAACGTCGGCCGGGGCTTTTCGGTGCCTTTCAGAGCTTCCCGCACGGGTTTCGGCCCTGGAGCATCGTCTATTTCAGCGGCGCAGAAACCTGAAATTCCGCGCTGGAGCATGACTCGTCCCCCATCGTGGACGCCTCATCCGCCGTCGCGGCGCTGCAGCAGCGCGAACGACGCCCCCTGATTATCACTGACGACGGCCACCCGTCCGTACGAGGTGTCGAAGGGCGGCGCCTGGACCCGGCCGCCGAGCCTCGCCACCGCGCCGAGCGCCGCCTCGCAGTCCTGGACCCCGAAGTGCACGAGGAAATGGGGCGGCATCTCGGCGGGATAGACGTCGGAGATGTGGGCGCGGCCGAATTCCCGGGTGACGCCCGGCCCGAAGAGGGCCTCGCGGAAGAGACCGGGATAGAAGGCGTCGGCGGTGGCGGTGTCCCGTGAGTACAGCTCGACCCAGCTGAAGGTGCCCGTCCCGCGGCTGCCGCCGAAGCCGGGGTGCGTACCGGCCTCCCAGAGCCCGAAGACCGCGCCCTCGGGGTCGGCGGCGAGGGCCCCGATCCCGTACGGGCCCACCGGCACGGGGGTCGTGACGATCTGGCCGCCCCCCTTGCGGATGCGGTCGGCCATGTCGTGGGCGTCCGGGGTGGCGAACCAGACCGTCCAGACGGTGGGCATCCGCCCGTCCCGCTTCGGTACGAGGGCCGCGACGGGTTCCCCGCCGAGCCGCGCCCGCACGGCGCCCGCGTACGGACTGTCGGCCCACTGCGCGGCCTCGGCCTCGGCCCTGGTACCTGCCCTGGTCCCGGCCCCTGCCTCGGCCCCTGCCTCGGAGGGTGCGGCGCCCTCCGAGGGACCGGCGGGGTCCGTGAGGTCCGTGAGGTCCGCAGGGTCCGCAGGGTCCGCGGAGTCGAAGGTCCAGCCGAACAGTCCGCCGTAGAAACGCTTGCCCGCCTCGACGTCCGGCAGCTGGGCGTCGATCCAGCAGGGGACGCCCTCGGCGAACGCGGCAGAGTCAGATCCAGCCATGCGGCCAAGCTAACGGCGTTCCGCCGATCCCGCAGAGCGGGCGGCTCCACCGCTCCGCAGGTCGGTGCACCCCATTTGCAGTCGGCCGAATCGCGCTCCGATCACCCCTCGGTAAGCTGACGGCATGACAGGACAAGTGCGTACCGTCGACGGCCGTGTGGCCGGTCGGCGCGGGCAGGCGACGCGGCAGAAGCTGCTCGACTGCCTCAGCGAGATGCTCAGCTCCTCGCCCTACCGCGACGTCAAAGTCATCGACGTCGCCCGGAAGGCGGGCACTTCACCGGCGACCTTCTACCAGTACTTCCCGGACGTCGAAGGCGCCGTCCTGGAGATCGCCGAGCAAATGGCGGCCGAGGGAGCCGGGTTGACCGAGGTCCTCGAAGGACGCTCCTGGGTCGGCAAGGCGGGCTGGCAGACCGCGCAGGAACTCGTGGACGGATTCCTTGAGTTCTGGCGCAAAAACGATGCCATCCTCCGGGTCGTCGACCTGGGCGCCGCCGAGGGCGACAAACGCTTCTACAAGATCCGTATGAAGATCCTCAACTCCGTGAACAACTCCCTCACGGACACGGTCAAGGAGCTCCAGGCCAAGGGCAAGGTCGACAAGGACGTCAACCCCGCGGCCATGGCGGGCTCCCTCGTGGCGATGCTCGCGGCGGTGGCCTCGCACCAGAAGGGCTTCCAGACGTGGGGCGTCAAGCAGGCTGAACTGAAGCCGAACCTGGCGCTGCTGGTGCACCTGGGTGTCACGGGCAAGAAGCCGACCAAGTAGGCCGCCCAGACATTCCGCACGTTCCCGGCTCGCCGCTTCCAGGCACACGTCCTGTCACACGGGCGGCAGTTCACCCCGGAAGATTCCCCGGTGGACTGCCGCCTGTCGCGCTCCCGGGACCGGGTCCAGGTCCAGGCCCGCACCCGTCATCTCCGCACGAGCCCTTCACCTCCGTACGAGCCCGTCATATCCTCATAAGCCCGTCATCTCCGCACGATCCGGAACAGCCGGATCTCCCGCTCCACCCGCGCCTGGTACGTCGCGTACGGCGGCCAGAACTCCAGCAGCGCCCGCCACACCGCGTCCCGTTCCGCACCGGCCAGCAGACGGGCGGTCACCGGGATGTCCCGGCCCTTCCAGTTGATCTCCGCGTCCGGGTGCGCGAGCAGATTGGCGGTCCAGGCGGGATGGTCCGTACGCCCGAAGTTGGACCCGATGAGAATCCAGCTCCCGACGGCACCCTCGCCCCCGCCCTCACCCCCGGCCCCGCCCTCGACCGCGTCCTCCCTGGTACGCGTCTCCGGCATGCAGGCCAGCGGCGTACGCCTGGGCAGCCCGCTCCTCGCGCCCCGCGCCGTGAGGATGACACCGGGCAGCATCTGAGCGCTGAGCAGCACCTTTCCGCGCGTGAGCCGGTGCACCGCGCGGTCCAGCGCCGGCACGACGTGCGGTGCGACCTTCGCGAAACCGCGGGTAGAGGACACCTTCTGCACCAGCCGCACCCCGGGCCGCCGGGACGGGGACACGGTCATCAGACCGCCACCTCCCCGCCGCCGAAGAGCCGTGCCTCCTGCGCCGCGTACGCGCGCAGCCGGTGCACCGGCCCGAAGAGCAGTTCGTCACCGGCCGCCCGCTTGAAGTACAGATGCGCCTCGTGCTCCCAGGTGAACCCGATCCCGCCGTGCAGCTGAACGGCCTCGGAGGCGCAGACGCGCAGCGCCTCCAGAGCCTGCGCGAGCGCGAGTCCGCCGACCCGCTCCCGGCCCTCGACGGTCGCCCAGGCCGCGTAGTAGGCGGCGGAGCGCGCGCCCTGGACCTGTACGTACAGATCGGCCAGCCGGTGCTTCACCGCCTGGAACGACCCGATCGCCCGCCCGAACTGCTCACGCTGCTTGACGTACTCCACGGTCCGTTCCAGTACGCGGTCGGCGCCGCCGACGGCCTCCGCGGCGAGGACGGCGGCGGCCGAGTCCCCCACGCGCACGAGGACACCGCCGACGTCCGCGCCGTCCCCGTCCCCGTCCCCCAGCAACTCGGCTTCCACATCCCGCAATTGGATGCGGCTCTGCGAACGGGTCTCGTCGAGGGAGGTCTGCCGTACGCGGGTCACCCCCTCCCGTACGAGCTCCCGCACAAGGAAGAAGAGGGTGCGCGGGCGGGCGAAGCCGCCGGTGTGCGCGGCGACGACCAGCAGGTCGGCGCTGTGCCCGTCGAGCACCTGGTCGGCCTGCCCGTACAGCCGCCACCCGCCGTCGGCCCGCCGCGCCTGTACACCGCCGGCCCGTCCGCCGCCCGCCCAGTCGCCGCGGTTGCCGCCGGTCAGGCCGAGGGCGGTGGTCAGCGCCGCCCCCGGTACGACGAGGGCGGCGGTGAGTTCACCGGAGGCGATACGGGGCAGCAGCGCGGCGCGCTGGTCCGCGCTGCCGAGGCCGAGCACGAGGGGCGCGCCGAGCACGGCGGTGGCGAGGAGGGGCGACGGGGCGAGGGCACGCCCCATCTCCTCCGCCGCGAGGGCGAGTTCGGACGTCGTGCACCCCACTCCCCCGTACGCCTCGGGGAGGGCGAGGCCGGGCAGGCCGAGCTGCTGGGCGAGGGCCTCCCAGAGGCCGGGGTCGTAGCCGTCCGCGGTCCGCACCGCGGACCTGACCTCCTCCGGGCCACAGCGTTTGAGGAGCAGCTCACGGAGGGTGCGGCGGATCTCGTCCTGTTCCGCGGTGAAGGTGGCGTCCATCGGCGGGCTCCTCCCCGGGCCGGGTGACCGGCGTCCGGTTCCCTGATCTGACGGGCCGTCATGTTAGAGCGGCGGCAGGCAGATGCCCAGGGTCACGACAGCACGACGCCTCCCCCATCCCTCCCTATCTGATGTACCGTCAGATCCCATGACGACCCCGTCCGGGAACCGCAAGGTGGCAGTTGTCGGTGTGGCCCTCTCCGACTGCGGGCGCGTGGACGGGGCGACGCCGTACGCGCTGCACGCCCAGGCCGCGCGCAGGGCCCTGGCCGACTCGGGCCTGGACCGCTCGGTGATCGACGGCTTCGCCTCGGCGGGCCTCGGCACGCTGGCGCCGGTCGAGGTGGCGGAGTACCTGGGTCTGCGCCCGACCTGGGTGGACTCCACGTCCGTCGGCGGCTCGACGTGGGAGGTCATGGCGGCGCACGCGGCCGACGCGATAGCCGCGGGCCACGCCAACGCCGTCCTGCTGGTGTACGGGTCCACCGCCCGCGCGGACATCAGGGCGGGCCGCCGCACCGGCAACCTCTCCTTCGGCGCCCGGGGGCCGCTGCAGTTCGAGGTCCCGTACGGGCACACGCTCATCGCCAAGTACGCGATGGCCGCGCGGCGCCACATGCACGAGTACGGCACCACGCTGGAGCAGTTGGCGTCGGTGGCGGTGCAGGCGCGGCAGAACGCGGCGCTCAATCCCGACGCGATGTTCCGCGACCCGATCACGGTGGACGACGTCCTGTCGGGGCCGATGATCGCGGACCCCTTCACCAAGCTGCACTGCTGCCTGCGGTCGGACGGCGGGGCGGCGGTCCTGCTGGTGGCGCAGGAGTACGTACGCGACTGCCGTACCGCTCCCGTCTGGATCCTCGGCACCGGTGAGCACGTCTCGCACACGACGATGTCCGAATGGCCGGACTTCACGGTGTCGCCGGCTGCGGTGAGCGGACGGATCGCGTTCGAACGGGCGGGAGTCCGGCCCGGTGACATAGACGTGGCGCAGATCTACGACGCTTTCACGTACATGACGCTCGTGACCCTGGAGGATCTCGGCTTCTGCGCGAAGGGGGAGGGGGGTGCGTTCGTGGAGAAGGGGCGGTTGAGGGTGGAGGGAGGGGAGTTGCCGGTCAACACGGACGGGGGCGGCCTCTCGGGCCAGCATCCCGGGATGCGCGGCCTGTTCCTCCTGGTGGAGGCGGTACGACAACTCCGCGGCGAGGCGGGACCCCGCCAGACCCACCGCCCCGACGACACCCTGCCCGAACTGGGCGTGGTGTCGGGGACGGGGGGTTGGTTCTGCTCGGCGGGGACGGTGGTTTTGGGGCGGTAGGGGGTGGGGGGGTCCGGCCGGTTGTCGGGTGCGGGCCGGTGGGGGGCTGGTCGCGCCGTTCCCCGCGCCCCTGTGGGGCGGGGCGGCTCCGACCGGTTACCGAGTGCGGGCCGGCGGGGGCTCGTCGCGCAGTTCCTCGCGCCCCATAGGGGCGGGGCGGTGGGGGTTACCCGCACCGTTCCCCGCACCCCTGACGGGGTGGGCGGCTGCGGCCGGTTATTGCGTGCCGGTCCGTCGTGGCTGGGCGCGCAGTTCCCCGCGCCCCTGAAAAGCGGGGCTGCGCCCCGGCTTTTGTCTTTGGGGGCGCGAGGAACGGCGCGAGCAACCCCCACCGACCCGCGGCCAACAACCGGCCGCAGCCACCCCGCCCCTCGGGGGCGCGGGGAACTGCGCGATCAGCCCCCACCGGCCAGCGCAGGCCATGGACCCGCGGGCCCCTTTCGCCCCTCAGGGGCGCGCGCGGGGAGCCGCGTGATCAGCCACGACGGGGCTGCGGTCAAAGACCCGGCCGGCACCCCCACCCACCCCAGGGGCGCGGGGAACTGCGCGAACGGCCCCCACCGGCCCGCACTCGGTAACCGGCCGGAGCCACCCCGCCCCTCAGGGGCGCGGGGAACTGCGCGATCAGCCCCCACCGGACCCGCAGACGAACATAACGGTCCAAACAACCCCACCACACACCAAGCAACCCGCACCCCCAAAGACGTACGGGAGTAGAAAAGTTGGCTGCGGGGAGATTGACACGCGTGGGGATACAGGGGCCATCCGTGCAAGGGACGGTAGTGTGTTCGAAGGTTGAACGACCCCCCGCAGACAACGCGGTGGCGACTCCGACACACAAGCAGTCCGTCCGAGCAGCCCGCACGCGACCTCTGAAAGTGGAGCTGATGAACGTGTCGACCGGCGGCAGACGGCTCCGCAGTCGCGCCACCATAGCCACCCTCACCCTCACCCTCACCATCGCCATCTCCCTCATATCCGGACCGAGTTACGCAGCCCCGGGCGAACCCGACCCCGGGAGCGACCAGTCCATCGAGGACATCCGCACCGAGCTGGACGGCCTCTACCGCACGGCGGAGGTGGCCACCGAGGCGTACAACACCGCGGACGAGAAGGCCAAGAAGCAGGAGAAGCGGCTCAAGTCGCTCCGCAAGGGCCTGACCCGCGCCGAGAACCGCGTGGACGACCTGCACGACCTCGGCGGCGCGGCAGCCCGGACGCAGTACCGCGGCGGCGACCTCGCCGCCACCGGCATCCAGTTGCTGCTGGGCGACCACCCCGAACAGGCCCTGAACGAGGCGTCCCAGGCCCGTCAGGCCATGCGGGGCCTGGCCAACGTCTCCGAGTCCCAGAAGACCGCCCGCGCGGAACTGAGCCGGCAGACCGACTCCGCCGAGAAGGAACTGCGGAAGCTGAAGAGCAGCCGCGCGGACAAGGCCGAGGCGAAGCAGAAGATCGAGGGGAAGATCGCCGAGGCCGAGCAGATCGAGGCGGGCCTCGAAAAGGACCAGACCCGCAAGCTGGCCGCGCTGGAGAAGCAGCGGAACGAGGAGGCCGAGTCCCAGTGGACGGCCTCGGGCGGCGGCGGCACCTCGACCGGGAACGGCGGCGGAACCGGCGGCGGAGGCGGCGGGGGCAATAACGGCGGTGGCTCGATCGGCGGCGGGACGACGGCCACCGGAGCAGCCGCGAAGGCCGTCGACTTCGCGATGGCCCAGATCGGCAAGCCGTACGGGTGGGGCGCCACGGGCCCGTCGGCGTACGACTGCTCGGGGCTCACGTCCGTGGCCTGGGCGCGCGCCGGCCACCCCATACCCCGTACGTCACAGGCGCAGTGGGCGGGGCTGACCCGCGTCAGCCTGGCGTCCGCGCGGCCCGGCGACCTGATCATCTACTTCAGCGACGCCACGCACGTGGGCATGTACATCGGGGGCGGGAAGATCGTCCACGCCCCCCGCCCAGGACGCACGATCACGATCGCCCCGGCCGCCTCCATGGCCATCCTCGGCGTCGTCCGACCGGGAGTATGAGCGGATGTCCCACTCGCTGACACCCCGTGACACGGGAAACCTGCCCGCGCTCGCCGCACGGCCGCTGATCCGCCTCGACGCCTACGTGGCCGAGGACGGATCGACCGTGGTCAACGGCCATCTGCTGCAGATGGGCGGCAACCACAAACCCAACGAGGCGATCCTCGACGCCATCGCCATGTTCGCCCGCACCCTGGGGGCCCCGGTGGCGGCCACCGTCATCGACCGCTCCGTGATGCAGGTGGCACGCCTGCGGGTGCATCCCGACGGGTCGAGCCGGACGATCGCCGACGAGGACGATCTGCCGCCGGGGCTCGAACGGACCGCCGCGGAGGAGGAGGCGTTCCCTCCGCTCGCCCGCGTCGAGCGGATCATCCAGCACGCGCAGCGGGAGGAACTGCATGCCGCGTTCGTGCTCGCCAGCGCGTTGCGGGAGCACCTCACGCTGCGCCGGGGGCCGGAGGACGATCTCTCGCTGGAGGCTCGGGCGATAGAGGCGTACCTCGCCCATCTGCGCGGCGACTACACGCTGTCCATCACGCTCGCGCTGACCGTCGCGCGCATCCGGTGCCGCGTCGACCTGAACCGGGCCGCGCCCGATGTGGCCCGGGCCACGGCGGCGTGGCAGCGGCTGAACGACGAGGGTCAAGTGGTCACGCGGGGGCAGGAGTTGCTCCACATGTGGGGGCGGTTGTCCGCGGAGGGGCTGTTGCTGGAGCCTGCGCACCAGGCGATGGCGCATACGGTCCGGACGCGGCTGGAGCATGGCGGGCGGGCGGTTCCGGCGGCCCCGGTCTCGGCGCCGGCCCTGCCGCCGGGTCAGGCGCCGGCCGCCCCGGACGCCCCCGAGGACAAGCCCCTCAAGCCCACGCGCAGGGGCCTGCGCCGCTTCACCCGCAAGGCGACCAGGACGCCGGCTCCTTAGGGGGCGCCCCGGCGGGGACGAGTACGCGGTTCGCCGACTGCGGCCCGGCGGGGGCCGTTCGCGCAGTTCCCCGCGCCCCTGAAGGGGC
The DNA here is from genome assembly GCF_018070025.1 of Streptomyces liliiviolaceus. Taxonomy (NCBI): domain Bacteria; kingdom Bacillati; phylum Actinomycetota; class Actinomycetes; order Kitasatosporales; family Streptomycetaceae; genus Streptomyces; species Streptomyces liliiviolaceus. The sequence continues at coordinate 839,025 of NZ_JAGPYQ010000001.1, forward strand.
GGGCCTGCTCCCCTGACCTGGGTGAACACGCAGTCCACCGGGTGCAGGCCGGTGGGGGTTGCCCGCGCAGTTCCCCGCGCCCCTCAGGCGGCAGGGGCGCGGGCAACCTCCCACCGCCCCGCCCCTTAGGGGCGCGGGGAACTGCGCGGCCAGCCACGACGGACCCGCGGTCAAAAACCCGACCGACACCCCCACCCCCCTCAGGGGCGCGGGGAACTGCGCGGGCAACCACAACGAACCCGCAGTCAAAAACCCGGCCAACACCCCCACCCGCCCCCTCAGGGGCGCGAGGAACTGCGCGGGCAACCACCACGGACCCGCGGTCAAAAACCCGACCGACACCCCCACCCCCCCAGGGGCGCGGGGAACTGCGCGAACGGCCCCCACCGGTCCGCAGACGACAACCCGGCCTAAGCCACCCCACCCCCCGGCCCGTACACAAGATTCAGCACGCCCGTCCGGAACGTCTCCGACGAGATCAGCGTCAGCGGAATCGACGCATCCCCCTCCTCGAACAACCGCATCCCCTTCCGCACCGCGATCGGATGCACCAGCAGATGCAGTTCGTCCAACAGCCCCGCCCCCAACAGCTGCCGTACGACAGACACGGACCCGCTGAGCGCGATGTCCCCGCCCTCCTCGTTCTTGAGGGCGGTCACCACCTCGACAAGGTCCCCCTCCAACTGCTCGGAGTTGCGCCACTCGAACTGAAGCCGCGTCCTCGACACCACGATCTTGCGCACGTCACCGAGCTGCTTGGCGAACCCCGCGTCCTCGCCCCCGGCGGCCTCCCGCTCCGGCCACGCCCCGGCGAAGCTGTCATAGGTCTTGCGGCCGAACAGCATCGTGTCCGCCGAACCGAAGGTCGCCCCGACAGCCGCGCCCATCTCGTCGTTGAAGTAAGGGAAGTGCCACTGGTCGGGCGCCTCGACGACGCCGTCGAGCGAGATGAACAGTCCGGCGCTGATCTTCCTCATGATGTTCCTCCAGGGTCCGTAGGAGCCGGTCGGTGCAGATCCGCGTACCGGTCACTACTTGGACGGCAAGAGCCGGAAAAACTAATCGGCACCCAGCCCATCACGCCCCGGCCGCGAGGACCAGCGGAGAGCGGGAGACGGAAGCGACCGACACCAGGACGACCGGGACGACCGGGACCGGCGCGACAACCCCGCCCCCACGCCCACCCGCACCCGTAGCCACACCCGCACCCGCACCCGCCGCGAAGACGAACACCCGCAGCACCAGGAACCGCCCCACCCCCGCGAGCCCGGAAGCCGCGAGGTAGACGATCTGCTCGGTGAGCACCCCGGGCGACGACTGCACCAGGTGCAGGGCCAGTACGGCGAAGGAGGTCACCGCGTAGGCGGCCGTCGCCGACCCCGCCGACTGCCAATGCCGCCGCCACCCGGCCCGCTGACCGGTCCCGAAAGTGAACAGCGCGTGCAACTCGGTGCACAGAGCGGTCGACACGACAGTGATCACCGCGTTCGCCACCACCCACGGCATCGCCCCGGCCAGCAGCGCCACCGCACCGCTGGACAGCACCCCGACACCCCCACCGCACACCACGAACCGCACGAAGGAGACGAACGCCCCGGGAGCGGCCACACCCACCGTCTCCGGCTCCGCCGCGAGCTGCGCCTTCATGGGGGTTTTCCTTCCGGGGGAAGAGGCTGCGGCCCCTTCGATCAACTGGCTTCGACCGGGTTCAACAATGCCGTCGCCCGGCCGCCCCATCGAGACAGTCCGCACCCGGATCCATGGTGGTGCCAGCCCTACCCCCGGCCTGCGCCGCACCCCCGCCTCGCCTCGCACCCCGCCCCGCTCCGCGCGCCCGCTGCCGCTCCGGCGCGCCGACGCCGTGGCGCTCCCGGAATACACGGACGGGCGCACCACGCTGAAGGAGCTGAAGGCACCACCGAAGGCACCACCGAAGGAACCACCGACGGACCGCGGAAAGACATCCCAGGCACCCCGACGACCCTCCGGAGGAACCCCATGGCCCTGACCCGTGAAGAACGCGAGAAGTTCCTCGCCGAACCGCACATCGCCGCGCTCGCCGTGGACGCGGGGGCGGGCCGCGCCCCGCTGACCGTGCCGATCTGGTACCAGTACGAGCCCGGCGGCGACGTCTGGATCCTGACCGGGCTGAACTCCCGCAAGAACGAGCTGATCAGCGCCGCGGGCAGGTTCTCCCTGATGGTGGACCGGCTCGAACCCACCATCCGGTACGTGTCCGTCGAAGGGCCGGTCGTCGAATCGACCCCCGCGACCCGCGAGCGGCTCCACGAGATCTCGGCCCGCTATCTCCCGGCGGACAAGGTCGACGGGTACGTCGACTTCTCCTGGAAGGAGCACGGCGAGATGGTGGTCATCCGGATGCGCCCCGACCGGTGGCTGTCGTCCGACCTCGGTTCGGTCTGAGGGCGCCCACCGCGTGACAATCGGCGCATGAGTGCCGACAGCGCCGACGCCCCCACCCCGCCCACGACCGACTCACCCGGCTCACCACACTCCCCTGGCTCCCCCGCCCCCTCAGCCGCCTCCGATCCCTCGGCGCCCTCCGAGTTCGTACGGCTGCTGAGGGCTCAGCGGGTCTGGGACACCGAGCTGCCGGACTTCGCCCCGGCCGCGGCACCGGCCGGTCCGCTGCCGCTCTTCGAGCAGTGGTTCGCCGAGGCCGTGGCCGCCGGGCAGGTCGAGCCGCACACGATGTCGCTGGCCACGGCGGACGCCGAGGGCCTGCCCGACGTACGGACCGTGATGCTGCACGGCGCCGACCAGGAGGGCTGGCACTTCGCCTCGCACGCGGGCAGCCGCAAGGGTCGGCACCTGGCGGCCCGCCCGTACGCGGCGCTCGGCTTCTACTGGCCCGCGCAGGGCCGGCAGATCCGGGTACGCGGCCCGGTGACCGTCGCCCCGCCCGAGGTCGCGCGGGCCGACCTGCACGCCCGCTCGACCGGCGCGCTCGCCTCAGCCCTGGTGGGCAGACAGAGCGAAGTACTGCACTCGTACGAGGAGTTGGAGCGCGCCTCGGACGCGGCCTGGGACCGCGCCCGGCGCGAACCGGACGCCTCGGCGCCGTCGTGGACGGTGTACGTGCTGGCCCCGGACGAGGTGGAGTTCTTCCAGGGCGACGCGCGCCGCCGCCACGTACGCCTGACCTACCGCCGCCGCGAGGACGGCACCTGGCGCAAGGACCTGCTGTGGCCCTGACGGCCACCGCGGTCCGGGCGGTCCGCGCAGGCGGCTCAGGGCAATCAGGGCACGCAGGGCACTACGGCAGTACGGGCGCGGGCTCCAGATCCGTCGCGGGGTCCGTGGCCAGCCGGCCGTGCAGGTGGACGTCCCGGAAGGCGTCCAGGCGCCCCGACTCGAACATCGCGCCGCGCAGCGTCCCCTCGGCCGGGTACCCGCACCGCTCGGCGATCCGGCACGACGCCTCGTGACCGAGCGCGTGCCCCAGCTCCAGCCGGTGCAGGCCCAGTTCCTCGAAGGCCCACCGTGAGGCCAGGGCGAGGGCGCGCGTGGCCACCTGGCGGCCGCGCGCGTCGGGGAGCACCCAGTAGCCGACGCGGGCGACCCGTATGACGTGGTCGATGTCGTTGATCCCGACGTGCCCGAGCGGTACGCCACCGGTCGCGTCGGTGACGCAGAAGGAGGCGCCCACCCCCTCCTGGGCCGCCTTGACCCGCGCCGCCATCGACTCCTGCGCGTCGGCACGGCCCTCTATCGGCTTGAGCGGTGTGTTCCACCGCTGGAACTCGGGGTCGAGGTATCCCCGCAGCCACGCCTGGACATCCCCCTCGGTGTCCGGGTCCCAGGGGCGGAGCCGCAGTCCGTGGCCGCGGATCTCGGGATGGGGGAGGGAGCCGGAGGACTCGTACAAGTCGGTCATTGAGCCATTCAACAACGGCCCCGAGCCGGAACGGGACGAGGGTCGCCCCGAAGCCCCGGGAAGCCCCTGGAAGCCCCGAGAAGCCGCGGAAGCTCTGAAAAAGGAACTAAGGAAACTAAGAAAGCTCAGGAAGAGAAGCGGGGCCGGAACACCGGAACAGCGACGCCCTCCTCCACTCTCCCCTCCCCCTCCCCTTCCCCTTCCGCCCGGAAGGCCACCTCCAACGCCATCTCCACCCGCAGGTCGCCCTCCCCGCACTCCACCACCTCGGTCATCATCCGCGGCCCCTCTTCGAGGTCGACGACGGCGGCGACGTACGGGGTGCGGGCCCCGAAGGGCGGCAGGTCGTTGCGGTGGACGACGGACCAGGTGTAGAGCGTGGCCCGGCCGCTCGCCCGTTCCCAGGTCACGGCCTCGCTCCAGCAGTGCGGGCAGAACTCGCGCGGGTAGTGGTGGGCGCGCCCGCACGCGCCGCACCGGCGCAGCAGCAGGCGCCCGTCGGCGGCGGCGTCCCAGTAGGGCCGGGTGAAGGCGTCGATCTCCGGCAGGTCGTAGCGGGCCGGTACGCCGGAGCCGGCCGCCATCAGAAGAGTCCCAGCGCGCTGTCCAGCGACCACGTCTGCCAGGACATGCCGAACAGGGCCACGAGGGAGATGAGGGCCATCATCGCGTTCTGCCCCTGCTCGGCCCAGTCGTGGATCATCAGGACGAGGTAGAGGAGATTGAGCAGCAGACCGCCGACCAGGGCGATCGGGGTCAGGAAGCCCACGACGAGGCCGAGGCCCAGGGCGAGTTCCGCGTACACGACGACGTACGCCATCGTGCGCGGCCGGGGCGCGACGACCACGTCGAAGCCGCTGCGCACCGAGGTCCACCGGTGCTTCGCGGCGACGTCGGCCGCCCAGGCGATCCCGGTGCCCCGCTCGAACCAGCCCTTCTTGTCCTTGTGCCGCCAGCTCTCCAGCCACCACAGCCCGAGCCCGACCCGGAGCACGGCGACCCATTCCGCACCGGTGAGCCAGATGGTGTCCATGGCACCGCATCCCCTCCGCAGCCGCAGATCTGACGGTACGTCAGTTCAGTCGATGCGAAGGCACTCGCGCAAGACCGCGTGCGGAAACTTTCCGCCGACCACCCAGGCTCCATTCGCCGGCGAAGGTCCATCAGGTCAGGACTCCTTCGGGGACCGCCCTTCCGTACAACTCATCCAGTCCGACCAGCAGTACGCCCCCCTGCCTGGCTTCGACACGCAGCGCTTCACTGAAGCCGGCAGCACTGAAGCACGCCAGGCCGCAATGCCCGGTGTCCATCCCCCGCACGGCGAGCAGCTCTCTGGCCCGACGGAGGCGTTCCAGGTGACCGACTCCCATGACCGTGCCCCACTTCACCTCACCGAGCAGAGCAACCGACTGCGCACTGCCACCGGAGCCCGGCTCGACGACGGCCACGTCGATCTGAATCTGCCGACGTTCCTTCGGATCCGTCACCACGCCGCCGCCGACAGTTCCGAGAGAAGTACTGAGCAGGGATCTCCCCGGCCCCAGCACGTACTCACGGCACACCGTCTCGAAGTGCGGCCCCGCCACCTGAGCGGCGAAGCGCTCTGCGGACTGCGCCCACACCTCCTGGGCCTGGCCACTCTCCAACCGCGCCCAGGACGGCCGCATGACGGCCTCATAAAAGTTGATCAGCGGTTCGGTGATGCGGTACTGCGACTTGCCGGCCCGAAAGACATCTTCCTCTCGCGCGAGGAGATGGCTGTCCTCCAGCACATTGAGCGGATGGGAGATGTCGACGGACTTGCGTCCGATGTAGCCGGCGATACCGCCCCGCGTCGTGTTGCCCTGCGCCACAGCCGCCAGCACCGAGTGATACAGGGCGGTGTCACGGATGTCCGCCTCCTCGGCGAGCAGATACCGCGCCTCCCGGAAGAGAGGACTGAACGGCGAGAGGACGGTGCGGCAGAGCCAGTCGTCGAAGTCGGCCAAACTGCCGGGAACGTCGTCCGCAAGGAACTGCCGACGATACGCGGGGGTCCCTCCGACAACGGCGTGCAGCCTGGCGGCCAGTGCCGGATCGCCGCCGACATCCCAGAAGTCCGCCGCCGCCCGATACCCGAAAGGCCGTACGACGAGTTCGATTTGGGCACGGCCACGCAAGGGTGCCGTGCTGGCCAGCAGCCCACCCATGACCGACATGGCCGAGCCGCACAGGAGGAGCCTCATCCGACTCCCCTCCACCTGGAAGCGGTCGGTCTCCCGCTGGATGAGCGAGGGGAGCTCCGGCGCCACCTTCGCCAGGTACGGAAACTCGTCGATGACCACGAGAAGCGGCGCCTTCGGGTCGGCACCTCCCGGAGTGTCGCCCTTTCGGGGGGAGGCGAGCCCGAAGAGATACGAGATCGCGTCGTCCCACGTGGCGAAGGAGAAGGCCACCGGGGAACTGGCGTACTCGGCCAGGGCTGCGCTGAACTGGCGGAGGGACTCCGCCTCGGTCCCCGCCGTGGCGCCGAAGTAGAACCCTCCGTACTGCTCGACAAGCGCGCGCAGCAGGTAGGTCTTGCCCATCCGCCGTCTGCCGCTGAGGATCCCGAGCATGGCGTGCGGCAGGGGCCGGTCCACGAAGGCGGTGAGCGCGTTCCACTCATCCCCGCGATCAAAGACGCGTGACGGCTTGCCCGGCTTGGCCCGCTGCTGCAAGTGAACTCCCGAGACCAATTCGTAAGGGATACAGCACTAAGGAGTGTACCCCTTACAGAATGATGCGTCACGCGGCCACAAAGGCCCCGACCGCGAGGCCAAGCGTCGCCACCCCAAGGAAGGTCACACCACCCGCCGCGAGCGCCACCTTCACCCTCTCCCCGGCCGGGTCACCACTTGTCGCCAGCCAGAAAATACCAGCGGCGACACAACCAATCAGCAAAGCGCCAATTAGCACGAAACCCACCCATACCCACTTGAGCCTCCCACCATCACCATCCATGAGCCACCCACCCCCTTTCATCGAAGACAACCGGCCACCACGACCGCCCCATCGCCAGAAGAGTAGACCGCGATCACAACACTCTCCAAACTTTATGACACTCTCTCGTTGATAAAGTGGGGCTCGCACCACACGAAGACAATGGGAAGGGGCACACGCCCGTGGACAACGGCCTGCTGGGCGACCTGCTGGGGCTCACAGCCCGCATCGAGTCGGACCTGCGCACTCGCGTCCCCGCCGATCCGGCCGTCGAGAATCTGCGCGACGAGTACAAGACCGCCAGGCAGGCCGGGCTGACGTCAGGGACATGGGCAGGCTGGCTGGATGCCCGGCTCTCCCAGGTGGCGACCGCGTGGGTACTCGCGACCGTGATGATCCGGTTCTGCGAGGACAACGAGCTGCTCGACATCCCCTTCGCTGTTCATCCGGCCGACCTCACGGGCGAGGACTCCTACTCGGCCCGCACACACACGACGGCAGGCGACGTGCTGGTACACGCCGTCGACCGACTCCGCGCGCATCCCGCGATGGCCTCCGTGTTCGACGGCTCCGGGCATCCCTTCCGTCAGCTGCGCCCCAGCGACGAGGTCGGCAGGGAAGTGCTGTCCGTCTGGCGCCGCCGGAACCCGGACGGCACTCTCCGGCACGACTTCACCGACGCCTCACGCTCCACGGAGTTCCTCGCCGATCTCCACTCGGCGCTCAACGAGCGGGCACGGAAGTCGTACGGCCAAACCTCCACTCCTCGGTTCGTGGTCGACCTCATCCACGATCTGGTACTCGAACCGGCCCTCGCGGAATACGCGGCGGACCGGACATCGGGCACCGGGGGGCTGTCCGGATTCCGGGTCGTCGACCCCGCTTGCGGCTCGGGAGCGTTCCTCCTCGACGCGTACGAACGGCTCTTCCGGCGTTGGTCCGACACCCGGCCGGACATGAGCCCGTGGCAGCGTGCGGCACGGGCTCTACGATCGGTACACGGCTGCGACATCGACCCGGGCGCTGTGAACGTCACCCGGTTCCGTCTGTTGCTGGCCGCCATGAACAGCACTGGGGAGCGACGTCTCGACAAGGTTCCCGACCTGTCGCTGGTCGTCGCGACCGGTGACTCCCTTCTCTACGGCCGTACAACGCGTCCGAGTCGAACCACGAGTCCGGGTCTGCTGCGCTCCGAGTTCGACGAGTGCCAGGCCCACCCCTCGGAGGTCGACGAGTACGCCGCTCGGCACGGGTTTCTTCTCCCGGCGTCGTACCACGTGGTGACGACCAATCCGCCGTACATCACCGTCGCGGACAAGGCACTGTCCGCGACCTATCGCGACCTCTACGAGAGCTGCAGTGGCGCGTACACGCTGCCGGTTCCCTTCACGGAACTGGCCTTCGAACTCGCGCGGCGGGGCGAAGCGGGCGGCCGGGTCGGTCTTTTCACGTCCAACTCCTTCATGAAGCGTGAGTTCGGACGGAATCTCGTCGAGCACACTCTGGCCAGGGTGGAGATCACGCACGTCATCGACACGTCGGGGGCATACATCCCCGGTCACGGCACACCGACCGTCATCCTCGCGGGCCGCAACCATGTGGCCGATCCCGGTACGCCTGTCCATACGGTCGTGGGCCGCCGGAGTGAACCCTCGGCACCGGCGGTCCCCGAACAGGGACACGTCTGGCAGTCTCTGCGGGCCTTGGCATTCATGACCGGGGCGGTGAGCGAGTGGGCGGAGTCCTACGAGCAGGACCGCAAGCAGTTGAGCGTCTTCCCCTGGAGTCTCACGCCGTTGGCGGCCCGCGACGTGTTGCGCCGCATGGAGACCGGTGAGCGGCTCGGCGACCGGGTCGTGCGCATCGGATACGCCGCCAATACCGGAGCCGACGACCTTTTCTGCGCCACCGGCGGTACGTTCCGGCGCCAGGGCGCCGAGGAGTCTGCCACCGTCCCGGTGCTGACCGGTTCCGAGGTGCGGGACTGGTCGGCGTCCCCAGCACTCAAAGCGTTCTTCCCCCGTACGCCACAGCGCTTCGACCCCGTCATCGACCTGCACAGCCTTCCCGGACACCACCGACGCCTGTGGCCGTACCGAACCGTGTTGAAGGAGCGGAAGGGCGCGAAGAAGTCGTCCCCCTGGTACGACTGGCACCACATCGCGTCCACCGGCGACGCGCATCCGTGGTCCCTCGTCTTCCCCTGGGTGGCCACCCATCCCCACTTCAGCCTGCTCCGGGGTGCTGCCGTTCCCCTCAACTCGGCACCAGTGATCAAGCTGCCGAAGAGCACCTCGGCGGAGTCCCATCTCGGGCTGCTGGGCACCCTCAACAGCTCGGCCGTGAGTTTCTGGCTCAAGCAGATGAGCCAGAGCAAGGGACAGTCACGCGTGGACCAGCTACGTGGCTCCGAAGCTGGCGGTGACGCATGGGCGAAGATCTACGAGTTCACCTCGACCCGGCTTCTCGACCTGCCCCTTCCTGCCGAGTTCCCTGTCGCGGAGGCGGCCGAGCTGGACCGGCTCTCGGCCGAGTCGCAGCACGTCCTGCGGGAGATCGCAGCCCCTGACACCCGCGTCACCGCAGACTTCCTCGGCTCAGCCAAAGCCCGGTCCTCGTCACTCAGAGCACGGATGATCGCCCTTCAGGAAGAACTCGACTGGGAGGTGTACGCCCACTACAACCTGATCTCAGACGCCGGGGAACTGACCGGCCCGGTCGAGGACGTACCCGCCCTCGCCATCGGGGAACGAGCCTTCGAGATCGTGCTCGCCCGGCGCGCCGCGACGGGTGAGGTGCAGACGCAGTGGTTCACGCGTCACTCGGCCACGCCGCTGACCGACGTTCCTCAGCACTGGCCCCCGGCGTACCGAGATCTGGTACGACGCCGGGTGGACGCCATCCAGCGGAGTACCTCCCTGGGGCTGCTGGAGCAGCCGGAGTACAAGCGCCGCTGGGCGGTCGAACCCTGGGAAGCAAGGATCCATGCCGTGCTCCGGCAACGCCTGCTGGACCACTGCGAAGCGCCCCACCTGTGGTTCGAGATCTCCCCGACAGGACGTCAGCCCGTTCCGCGGACCGTCCGCCAACTGACCGAGCTGCTGGGCGGGAACGAGGACTTCACCAGGCTGGCAGGCCTCTACGCTCCCGCTGCCGGGGTGTCCGAAGTGCTGCTGGACCTGCTCACCGACGAACACGTACCCCAGGCAGCACCTCTTCGGTACAAGGCATCGGGCCTCGCCAAGCGTCGCGTCTGGGAAGAGACGTGGGAGGCACAACGTCGAGAGGACCGGCAGGAGATCGCCGACGACGTACACCACTCGACGCCGGCCCCACCGCGCTTCATGGCCGTGGACTTCATGAAACCCTCCTACTGGAGACACCGCGGCAAGTTCGACATCCCTGACGAGCGGTTCGTCTCGTTGGCGTCGTCCGCCTCGCCGCTTTCTCCCCTCACACCGATCGGCTGGGCGGGCTGGTCCGCCGACGAGCGAGCCTTGGCGGTGTGCCGCCTCCTTGCATCCGATTCCCACGCCCACGCACAGCGTCCGGCGTCGGCCGTGCCCTTGCTCAGGGCATTCGCGGATCTACTCCCGTGGACCGCTGCGGTCACTCGCGGCACCGCCCCGTCCCCGCCGCTGGAGGGCAGCGAATCCCTTCGTCACGCCTACGAGCAGCACCTCACCCGCCTGGGCCTCTCGGCCGAGGATGTGGACACGTGGCGCCCCCCAGCCCCGAAGCGGGGCAGGCCACGCAGAGGCGCATAGCCCTGGCATCGAAACAACACAAGGCCGCCGCCCGGGTCATCACGTGCATCGCCGTCTCCGCGTAATCCGAGGCACCTACGCCACCGGACCCACACACCCCTCCTACAGCCGTGATCAATTCGCAACCGATTCCGGGCTTGACCGAGACCCATCAAATGCCGACATGCATACGCTCGGCACATGGCCGACTCTCCCGACCCGACACCCCGGACACCCGAGACACCCGAAACGTCCGAGGCGTCCGCAGCACCCGCAGCACCCGCAGCACCCGCAGCGTCCGAAACACCCGCGGCGTCCGAGGCACTCGCGGCGTCCGAGGCACCCGAGCCGACCCCGTCGGCTTCGTCCACGTCGTCGGCTTCGTCCACGTCGTCGACGCCCTCGGCCTCGCCGGCACCGCCGACCGCGACGGCCGCGCCTCAGCAGGACCGGCCCGTGTACGTCATCGGGGGCGGACCGGGCGGCCTCGCGGCGGCGCACGCGTTGCGCGTCCAGGGCGTACGGGCTGTCGTGCTGGAGAAGTCCGACCGGGTCGGGGCCTCCTGGCGGCGGCACTACGACCGGCTGCGGCTGCACACCACGCGGCGGCTCTCCGCGATGCCGGGCCTGCCGATGCCCCGTTCGTTCGGGCGGTGGGTGTCGCGCGACAACGTGGTGCGCTATCTGGAGAAGTACGCCGAGCACCACGAGTTGGAGATCGTCACCGGCGTCGAGGTCTCCCGCGTGGAGCGCTCCGCCGACGGCACCGGCTGGCTGTTGCACGCCACCGGCGGACGTGAGCTGACCGGCAGCGCGGTGGTCGTCGCCACCGGCTTCAATCACACGCCGCACGTGCCCGACTGGCCTGGCCGCGACGGGTACACGGGCGAGTTCCTGCACGCAGGCGAGTACCGCAACCCCGCACCCTTCGCCGGACAGGACGTCCTCGTGGTCGGTGTGGGCAACACCGGCGCCGAGATCGCCGTCGACCTCGTCGAGGGCGGCGCGTCGCGCGTACGCCTCGCCGTGCGGACCGCGCCGCACATCGTGCGCCGGTCGACGGCCGGGTGGGCGGCCCAGTACACCGGGATACTCTGCCGGCGGCTGCCGGTCGCGCTGGTGGACCGGCTGGCCGGGCCGATCGCCAAGCTCAGCATTCCGGACCTCGCCGCCCAGGGGCTGCCGCGGCCCGACACCGGGCTGTACTCACGGGTGAAGGAGGGGTCCATCCCCGTGCAGGACGTCGGCCTCATCGACGCGGTCCGCAAGGGCCGGGTCGAGGTCGTGGCGGCGGTCGAGGGCTTCGAGGACGGCAAGGTCGTCCTCGCGAACGGCGACCGCGTCGGCCCGGACGCCGTGATCGCCGCGACCGGCTACCGGCGGGCCCTGGAGAACGTCGTCGGCCACCTCGACGTGCTCGACGGCCGCGGCCGCCCGGTCGCGCACGGCGCCCGCACCCCGAAGAACGCCCCCGGCCTGTACTTCACCGGCTTCACGAACCCCATCAGCGGCATGTTCCGCGAACTGGCCCTGGACGCCGAGAAGATAGCGAAGGCGATCGCACGAGACGCCGACCGCAGGAACCCGTCCCGCCTCCCCCGCTGACACCGACCCCCGGCGGCCGTTGCCGCCGGGGGTGACGGCCACCATGCGCCCCGGCCGGGCCGCCGGGCACCGACCCCCGACGCCCCAGGCCGCCCCGCGCACCCCCTCCGGGCGCAACGCCCCGCGGCCCTACCCCTCCGTGAAATGCGCGAGCGTGCCGATGAGTCGTTCCGCGATGTTCGGGGGCCAGGGGAACGACGGGGCGACCGCCCGTTGGTGGGCCAGTCCGTGCAGGCCGAGCCAGAGTGCGACCACGTCGGTCGCCACGTCGGCGCTGGCCGAGGAGCCCTCCGCGACGCACTCCTGGAGGGCCTCGCCGAGTCGCCGCATGCTCGCCTCGCCGAGCGCGCCGAGGTCCTCCGCCGTCACGGAACTCGCGTCCGGATCGGGCATCCAGAACCCGCCGAACATCGTGCGATAGCGCCCCGGGTGGGCCTCGGCGAACTCCAGATAGCCCTCGCACAGGGCCGTGAGCCGCGCGCGGGGCGAGTCGTCGGCCGCGTCCACGGCCGCGCGCAACTGCTCGTCCAGCTCGGCGAAGGCGTTGCGCACCACGGCCAGCATGATGGCGGGCTGATCGGCGAAGTGCCGGTAGATCGAGGGGGCGGCGATACCGACCTTGCGGGCCACGGAGCGCAGGGTGATGGCGCTCTCGTCGCCGGTCTCGTCGAGCAGGGCGACCGCCGCCGTCACGATCTCCTGGCGCAGCCGGTCCCCCTCCCCCCGGCGGTTGCGCACGCGGACGGGCGTCGCCGCGCTGTCGCCCGCGTCGTCTCCCGTACCTGCTCCCGTACCTGTTCCCGTGCCTGTTCCCGCACCTGTTCCCGCACCTGTTCCCATAGCTGCTCCCATACCCGTCACCTTACAGCGCGAAGCTTATGAGCGTTTCCTCTTGCCATCCGTGAGCTAACAGTCATAGCCTTACGACCGTAAGCACACGGCAGCAACTTCAAGGGGTACGCCATGACCAACACCGCCGCCCACGCATCCGCCACCTCCACCACTCCCGTCGTCTCCGCGACCGAGGTCGTCCTGCCCGGTCTGGTCGAGCCGGACGGCCTGGAACTCCGGAGCCGCGAGCTCCCGGCGCCGGCCAAGGGCCAGGTCGTCCTGCGGATGGACGCGACGGGCGTGTCGTTCGCCGAGCAGCAGATGCGGCGCGGCAAGTACTACGACCAGCCGTCGTTCCCCTTCGTGCCCGGCTACGACGTGGTCGGCACGGTGACGGCGGCCGGCCCGGACGTGGACACCGCGCTCGTCGGCCGCCGGTTCGCCGCGGTCACCAAGATCGGCGCCTGGGCCAGCCACCTCCTGGTCGACGCCGTGGACCTGATGCCCGTACCGGACGAGGTGGACGCGGCCGACGCGGAGACCGTCGTCGTCAACGGCATCACGGCCTGGCAGATGCTGCACCGCATCGCCAAGGTCCGTACCGGCGGCACGATCGTGGTCCTGGGCGCCAACGGCGGCGTCGGCTCCACGCTCGTCCAACTGGCCCGTCACGCCGGGATCACCGTCATCGGCACGGCGTCCGCCCGCCACCACGCGACCGTACGGGAACTGGGCGCGACTCCGGTCGACTACCGCGACCCCGACATGTACGCCCGGATCCGCGAACTCGCCCCGGCCGGCGTGGACGCGGTGTTCGACCACGTCGGCGGCGCCGGGGGGGAGCAGTCGTGGCAGCTGCTGCGCAAGGGCGGCACGCTGGTCTCGTACGGCACCGCCGCCACGAAGGACGACGAGGGCAACTCCCAGGTACCGGTACTGAAGCTGTTCGCGCGCCTCGCCGCGTGGAACTCCCTGCCCAACGGCAGGAGCGCGCACTTCTACAACTTCTGGGCCGGCAAGCGCCGTTGCCGGGCCTCCTGGCAGCAGCGGATGACCGAGGACCTGACCCAGGTGCTGCGCCTGGTCGCCGACGACGTCCTCACCCCGCAGATCGCCGCGCGGATCCCGCTGTCGGACACCGCCGCGGCCCTGACGCTCGCCGAGTCCCGCACGGTCGCCGGAAAGATCGTCATCGTCCCCGCTGCCGCCCCCGCCCCCGCCCCGGAGGCGTGACGCGTCGAGCACCGCGGTTACGCCACTCGCACGCGCCGTCGGCACTCCAACACCCCCACTCCACCCCGCCCCACTCCTCAGTCCGCAGCTCGCACCCGCACTCGCACTCGCGCCCTCGCCCGCAGCCCGGAGGTATCCGCCATGTCCGTCACCACCACCGCCGCCACCGCCACGGCCGTCCCCCTCACCGGCCACCCGGACGCGGCGTTCGCGCCGACCGCGGCGCGTGTCCCGGGCGACGTCGACAACCGTGCGACCTACGTGAGCTTCGGGCTGGCCTACCTGTTGGGCCACGGTTCCGCCGCGGTCTCCGAGGGCGCGACCCCGCTGCTCGACCTGCCCGGCTGGCTGCCCATGACCCTCCTCGGCGCCGGGCTGGCCGTCGGCACCGTCCAGGCCACGGTCGCCGCCCTACGTGCCCAGCGTGCCGCCGCCGGGCCGGACGACGTCCTCTCCGGCAAGCTCCTCGGCGCCGCCTGGGTCACCGCCTTCGCCGCGCTCTTCCTCGCGATCACCGGTCTGACGGCCACCCTCGACATTCCCGACGTGCAGTCCCTGCTCTGGCCCACCGGTTCCGGCTTCGTCGTCGGCCTGCTCTACATCGCCGAAGGCGCCCAGCGCCGCAACCTGCTCCACTACGGCCTCGGCACCTGGCTCGCCCTGACCTCCACCGCGGCCCTCCTCCTCGGCACCCCCGGCCTCTACTGGGTCCTCACGCTCGCCGGCGGCGGCGCCTACGCCCTGGCGGCGGTCCTCGAAGGCCGCCGCCTCGCCGCTCCCGCAGCCCCGTAACCCGGTAACCCCGCGAACCCCGTAGAACGCACCCACCGAAGCCCTCCCCTGCCACCCCAGCCCCACCACCACCATCGCCATCTCCATCGCCACCATCGCCATCACCACCACCCACAGCGAGAGGAACACCATGCCCAGCAACAGCTCCTCCTCCCTCCCCGTCCAGCCCTCCCGCCGTCAGCGCCGGCCGCGGACGCGCATACGCACCGCCACCACGCTCACGGCCGCACTCGCCGCGATCGGCGTCCTCGCGAGCACCGCTCCCGCCCAGGCCGCCTCAGCCTGGACCGCCGCCCCCACCCGAACGGGACCCCCGCACCAGACGGACGGGCTGAAGTGCCAGGGCAAGGGCACGAACCCCGACGCCCTCATCCGCTACCGCACCGACATCGTGATCAAGGCCCCGCTGAGCACCGTCTTCAAGCTGCAGACCGACGTCGAGCGCTGGCCGTCGTGGCAGGCGCCGGTCCTCTCCGCGAAGCGGCTCGACCACGGCCCGCTCCGCGCGGGCTCGCAGTTCCGGTGGACGACCCCGGCGCCCGCCACGCCCACCACCCCCGAGACCACCCTGAACATCACCTCCACCGTCCGCGGCCTCGACCGGAACTCCTGCATCCGGTGGACGGGCCCCGCGGTCGGCGAGGGGCTGACCATCGACGAGGGCGTCCACGTCTGGAACTTCACCGAGGTCAAGGGCGGGGTGCGCGTACAGACCGAGGAGACGTGGACGGGTGCCCAGGTCGAGGCGGACGTCCCCCTGGCGACCTCGATGCTCGGCGCGGGACTCGAACAGTGGCTCCGCGAGCTGAAGACCACCGCGGAATCCCGCACCGGCGGACCGTGCGCCTGACGGACGGCCACCCGCCCACCCGGAGGCCCGTTCCCCGGCCACCGGAAGGCCCGTTCCCCGCCCGCCCGGCGGGGAATTCGCCACGCGCCGGAACCCGCACCTTCGGCACCCACACCTGTGGCCGCCACTGTGGCAGCCACTATGGCCGCCACAAGTTCTTTGCTTCCCGACCCATTCCTGACGCAGCGTCAGTTCAGTAATCTGGCCTTATCTGACACTGCGTCAGTTGTTGGCAGTCATGTTGGCAGTCGTATTGGCAGTCATACAGGAGCGGGCGGACCGATGCTTGGATCAACCCACGGCACCCTCACCACCGACTCCCGCCGGGCCCGGGTCATCGCCTGCGGCGAGCAACCGGCCCCTGCCGTGCACGGCAGGCCGGCCGCCACCGACGACCTCGACGTCAGCGGCAGGCCGCTGTACGCCGGCGTACCCGATCTGGACCGCTTCTTCCGCCCCGAGTCGGTGGCCGTCGTCGGCGCCTCGGACGCCGAAGGGCGACCGAACACCGGCATCACCCGCCAACTGCTCGCCTGGGCCGAGCGGGTGGGCGCGCGCCTGCATCCGGTGCACCCCACCCGGGAGACCGTGTTCGGTCTGCCCTGCGTCCCATCGGTCGCGGAACTGCCCGAACAGGTCGATCTGGCCGTGCTGCTGGTCTCCGACCCGCTGCCCGTGATCGAGCAACTCGCCGAGACCAAGGTGCGGTTCGCGGTCGCCTTCGCGTCCGGATTCGCCGAGACGGGAACCGTGGGCGCCGCCGCCCAGGACCGGCTCGCCGACGCCGTACGGCGCTCCGGAATCCGCTCCGGCCTGCGGCTGCTCGGCCCGAACACCAACCTCAACGCCTTCGAGAAGTTCCGCGACGACCTCGACGGCCCGGCGATCGCGCTGATCACCCAGTCCGGCCACCAGGGCCGCCCCGTCTTCACCCTCCAGGAACTGGGCATCCGCGTCTCCCACTGGGCCCCCACCGGCAACGAGGCCGACCTGGAGAGCGCCGACTTCATCTCCTACTTCTCCGAGCAGCCCGAGGTGGGCGCCATCGCCTGCTACGTCGAGGGCCTCAAGGACGGCCGCTCCTTCCTCCTCGCCGCCGACCGGGCCGCCCGGCGCGGGGTCCCCGTCGTCGCGGTCAAGGTCGGCCGCACGGAGACGGGCGCGCGTACGGCGGCCTCCCACACCGGCAAACTGACGGGCGCGGACGCGGTGGTGGACGCCGCGATGCGCCAGTACGGGGTCGTACGCGTCGACGGCCTCGACGAACTCCAGGACACGGCGGCCCTGTTGGCCCGCGCCAGGCCACCGTCCGCCGACGGAGTGGCCGTCTACTCCATCTCAGGCGGTACGGGCGCCCACTTCTCGGACCTGGCGACGGAGGCGGGCCTGCGCCTGCCGCCCCTCTCCCCCGCCAAGCAGGCCGAACTCCACCAGTGGATACCCGAGTACCTGGACGTCACGAACCCCATCGACAACGGCGGTCACCCGGTCGGCGACTGGCGGGGCCGCAAGATCATCGACGCGATCCTCGCCGATCCGGCCGTCGGGGTGCTGATCTGTCCGATCACGGGCCCCTTCCCGCCCATGAGCGACAAGCTCGCGCGGGACCTGGTGGACGCGGCGGAGCAGACGGACAAACTGGTGTGCGTGGTGTGGGGTTCACCGGTCGGCACGGAGTCCGCGTACCGCGAAACGCTCCTCGGTTCCTCCCGGGTCGCGACCTTCCGCACGTTCGCGAACTGCATCACGGCGGTACGCGCCCACCTGGACCACGCCCGCTTCACCGCCTCCTACCGCTCCCCCTTCGACGAGGCCCCGCGCACCCCGTCCCCCTCCTGCCGCAAGGCCCAGGCGCTGATGCGGCCGGGCAGCAGGCTGAGCGAACACGCGGCGAAACAACTGCTGCGGGCGTACGGGATCCGGGTGCCGCGCGAGCAGTTGGTGACCAGCGCGGCGGCCTCCGTACGGGCGGCCGGTCTGGTCGGGTACCCGGTCGTCATGAAGGCGTCCGGTGCGCGGCTCGCCCACAAGACGGAACTGGGCCTGGTGAAGATCGGCCTCACCTCCGCCAGCCAAGTACGGGACTCGTACCGCGAGTTGACCGACATCGCCCGGTACGAGGACGTGTCGCTCGACGGGGTTCTGGTGTGCCAGATGGTGGAGCAGGGGGTCGAGATGGTCGTCGGCGTGACGCACGACGACCTCTTCGGTCCGACGGTGACGGTCGGGCTGGGCGGCGTACTCGTGGAGGTCCTCCAGGACACCGCGGTACGGGTGCCGCCGTTCGGCGAGGACCAGGCACGGTCGATGCTCGACGAGTTGCGGGGGCGGGCGCTGCTGGACGGCGTCCGCGGGCGGCCTCCGGCGGACCTCGACGCGCTGGTGGAGGTCGTCCTCCGCGTCCAGCGGATGGCCCTGGAACTGGACACGGACCTGTCCGAACTGGACATCAACCCCCTGATGGTCCTCCCCCGAGGCCAGGGAGCGGTGGCCCTGGACGCCCTGGCCATCTGCCGCTGACCCACTGCGTGGGGCTGGGGGAACGGGGTTGGGGGGACGAAGAGGATGCGTCTTCAACCGCGGGCCGGTGGGGGCTGGCCGCGCAGTTCCCCGCGCCCCTAAAGGGCGCCCCTCCGGGAGCGCAAGGAACGGCGCGCCCAGCCACAACCACCCCACACCCACAAACCCACCCCAGCCCCCACCGCCTAAGGGGCGCGGGGAACTGCGCGGCCAACCCCCACCGAACCCGCACCCAACACCCCAAGGCCAGGCCCCACCCCCTCAGGGGCGCGGGGAACTGCGCGACCAGCCCCCACCGGACCCGCACCCACCCACAACCCATCACACCCACTCCCTCTGTCTCCCCTCCCCCCTCGGAGCCCCCATGATCATCCACACCCTCGACGACACCCACGTCTCCTGGATCACCCTCAACCGACCCGAGGTCATGAACGCCATCACCCCCGAGCAACGGGAAGAGCTCATCCACCTCATGGAGACCGCGTCCGCAGACGCGAACACCCGCGCGGTCGTCCTCACAGCCACCGGCCGAGGTTTCTGCACAGGCGCAGACCTCCGCGGAGGCCCACCCCCCGAGGACCGCCTCCCAGGAGACGTATCCCGCGTCATAAAGAACGGCGCCCAACGCCTCATCACCGCAATCCTGGACTGCGAAAAACCGGTGATCGCCGCAGTGAACGGCACCGCGGCCGGCCTCGGCGCCCACCTCGCGTACGCCTGCGACCTCATCCTCGCCGCGGAATCGGCAAGATTCATCGAGGTGTTCGTCCGCCGCGGCCTCGTCCCCGACGGCGGCGGCGCCTACCTCCTCCCCCGCCTGATCGGCCCGCACCGCGCGAAGGAGCTGATGTTCTTCGGCGACGCCCTCACCGCCGCGGACGCCCACCGCCTCGGCCTGGTCAACCGGGTCGTCCCGGACGGCGAGTTGGAGAAGACGGCCCGCGCCTGGGCCGAACGCCTCGCCACCGGCCCCACCCGCTCCCTCGCCCTCACCAAGCAACTGGTGAACGCCTCCCTGGACTCCGACCGCGCCACCGCGTTCACCGCCGAAGCCACCGCGCAGGAGATCAACATGACGACGTCGGACGCCACGGAGGGCGTGACGGCGTTCGTGGAGCGCCGCACCCCGGACTTCACAGGCCGCTGAACACCGCCGAACGCCACCGAAGACCACCGAAGGCCACCGCACCCCTTCCAATCTGACGCCCCGTCACCTTCAATGGACGGTGTGATGGGACACGCAGGAATGGCCGCGGCAGCCGTCCGCTATCTGAGGTCGGCCGGGGAGCCGAGGACCGCGGGACCGGTCGACCCGCTCCCGCGCCCGGACCTGCGCGCGGTCGGCGACGACGAACGCGCACCGATCGACCCGGCGGAATTCCGCCGCGTACTCGGAAACTTCGCCACGGGCGTCACCGTCATCACAGCTCCGGCCCCGGCCACCACCCCGGACTCCGCCCCCGGCACCCCATCCGGCACACCCTCCGGCTTCGCCTGCCAGTCCTTCGCCGCGCTGTCCCTCGACCCGCCCCTGATCGCGTTCATGGTCGCGCGTACGTCCACGACCTGGCCGCGTATCGCCCGCGCGGGCGTCTTCTGCGTGAACGTCCTCGGCGCGCACCAGGGCGACCTGTGCCGCCGCTTCGCGGTGAGCGGCTCGGACAAGTTCGCGGGTGTCGACCACGAACCGTCGCCGGTCTCCGGTTCGCCCCGCCTGGCCGGCGCCACCGCGTGGATCGACTGCGCCGTCCACGCGGTCCACACGGGCGGCGACCACCTGATCGTGGTGGGCCGGGTGAACGCCCTGGGCACCCCCGACCCCGACCCCGACGGCAACGGCGGCGCCCCCCTGCTCTTCCACCGCGGCCGCTTCGGCGACTTCACGGCCTGACGCCCCCCGAACGCCGTCCGGCCCCGCCCTAGGCCCTGGCGAGAGCGGTCGCCCCCGGCACCACCCTGCGCCGGATCACCAGCGCCATCAGCGCCGCCACCGCGCACAGCGCCCCGGAGGCGTACCACATCACGTCGTACGAGCCGAAGGCGTCGCGGGCCACCCCGCCCAGGAAGGCGACCAGCGCAGCCCCGACCTGGTGGGAGGCGAGGACCCAGCCGAAGACGATGGCGCTGTCGTCGCCGAACCGGTCGCGGCACAGGGCGATGGTGGGCGGCACGGTGGCGACCCAGTCGAGCCCGTAGAAGACGATGAAGAAGACCATCGGCGGGTGCACCGAGGGGCCGAGCAGCAGCGGGAGGAAGAGGAGCGAGACGCCGCGCAGGGCGTAGTAGACGGCCAGCAGCCGGCGCGGGTCGAAACGGTCCGTGAACCAGCCGGAGGCGATCGTGCCGACGACGTCGAAGACCCCGATGACCGCGAGCAGCGAGGCCGCCGCCGTGATGGGCATGCCGTGGTCGTGGGCGGCGGGCACGAAGTGGGTCTGGATCAGACCGTTCGTCGAGGCGCCGCAGATCGCGAAGGTCCCCGCGAGCAGCCAGAAGGGCCCGGTGCGCGCTGCGGAGAAGAGGACCTGCACCGCCCGGCGCGCGGCCCCCGGCACGGGCGGCGGCTTCTCGACGAACTCCGTCGCCCCGTACGGCTTGAGGCCCACGTCCGCCGGATGGTCGCGGAGCAGCAGCCAGACGAACGGTACGACCGCGAGCGCCGCGAGGGCCACGGTCACGGCGGCCGGGCGCCAGCTGTGCTCCGAGACGATCCACGACAGTACGGGCAGGAAGATCAGCTGCCCGGAGGCGGAGGCCGCGGTGAGGATGCCGGTGACGAGGCCGCGCCGCTCGGTGAACCAGCGGTTGGTGACCGTGGCGGCGAAGGCGAGGGCCATCGAGCCGGAACCCAGGCCCACGAGCAGCCCCCAGCACAGCAGCAGCTGCCAGGCCGCGGTCATCCACACGGTGGCGCCGGAGCCGACCGCGATCACGACGAGCGCGAGCGCGACGACCCGCCGGATGCCGAACCGGTCCATGAGCGCCGCGGCGAACGGCGCCGTCAGCCCGTACAGCGCGAGGTTGACGGAGACCGCGAGGCCGATCGTGCCGCGCGACCAGTCGAACTCGTCGTGCAGCGGGTCGATCAGCAGCCCCGGCAGGGAACGGAAGGCCGCCGCGCCGATGATCGTCACGAAGGTGACGGCGGCGACGAACCACGCCCGGTGCACCCGGGTGCGGCGCCGCGCGCCTCCGCCGGTTCCGGGGTCCTGCGCGGGTACCGCCTCGCTCGCGGCGTCGGTTGTCTGGGTCACGTCACCGAGCTTCCGTCCTCGGCCTGCCCCGAACGAGTGGCCCGAAGGACAGCATTCGCTAGGATCGGGCCATGGGTACGCACACGCCGGACGCCCCGCCCCCTCGGCACCGTGTCGTCGTCCTCGCCCTGGACGGCCTCCTCCCCTTCGAGCTGGGCATCCCGCAGCGCATCTTCGGGCGCGCCAAGGACACCCGGGGCCGCAGTCTGTACGAGATCGTCACCTGCTCCGTCCGGCCGCCGGGCCCGGTCGAGACGGACGCCGACTTCTCCGTACTGGTCGAGAACGGCCCGGAGGCCCTGGCCACCGCCGACACCGTGGTCGTCCCGGCCTCGTACGAGCTGGGCCCGGTCCACGACGAGGGTGTGCTCACCGAGGAGCTGGCCGCGGCCCTCGCCCTGATCCGGCCGGGCACCCGGCTCGTCTCGATCTGCACGGGCGGGTACGTCCTGGCCGCCGCCGGGCTGCTCGACGGGCGCCCGGCGACCACGCACTGGGCGTCCGCCGAACACTTCCAGCGCCTCTTCCCGAAGGTGCGGGTCGACGCGGACGTGCTGTTCATCGACGACGGGGACGTGCTGACCTCCGCCGGGGTCGCGGCGGGCATCGACCTGTGCATCCACATCGTGCGCCGCGACCACGGGACCGCCGTCGCGAACGAGGTGGCCCGCCGCACGGTGGTGCCTCCGCACCGGGACGGTGGGCAGGCGCAGTACATCGAACGGCCGGTGCCCGAGCCGCAGTTGGCGACGACTGTCGGGGCGCGGGCGTGGGCGCTGAGCCGGTTGCACGAGCCGATCCAGTTGCGGGACATGGCGGCGCAGGAGGCGATGTCGGTGCGGACGTTCACGCGGCGGTTCCGGGAGGAGGCGGGGCTCAGTCCCGGTCAGTGGCTCACGCAGCAGCGGGTCGAGCGGGCTCGCCATCTGCTGGAGTCCACGGACCTGTCGATGGACCAGGTCGCGGCGGACTCCGGCTTCGGCACGGCCCAGTCGATGCGCCAGCATCTCCAGTCGGCCCTAGGGGTCACCCCCACGTCCTACCGCCGAACATTCCGCTGAACAACTCGTCTCCGCCCCCGCCGCCCCTACCCGTTCCCGTCCACGCATGGGGGCTCCGCCCCCTATCCCCCGCTGCGCAGTTCCCCGCGCCCCCAACCACCTAGGGGCGCGGGGAACTGCGCGGCCAACCCCCACCGGCCCCGCACCCACAAACCCACGCGAGTCCCACCCCCTAAGGGGCGCGGGGAACGGCGCAGTCTTTTGCCTTTAGGGGCGCGGGGAACTGCGCAATCCTTAGGGCCCGCCCCCACCGGACCCGCACCCGCAAGCGGCAAGCGGCAAGCCGCACGTTCCTAGAACGTCAAAACAGCCCGGGCCGCAAGCCCACCCCGCGCATCCGCGACCGCCTTCTCGAACTCGTCCACCCCATACGTCTCCGTCACCAGCTCATCCAGCAACAACCGCCCCTCCCGATACATCTCCGCATACAGCGCAACATCCCGCTGCGGCCGCGAGGACCCGTACCGGCACCCGAGGATCGACTTGTCCAGGTACATCGACGAGACGAGGAACGACGCCTCGGCGCCGGCGGGCGGCACGCCCAGCAGTACCGCCTGCCCCCGCCGGTCGAGCAGATCGACGGCCTGCCGTACGAGCTCGACCCGCCCCACGCACTCGAAGACGTGATCCGCCCCCGTCGGCAGAACGTCCCGCGCCCCCTCCACGGACGTGAAGAAGTGCCCGGCCCCGAACCGCCGCGCCACCCCCTCCTTCGCCGGATTCGAGTCCACCGCGACCACGGTCAGCGCCCCGGCGATCCGCGCGCCCTGGATCACGTTGAGCCCGATCCCGCCCGTCCCGATGACGACGACGCTGTCCCCGTGCTCCACGCGCGCCCGGTTCAGCACGGCCCCGACCCCGGTCAGCACCCCGCATCCGATCAGTGCGGCCGAGGCCATCGGGATGTCCTTCGGGATGCGTACCGCCTGCACGGCCTTCACCAACGTCCGTTCGGCGAAAGCGGAGTTGGACGCGAACTGGTACAGCGGCCGCCCCTCCCGCAGGAACGGCCGCTGCGGCATCCCGATGGCCTTGCGGCACATGGTGGGCCGCCCCCGGTCGCACTCGGCGCACGCACCGCAGTTCGCGAGCGTGGACAGGCAGACGTGGTCGCCGGGCTGCACGTGGGTGACGCCCGCGCCCACCTCCGCCACGACTCCCGCGCCCTCGTGTCCGAGCACCACGGGTACGGGGAAGGGGATGGTCCCGTCCAGCACGGAGAGGTCGCTGTGGCACAGCCCCGCCGCCGAGACCGCGACCAGTACCTCGCCGGGCCCCGGATCCCGTATCTCCAGATCGTCCACCGTCCGGGCCTGCTCACCGTCGAAGATCACGCCCTTCATGGCCTCAGCCCTTCGCTTCCCTGGGAAGGCCGAGCACACGCTCGGCGATGATCGTGCGCTGGATCTCGTCCGAGCCGCCGTAGATCGTGTCGGCCCGGCTGAAGAGGAACAGGTGCTGAAGCGCGTCCAGTTCGTAGGGCGAGCCGGCCGACCAGTCCCCGGGACCGACCGCCGCCCCGGCCCCCCGTACCCGCATCGCCAGCTCGCCGAGCCGCTGATGCCACCGGCCCCACATCAGCTTGGCCACGCTGGGAGCACCCTGGTCCGCCGAACTCCCCAGCGTCCGCAGGGCGTTCCACCGCATGGTGCGCAGCTCGGCCCACTGGCGTACGAGCAGATCGCGCACGACCGGGTCGTCGGCCGCCCCCGAGGCGACGGCCGCCTCGATCACCTGCCCCAACTCCTGGGCGAAGCCGACCTGCTGGGCCAGCGTGGAGACTCCGCGTTCGAAGCCGAGCAGGCTCATCGCGACCTGCCAGCCGTTGCCCTCGCCGCCGACGAGATGCTCCGCGCGGGCGTGCGCCCCGTCGAAGAAGACCTCGTTGAACTCGCTGGTCCCGGTCATCTGCCGGATCGGCCGTACGTCGATACGTCCGGGCTGGTCCATGGGGACGAGCAGAAAGCTCAGCCCGCGATGCCGCCGCGACCCCGCCTCCGTACGCGCCAGCACGAAGCACCAGTCCGCCTCGTGCGCCAGCGAGGTCCAGATCTTCTGCCCGCTGATCCGGTACCCGTCCGCCTCCCGCACGGCCTCCGTACGGATCCCGGCGAGGTCGGACCCGGCCCCGGGCTCGCTGTACCCCTGGCACCACAGCTCGTCACCGGAGGCGATGGGCGGCAGGAAACGGTTCTTCTGCTCCTCACTGCCATGCGCGATGAGCGTGGGAGCCAGCAGCTTCTCCCCGATGTGCCCACTGCGGGCCGGCGCCCGGACCCGCGCGTACTCCTCGGCCCACACCACCTGCCGTTCCAGCCCGACCGCACGATTCCCATACCCCTCCACCCCCCACCCGATCCCGATCCACCCCCCACCCCCAAGAACCCGCTCCCACTCCCTGCGGTCCCCGACACCCCCCACATGCTCCGCAAGCCACCCCCGCACCTCAGCACGAAAGGCTTCATCCTCCGACGTACGCCCGAATTCCAAGATGTCCTCCCACCGCCCAGCTTTCAGGGGCGCGGGGAACTGCGCGACCAGCCACAACGCACCCGCACTCACCCACGACCGCCTCCTACGCCCCCGCCCCCTTCGCGGCCCGAGCAGCCCGCTCCATCTCCTGCACCCGCTCCAGCAACGGCATGGGATCCACCCCCACCGCCCCCGGCAGAAAGTCCGCGATCCGCTCAGGCGTCCACCCCCCTTCCGCATACCCGGCACGGAGTTCCCGCGGCTGCGCCCACACCGCGATCTTCGGCCCCGCGACGGTGTACACCTGCCCGGTGATCCCCTCCTCCCGGGCCCGCCCGGACAGCAGGTACACCACGAGCGCGGCCACATCCTCCGGCTCACCGATCTCCGCCAGCTCCATCGGCACGTTCGCGGACATCCGCGTACGCGCGACCGGCGCGACCGCGTTCGCCGTCACCCCGTACTTGTGGAGCCCGAGCGCCGCGCTGCGGACGAGCGAGATGATCCCGCCCTTCGCCGCGCTGTAGTTGGCCTGCGAGACGGACCCCTGGTGGTTGCCGCTGGTGAACCCGATCAGCGTCCCGGCACCCTGCTTGCGCATGACGGCGGACGCCGCACGGAACACGGTGAACGTGCCCTTCAGATGCGTGGCGATCACCGGGTCCCACTCGTCCTCGGACATGTTGAAGAGCATCCGTTCGCGCAGGATCCCGGCCACGCAGACGACCCCGTCGAGCCGCCCGTACGCCTCCAGGGCCGTGTCGACGATCCGCTGCCCGCCCGCCATGGTGGAGATGTCGTCGGCCACCGCGACCGCTTCCCCGCCGGCCGCCCCGATCTCCTTGACGACGGCGTCGGCGACCGAGCTGCTCGGCTCCGAGCCCTCGATCGAGACGCCGTAGTCGTTGACGACGACCCGTGCGCCCTCGGCCGCGGCGGCCAGTGCCACCGCGCGTCCGATGCCCCGGCCCGCCCCGGTCACGGCGACGACCCTGCCTTCCAGGAAGTTCCCCACGCCCTGGCCCCTTCCCGCGGTTTCTGACGGTCCGTTAGATTTGCTACGGCTCAGATTCTACGACCCGTCAGATACCTGGAGACAAGCCCCGGGGAGTACTCATGTCACTGCCGGCCGAGTTCCACGAGATCGCCAAGCGCGTGAACAACTGGGGGCGTTGGGGCGCCGACGACGAGATCGGCACCCTGAACCTGATCACCGACGAGGTCGTGCGCGAGGCCGCCGCGAACGTCCGGACCGGCCGTCGCGTACCGCTGGCGCTCCCGCTGCGCCAGGACGGCGTGCAGACGGGGATGATCCCGGGCCGGGTCGATCCGCTGCACACGATGGTGCAGATCAACCAGGAGCTGTTCGGCCCGGGCACGATCGCGTGCAGCGACGACGCCGTGACGATGGGCCTCCAGGCGGCCACCCACTGGGACGCGCTCAGCCATGTCTCGCACTCGGGCAGGCTCTACAACGGCCGCCCCGCCGGCACGATCACGGCGCACGGGGGCGCCGAGTTCAACGGCATCGACAAGCCCCGGCACATCGTCTCGCGCGGCGTCCTGCTGGACGTGGCCCGCGCGCGCGGCGTGGAGCGCCTGGACGGCGGGCACGCGGTGACCCCGGAGGACCTCGAAGCGGCCGAGGAGCTGAGCGGCACGAAGGTCGGCCCGGGCGACATCGTGCTCGTACGCACCGGTCAGATCCAGCTCCTCCTCGCGGGCGACAAGCACGGGTACGCCTTCCCCTCCCCCGGCCTGTCCGTGCGCACCCCGGAGTGGTTCCACGCCCGCGATGTCGCGGCGGTCGCGAACGACACCCTCACCTTTGAGATATTTCCTCCGGAAATAGAGGACTTGTGGCTGCCCGTCCATGGGCTCCATCTGGTCGAGATGGGCATGCTCCAGGGCCAGAACTGGAATCTCGAAGAGTTGTCCACAGCCTGTGGAGAAGTCGGCGGCTCCACGTTCCTGCTGTCGGCGATGCCCGAACCGTTCACCGGAGCCACGGGAACCCCCGTCGCACCGGTCGCGATCCTCTGAAAGCCCGGACCACCGGGGCCGGCTGGCGGCGCGTCTCCCCCAGTACGACCACGCCCGGGCGAGCGAGGCCCCCACCCCACCCCGGGCGCGGCACCGCGCGCCGCCATCCGGCTCTCCGGCGCGCCTGCCCCCGACCCCTCGGGAGCCGACGCCGAATCGCGATCCGCGCTCGCCGAGGGCTCCCGTCACCGAAGACCTCGACGTCCCCTCACGGCGAACCGCTGACCACAAGCGTGATGAAACGGACACGAGCCGTCAACGCCTGTTCGGCGATTCATGCCATTGGCGCGCTTTGTGACGCCCGCGGGCGGAAGCACGGCCCGGCGCACTCGGCATCACCGGACACCAGGGCCCCGGACTCCGTGCCACCCGTGCGCCAGCGGGCGCACCCGTGCCCGAGCGCCCGCTCCCGCGTGACGGGCCCGGCGGGGAGCCGGTGCCTACACGGCCTCGTACGCCAGGCCCCCGTACACCACGGGAGATGCCGCCGAGGGCCCCACCGGCACCGCGTCGCATCCCGTGACGAGGGGGGTCGCCGACGAACATCGGTCCACCTCGCACCAGATGCGCTTCCCGGCGCCCTCGGAACTCCAGCCCCACCGGTCGGCGAGACCGTCGACGAGTGCGAGGCCGCGGCCGTTGGTGTCGTCGCCGTCCGCGCAGCGCGGGCGCGGGGCCCGGGTGCTGGCGTCGACGACCTCCAGGCGGACGGTCGCGACGGCGTCCCCGACGGCCCGCTCACCGGCTGTCGGCCCGCTCGCCGCGTCCGGCACGAACAGCCGCAGGACCGCGGGGCGGCCGGTGTGCACCACGGCGTTGGTGACCAGCTCCGAGACGAGCAGGATCAGCGTCTCGGCCAGGGGCTCATCGGCCTCTATCCCGGAACCCGCGAGCCGCGAACGGGCCCACCTCCGGGCTCGCCCCACCTCCGCGGGGTCGGGCCGGATCTCCAGCTGCACTTGAAGCACCTGCACCGCTCACACCATCCGAACCGGCGGACACATCGCCTCGCGCCTCGCAAGGGCCACGATCGTGGTCAGAAAAGGGCTCACGGAACGTGATTCCCTCAGGAGACAGCATGGTTGACGTACAGTCACCCCAACAAGCGCTTCGGGCATATTCCAGCGCGAAGGAGTACGCGTGCGGCATACTGTGCGACGCTCGCCACGGGGAGTCGAACAGGCAGGAACGGTCCTGCTTCCTGCCCCGCGAGCGGCACGCATCGCCGGATCCGGGGCTGCCCCGGGGGCAACACCGTGATGGCCCGGCCTCAGAACCACTCGCATCCCACACAAGGTACCGGAGCGGGCCGCCGACTCCAGGCCGTGACGAGTCACGCGTAGGACACAACCCGGTATCAACGCTCGGTAATTCCGGTATGCCACGTTCCGTGACTTCCGTCCTTTCGGGCGCCTGCCGCTCCTCGCCGCAGTGCCACGATCGGCGGCATTGAGCGCCGCCCGGCCCGCGCGGCTCACGTCCCGGGCCGCGCCGCCGACGCCAGCAGATCCTCCGCGAGCGCCTCCTCGGCCGCCGCGGCGCCCGGCCCGCGGCGGGCCCGCGACCAGGCCCGTTTGAGGTGGAGGTGGACATCGGACTCCCAGGTGAATCCCATCCCGCCGTGCACCTGGAGGCAGTCGCGGGCCCCGCGCTCGGCGGCCTCGTCGGCCAGCAGCCGGGCCGCCGCGATGTCGAGCGGGTCGGCGGTGACGGCCGCCGCGTACACCGCCGCACGGGTCACTTCCACCCGCACCAGCATCTCCGAGCACAGGTGTTTCACCGCCTGGAAGGCCCCGATCGGCTGCCCGAACTGCTCACGGGTCCGGGCGTGTTGCACGGCCAGCGCGCACGTCCACGCGGCCGAGCCGAGCTGCTCGGCGGCGGTCAGCAAGGTGGCGACCGGGTCGGCCGGCGCGGCGCGGGGCACCCGGTGCAGGGGCGTCAGCGGATCGACGGACCGCAGGGCGACGGCTCCGCCCGCATCTCCCCGTACGACGTCCGCCTCGTCCAGCCATTCGACGAGGTCGCCGTCGACGGCGGTGACGACACACGCGCCGGTGGCGGCGCCGGGCACCTCACCGGCCGCGAGGTGGGTGGCCACGAGCGGTCCGGGCAGCAGCGCCCGGCCGGCCTCCTCGAAGGCGAGCACCGCCTCGGGCAGCCCGAGCCCGACCCCGCCCCGCTCCTCCGGCAGCCGCAGCGCGAAGAACCCGGCCTCGCCCAACTCGCGCCAGAGCGCCCGGTCGAGCCCACCGCCCGCTCGCGGCCCCCCGGAGCCCTCTCCTCCCGGGCCCGCGGCGGCCCGCAGCCGCTCCCGCCCGAACCGCCGTACCAGCAGCTCGCGCACCCCGGCCCGTAACGCCCGTTGATCGTCGCTGAGTTGGAAATCCACCGGTCACCGTCCCTTCGGGAGGCCCAGAATCCGCTCGGCCACGATGTTCCGCTGGATCTGCGAGGTCCCGGCCGCGATGGTGTACGAGAGCGACGACAGCCGGTCGACCGTCCACTCCCTGCCCAGGTCGAGCGCTTCGGGACCCAGTACCTCGGCCGCCGCGTCGTACAGCTCCTGCCGTGCCTGCGAGTAGCGCAGTTTGAAGACCGAGCCGCCGACGCCCGGCACTCCGCCACCGCGCTCGGACTCGCTGACGTTCCACTGCGTCAGCCGCCACAGTGCCCGGAACTCGGCGTTGAGACGGCCGAGTCTGCGCCGCAGCGGCACGTCGTCCCACCGGCCGTTCTTGCGGGCCTCCCGCGCCAGCTCCCCGAGCACGCGCCGGCAGGCAACCACCTCGCCCACGAAGGCGGTGCCGCGCTCGAAGGACAGCGTCACCATGGTCACGCGCCAGCCGTCGTTCTCCTCGCCGACCCGGTTGGCGACGGGCACCCGCACCTCGTCGAGGAAGACCTCCGCGAACTCGGCCGACCCGGCGAGCGTACGGAGCGGCCGTACGGTGATCCCCGGCGTGTCCATCGGCATCGCCAGCCAGGTGATCCCCCGGTGCTTCGGCGCCTCTGTGTCGGTCCGCACCAACAGCTCGCACCAGTCGGCGACTTCGGCGTGCGAGGTCCAGATCTTGGAACCGCTGACCACGTAGTCGTCGCCGTCCCGCCACGCGCGCGTGCGCAGCGACGCGAGGTCGGACCCGGCGTCCGGCTCGCTGAACCCCTGGCACCACACCTCCTCGCCCCGCAGCACGGGCGGCAGCCACCGCGCCCGCTGCCGAGCGCTTCCCTCGGCGGCGATGGTCGGCCCGGCATGCAGCAGCCCGACGAAGTTGGCCCCTACGTAGGGAGCACCCGCCTTCTCGGTCTCCTCCAGGAAAATCAGATGCCGGGTCGGTGTGGCGCCACGGCCTCCCGCGTCGACCGGCCAGTGCAACCCCGCGTACCCGGCGTCGTACAACAGCCGCTGCCACCCGAGGTCGTACGCACGCCGCCCCGGCCAGTCGTCGGCCGAGGGCTTGGGAGGCAGCCCGGGAAGTACCTCACCCAGCCACTCCCGCAACCGCGCCCGGAACTCCTCGTCCTCGGCCGAGTAGGAGAGGTCCATTACCTGTCGCGGTCCAGGTCGAGGCCCAGCATGCGGATGGCGTTGCCGCGCATCAGCTTGTAGACGGTCTCGTCGTCGAGGCCCTTCACATGGTCGAGGGCGACCTCCTTGGTGTGCGGGAAGGTCGAGTCGACGTGCGGATAGTCGGTCTCGAACGTGGCGTTGTCGCGTCCCACCACGTCCAGCGAGGCGACCCCGTGCTTGTCGCGGAAGAAGCAGCAGAAGATCTGCCGGTAATAATAAGTAGAAGGCGGCTCGGGAATCAGATCCCGCACCCCGCCCCAGGCCCGATGTTCCTCCCACACGTCATCGGCCCGCTCCAGCGCGTACGGAATCCACCCCATCTGCCCCTCGCTGTACGCGAGTTTGAGCCGAGGAAACTTCACGAGGACGCCGCTGAACAGGAAATCCATCATCGAGGCCATGGCGTTGTTGAAGCTCAGGGACGCCTGCACGGCGGGAGGGGCATCGGGCGACGCGGCGGGCATCTGACTGCTGCTGCCGATATGCATGTTGACGACCGTGCCGGTCTCCTGGCAGACGGCGAAGAACGGATCCCAGTACCCGGAGTGAATGGACGGCAGCCCCAAATACGTCGGTATCTCCGAGAAGGTCACAGCTCGCACCCCCCTCCCCGCGTTGCGCCGGATCTCGGCGACGGCGAGGTCGATGTCCCAGAGCGGGATGATGCACAGCGGAATCAGCCGCCCCCCGCTGTCCCCGCACCACTCCTCGACCATGAAGTCGTTGTAGGCGCGCACGCAGGCCAGCGCGACCTCCTTGTCGTGCGCCTCTGCGAAGGTCTGCCCGCAGAACCGCGGGAAGGTGGGGAAGCACAGGCTCCCCTCCACATGGTTGGCGTCCATGTCCTTGAGCCGCTCGACCGGATCCCAGCACCCGGGCCGCATCTCCTCACGGGTGATGCCCTCAAGCGTCATCTCGTCCCTGTCGAACCCGACGGCGGCGATGTTGCGCTTGTACGGGAACTTCAGGTCCTCGTAGATCCACCAGTCGGTCGGCGGCCCGTCCGGGTCCATCGTGATCCGGTACTTGCCCGCCACGTAGGCCAGTTCACCGATACCCGCCGTCAGGGGCTTGGGCCCCCGGTCCCGGTATTTCCTCGGCAGCCAGGTCTCGAAGAGGTGGGCGGGCTCGATCACATGGTCGTCGACGCTGATGATCCGAGGCAGTTCGGTCATGAGTCCAGCCCTCTCCGGCGGCAAATCTGATGACCCGTCAGAAGGCAGGCTAGCCCCGCACCCCTGGACCGACAAGGCGCAGACGCCTACGCTCTCCACGCGACCTGACTACCCGTCAGTTACCTTGGCCATCAGCGGTGAGGAGCACGGGCATGCCCACGGACACCGCGCACACACTCGACACCTCCCGCACCTTCTGGGAACTCGTCGAACGCCGCGCAGCGCTCACCCCCGACCGCCCGGTCCTCCTCCAGGACGACCGCACCCTGACCTTCGAGGAGCTGCGCGCCGGTGCCGAACGGACGGCGGCGGGCCTGCACGACATGGGCGTACGCCCCGGAACGGTGGTGGCCTGGCAGCTGCCCACCCGCATCGAGACCGTCGTCCTCGCGATGGCCCTGACACGGCTCGGCGCGATCCAGTCCCCGATCATCCCCTTCTACCGCGACCGCGAGGTGTCCTTCGCCGTCCACACCTCGCAGGCGGAGTTCTTCGCGGTCCCCGGCACCTGGCGCGACTTCGACCACACGGCCATGGCCGAACGCATCGACGCCCGCGGCACCTTCGAGGCGTACGACACCCTCCCCACCGGCGACCCGGCGTCACTCCCCGCCCCGCCCACCACCGGGACGGACGTGCGCTGGATCTACTGGACGTCGGGCACGACCTCGGACCCCAAGGGCGTCCTGCACACGGACCGTTCACTCATCGCCGGCGGCAGCTGCCTCGCCCACGCCCTGCACCTGTCGGAGGCCGACACGGGCTCGATCGCGTTCCCCTTCGCCCACATAGGCGGCCCCGACTACCTGGTCATGCTGCTGCTGTACGGGTTCCCGGCGGTCCTCTTCGAGAAGTTCGCGCTGCCGGACGCGCTGGAGGGCTACCGCAAGCACGGGGTGACGGTGGCGGGCGGTTCGACGGCGTTCTACTCCATGTTCCTGGCGGAACAACGCAAGCAGCCAAACGTCAAACTCATCCCGACCCTGCGCCTCCTGGCCGGCGGAGGGGCGCCCAAACCCCCCGAGGTCCACCACGCGGTCGTACGCGAGATGGGCGTGAAACTCACCCACGGCTACGGCATGACAGAGGTCCCGATGATCACCATGGGCTCCCCGGACGACACGGAGGAGAACCTGGCGACGACGGAGGGCAGACCCCCACGGGGCATGGAGATCCGCATCACAGAGGGGGAAGTGCGCCTGCGAGGCGAAGCGGTGTGCGCGGGCTACCTGAACCCGGACCAGACGACGGAGGCCTTCGACGAGGACGGCTTCCTGATCACGGGGGACCTCGGCCACCTCACGCCCACCGGCCACCTGGTCCTGACGGGCCGCCTGAAGGACGTGATCATCCGCAAGGGCGAGAACATCAGTGCCAAGGAGCTGGAGGACCTACTGCACAACCATCCGGCCATAGCCGACGCGGCAGTGATAGGCCTCCCCGACGCGGAGCGAGGAGAAAGAGTCTGCGCGGTGATCGAGCAGACCACCGGAACCTCGCCCCTCACCCTCCCCGAGGTGACGGCCCATCTGCGCGCGGAAGGACTGTCCCCCCACAAACTGCCGGAGCAGCTGGAGGTGGTGGACGCCCTTCCGCGCAACGAGACACTGCGCAAAGTGCTGAAGTATCAACTACGGGAGCGCTACTCGGGCACCGTGAAGTAGCGGGCGAAGGCACTCACGATGTCGGGCTCGGTCACCACGCCGTCGGCGTCCGAGTCGAGAGCACCGGCTGCGGTGGCAGCGACATCCCCGGGCACGCCCAGGGCCTTGAGGATCCGCGTGGTCTCGTCGAGGGTCACGGAGCCGTCCCCGTCGCCGTCCGCGACGGCGAGCGCCGCGTCCAGGAAGGGGCGGGCGATCTCGGCGAAGCGGTCGGGGTTGTCGCGCAGCCGCTTCACGGCCCCGTTCACGAACTCCTCGCGGGTGATCCGCTGGTCGCCGTCCCGGTCCGCTATGCCGGCCATGCCCTGCCAGAAGGCCTCCGCGCCGATGTACAGGGCCTGGCCCTTGTCGCAGCGGGCCGTCGTGCCGAACTCGGCGAGCAGCGCCTTCGTCGCCGCGTTGAAGTCCTCGCGGTCGATATAGCCGTTGCCGTCCTGGTCGAAGCCGGCGAACCGGGCGGCGATCTTCCGCTCGTACTCGGTACTGACCATGTCTTTCGGGCCGCCTTACCTCACGTGGGTGCGTCTGGCAGGAGCGTACGACGACCAGCCCCCTCGGGGAGCCGGAAAACGACGCTTGCGCCAAGACCGGGGGAAATCCGCGACAACACCGTCACGAACACACCCGACGATCTTCCCCCCTCGTGACGGGAATCACGCGGAAAGCGAACTCGCCTCGTCGTCCACGGCGGCGTCGACATCGGCGTAGGCGTCGAAGAGCCTGCGCACACCGAGGGCACCCAGCACCCGGTTCACGTGGGACCCATCCTCCGCTCCCTGCGCGGGGAGGATCACCCGCAGACGCCCCTGACAGGAGCGGATCAGCCGCCGCGAGGCGATGAGCACACTCACGCCGCTGGAGTCGCAGAACAGCACCCCGGACAGATCCAGCACGACATCCCGCCGCCCGTCGGCCACGGCCTCGTGCACCCGCTGCCGCAGTACGGGCGAGGTCACCAGATCCATCTCACCCGAAACCCGCACGACGGCCCAGCCGCGCTGCTCGCCTTCGGTCACCCTGAGCGTCACGCGTCTGTCCCTCGCTCGACGATGTCGGACCCGGACGGCCCGGTTACGGCCGGACCCGGAAACGGAAGCCACAACTACGCTTCCCTGCTGCGTGGCTGCCCCACCCCCCGCACCCCGAAACACGGAATATCGAATCGAAACGCACCCCACACGACCGCTTCCATTCAAGCGGCAGCAGACCCGACCACCCCCAACCAGAACAATTCCCCCACGACCCCACCCAAAGTAACAACAGCCACACACACCGCGACAATCCCCCTACCACCCCGCCCCCTCCCCGGGGCGCGCATTGCCACAAAGGGGCGTGCGTCACCACGGGTGCCGACTACATTCGTGAGGAGACCGGAGAGGAGAATCCGGTGGACACGGGCACAGGCGCACGGCACGAACAGGGGCGAGGGGGCCGCATGGCCAGGAGGGACACGCCACCCCGCTGGGACCGCAAGATGCAACAGCGGCTCGCACGAGGGGAGGCGGCAGCGCTCGGCGAACTCTATGACCGCTTCGCTTCACTCGTGCACGGTCTCGCCCATCGCGTCCTGGGCGACGAGCACGCGGCCGACGGCATCACCCGCGAGGTCTTCGCCCACGTCTGGGAGAACCCCGAGTCGTACGACCCCAAGCAGGGCCCCCTGCGCTCCTGGGTCGCCACCCTCACGCACCGACTCGCCGTGCAGCGCCTGCGCACCACGGAGACCGCCGCGCTCGCCCAGGACGGCACGGACGACACCGACGAACTGGAACGCAAGGTCCGCCGCGCCTCCGTGGCGGCCCGCGCCGACTACATCGTCACGTCCATGCCGACCCCGCTGCGCACCGCCCTGGAACTCGCCTACTTCCAGCGCCGCGACTACCAGCAGACCGCGGCGGACCTGGGCGTCACCGCGGACGAGGCCCGCCGCCGCCTGCGCCTGGGCCTCCAACTCCTCTCCACGGCCCACGACACGTCCCCCGACCAAGGGGGCACAAGGTGAGCAACACAAACCCTTTCGACGAGTACGACGACAACCCGGCCCCCCACAACCCTCCACGCATCCCCGTCCCACGCACCTCACTGGAGGACACGGACCTCCCCCTGCCCACCCTCACGCCCATCCCCACCCCCGCCCCTCCCCTCCTCCTCGAACACCGGGTGCTGAAGGCGCTGCTCGGCGCCTGGGCGCTGGCGGCCTGCTCGCCCGAGGAGACGGCGGCGGTGGAGGAGCATCTAGGCGACTGCGGTGCCTGCGCGGACGAGGCCCTGCGCCTGCGTGAAGCGGTGGGCCTCCTGCACCCGCCGGAGACCCTCGACCTGGACCCGGCCCTGCGCACCCGGGTCCTGCAGGCCTGCCTGACCCGCCGCCCGCCCCGGATCCCGGTCCCCTCCTGGGCCACCCCGTACGACGCGGAGACCGCCCGCCTGGACGCCCTGCTCCAGGACATCGGCGACGCCGAGTGGCACGCCCCGGTGCGACTGCGCTGGTTCGACGGCAAGGAACCCACCAGCCGACGCACCACCGTCGCCGGAGTGATCGCCCACCTCCTGACCGTGGACGGCCTGGTCGCCGTCACACTGGGCCTGGAAGACCCCCTGGAAACCCGGACGGACACCCCCACCCCCGCGGCCCGCACCGAGGCCTTCTGGGGCGCCACCAGTTACCCGCCCACGCGTTCCGTACGCGGCCCCTGGCGCGAGCAGTCCCACAACCTCGTCCGCACGGTCGCCTTCGCGGGCGGAGGCTCCGGCCGCCTCCCCGTCCCGTACGGCGACTTCGAACTCCCGCTCCGGGACTCCATGCTGGACCGGGCCTTCGAGACCTGGGTCCACGCGGGGGACATCGCCGACGCGGTCGACTACCCCTACGAGCCGCCCTCGCCCCGCCATCTGCACGCGATGATCGACCTGGGCGCCCGCATGCTCCCCTCGGCCCTGGCCGCCCGCCGCCAGGCAGGCCTCGCGGCCCCCGGCGAAACCCCCCACCTGGTCCCCGCCGGCACCCCGGGCCGCAGCCTCCGCCTGGAGATCGAGGGCCTGGGCGGCGGCGAGTGGCTCATCCCGCTCGACTCCCCCGGCGCCCTGGCCTCCGCGGACCGCGAGGTGGCCCACGTGGCCCTGGACGGCGTGGAGTTCTGCCAACTGGCAGCGGGCCACGTCTCCCCCGAGGAAGCGGCGGCAGGCCAATCGGGCGACC
This sequence comes from Streptomyces liliiviolaceus, assembly GCF_018070025.1. Classification (NCBI taxonomy): domain Bacteria; kingdom Bacillati; phylum Actinomycetota; class Actinomycetes; order Kitasatosporales; family Streptomycetaceae; genus Streptomyces; species Streptomyces liliiviolaceus. Next base: position 875,903 of record NZ_JAGPYQ010000001.1, read on the forward strand.
GAGAGGCAATCAGAGACGTCCTCTTCGCAGCAGCATCACTGAGCCGCATGTAGAAGACAGGCCCCCCTGGACGCGCACCCGCAAGAGACCGGAGGGGGCCGGGGCGACGTGTCCGCCCGCAGCGGCCGGCGCGTCCGCCAACGGTGCCCTCTCCAGCCAAGTCAATCGCGCCGGACCGAGGACGGACACGTCGCCCCGGCCCCCGCCCCACTCCCCCGGCAGGCGTCCGACCACGAACCGTCAGTCAAAAACAACGGTCCGGCGCCCGTTCAACAGGATCCGCCGCTCCGCATGCCACTTCACGGCCCGGGCCAGCGCCTGGCACTCCACGTCCCGCCCCACAGCCACCAGCTGCTCCGGCGTGACCTGGTGCCCCACCCGCTCGACCTCCTGCTCGATGATCGGCCCCTCATCAAGATCGGCCGTCACATAGTGCGCGGTGGCACCGATCAGCTTCACACCCCGCACATGCGCCTGGTGATAAGGCTTCGCACCCTTGAAGCTAGGCAGAAAAGAGTGATGAATATTAATAATTTTCCCACTCAACTGCTTGCACAGATCATCCGAGAGCACCTGCATGTACCGAGCCAACACGACCAGCTCGACCCCCTGCTCCCGCACCAACTCCAGCACCTGCGCCTCAGCCTGCGGCTTATTTTCCTTGGTGACCGGAATATGCCGAAACGGCACATGGTACGAGTCCACCAGCTCGGCGAACTCCGTGTGATTGGACACCACAGCCGCGATCTCGACGGGCAGCGCGCCGATCCGCGCGCGGAACAGCAGATCGTTCAGGCAGTGCCCGAACTTGCTGACCATCAGCACGACCCGCATCTTCTCGTCGGCCCGGTGGATCTGCCAGTCCATCTGGAAGGAGTCACCGATCGCCGCGAAGCTCGCGCGCAGCTTGTCCACGGTCACGGGGGGCTCCGCCGAGAAGTGGACGCGCATGAAGAACAGTCCCGTGTCGTGGTCACCGAACTGCTGGCTGTCCTCGATGTTGCAGCCGGTCATGAAGAGGTAGCTCGACACGGCGTGCACGATGCCCTGCTTGTCGGGGCAGGAGAGCGTCAGGACGTACTGGTCGTTCATTTCGCCAGGGTCCCACAAAGGTGCGGCCCCCCAGGCACCAGCCCGGTGTTCGTCTGCGGGCCCGGTGGGGGCTGAGCGCGCAGTTCCCCGCGCCCCTTAGGGGCGAAAGCTGGGGCGCAGCCCCGCTTTCAGGGGCGCGGGGAACTGCGCGGGTGACCCCCACCGACCCGCACGTACGACGAATCCTCAAGCGGAGCGGGTCATGATCTGCAATACCTCAAGCGTGCGGGGCGGAACGTCCGGATCCTCCCCGTCGCTCACAGCCATCCGCACATGCGCATCCCGCGCGGCCCGAACCGCATCGGCCCACCCCGCATGTTCGAGATACACGGAGACGGCCGCATCAGGCCCCACCTGATGCATGATCCTCAACACCCGCAACACCGCGGAGTCGACCAGCGCCGCCTCCTGCGAGTCCCGGAAGATCGTCCCCACATATTTCTCGGCTGACCAGTTGTCCAGCCAGGTGTCCTCGACAAGGCGATAGACGGCGTCGGTCACATCCCCGTACCCGTCGACCCCCGCGAGCCATATCCCCCGCTGGAACTCGGTGTCGGAAAGCATGTGCAGCGCGGAGCGCACATTGCTGCGCCAGCGCCACCACGGCATATCGTTCAGTGGCATGCCGCCCATGGTGGATGAGCGACGCCCGCGACGGGAAGAGTTCTCCGAACCTTGCACGGTCACCGATCGTACGTTCCCGCCGAACCGGCCCACCCCGCACCCCGGTGTTCACCCGGACGTCACCATGCGTTGACCAAGGGTCACACCAGCCGTAGCGGTGTGACGGAATCGTGCGTAACCATGACCGGCCGGCGACGCACCCGCAGCTTCCTCCCCGCCCTGCACCTCCGCCCCCACCCTCGCCCCCGCCTGCGCCTCCCCGCCGCCAGGGCGAGAGTGCTGTCGGCGGGCGCGCTGGCGGTGTGTCTGTCGACGGCCGTCGGTTGCGGTGTCGTCCCCGGTGTCACAGGGGGTTCCGGGGACGACACGATCACCGTCATGACGTGGGCGCCCGAAAAAACCAAAACGACCAACAAGCCCGGAATGCCCGCCCTGGCCAAGGCGTACGCACGCTGGGTCAACTCCCAGGGCGGCATCAACGGCCGCAAGCTCAAGGTGCTGACCTGCAACGACCACAACGACACGGTGGCGGCCGCGAGCTGCGCCCGCCGCGCCGCCGCGGAGAACGTCGTCGCGGTCGTCGGTTCGTACAGCCAGCACGCCCGCTCCTTCCTCGCCCCGCTGGAGGCGGCCGGCATCCCCTACCTCGGCGGATACGGCGTCACGGACGACGAGTTCACGAGCCCGCTCTCGTACCCGGTGAACGGCGGCCAGCCGTCCCTGCTGGTCGGCCTGGGCCAGCAGCTGGCCAAGTCCTGCGGCCCGGTCACACTCGTCCGCCCCGACACGATCGCGGGCGACGAACTGCCCGTACTCCTGGACTCGGGGCTGACCTCGGGCGGCCACAAGGCCTCCGTCGACCAGCGGGCCGCCGAGGACGCCACGGAGTTCTCCGGGCACGCCCAGCAGGCCCTGCAGCGGGTCACGAAGGACCCGCAGGAGGAGGGCTGTGTGATACCCGCGCTCGGCGACCGCACGGACACCTTCATGGACTCGTTCCGGCGGACCCGCGAGGACTACCCGGCGGTACGGACGGCCTCCGTGCTGGGCAGCATCGATCAGTCGATGATCGACGCGACGGGAAACATGTACGAGGGCTCGTACGTCACCGGCTGGTACCCCGCGTCGAGCGACAAGCGGTGGAGCCGGATGCGCGAGGTCATCCAGAAGGAGGCGTTCGGCGACAACCGGATCGACGCCTCCGATCCCGGCGTGCAGACGACCTGGATCGCGTACACCGTCCTGAAGCAGGCCGTCGAGTCGCTGGGCGACGGCGACGTGACCGCGCGGTCGATCAGGCGCACGCTCGACGACGGGCTGAAGGTCGACACGGGCGGGCTCACCCCGACCCTGAACTGGAGCTTCCAGGACCTGATCGCGGCGAGCGGCTTCGCGCGCCTGGTCAACGCGGACGTGACCTTCCAGGTGGTGCGCAAGGGCAAGCTGGTCACGGAACGCAAGGGCTTCGTGGACGTCTCGAAGGTCCTGGAGACGACCCAGACATCCTGATCGTCCCCGCGGACCGCAACGGCCCGGACCCGGACCCAGCCGTCCCGCCGACGAACCGAACCCTTGATCAGAGCTGCCCCGGCTGCCGCTCCGTGAGGTCGTAGGTCTGCGCGATGGAGTTCCACAGCTTCGCGGCCTTGGCCTTCTGCGTGGTCGCGGTGCCGCTCTCGCGGTTGCCCGCGGCGGTCTGCCCCGTGGACCGGGCCTGCCCCTTGTTGCAGCCCTTCTTGCCCGCGGCCTGGTCCGCCCACGCGGCGTAGTGGGTGTCCGCCGCGGCGGAGGCCTTCCACGCGCTCTTGAGCGCGGCGGTCAGCTGCGCGTGGTTCTCCAGCTTGTCCACGGACAGCCCCGCGAGCCGCGTGACCAGTCCGTTGCGCTGCTCGGCGGCGTCGCGCAGATCGGTGGCCGCCTGGCCGAGGTCGGTGCACTTGCGTACGTTGTCGACGGCCTTGACGACCGAGTCACGGCTGTTGCCACTGTCCGCCAGGAGCTTGTCCAGGGCCACGGCCTGCTTCTCCTCCGGCCCCGCCGAGGACGAGCCCGAGTCCTCGGTGGCCGGCGCGGTCGCCGCGACCGTCGTGTTCTCGTCGCCCTTGTCCTCCTCGCCCCCGCCACCGCTGAGCAGGGCGCCCGCGCCGATGCCCAGCACGGCGATACCCACGCCGACGGCGGCGATGAGGGGGACGCGCGACCGGGAACGGCCACCGCGGCCGTGGTCACCGTCCGCGGCGGCCCGGCGTGCGCCACGCCCGCCGGGACCCTCGGGGCCGGCGGGCGCACCGGCGCCACCGGAGGCGCCGAAGCCGCCGGGCGTACCGAAACCGGCCGGAGCACCGAACTCGGGCGAGGCACCGCCCGGTTGTCTGCCCCGCCGCGACCGCGGCTGGTCGACCGGGGGCAAGTGCTGGGTGGCGCCCGCGGCGTCGGCCCGGAAAAGATTGTCGAACTCGGCGGGCGGCTGCTGCCGGTCCTCCGGCCCGGGCCCGCCCGGCCGTACGCCGAATCCGGCCGCGCCGGGCTGCGAGGGCACAGGCGCCATGAACTGGGTGGGCTGGGCGTCGGGGTCGACGGCGGCGGGCAGCGGCCCGGGACCGTCGGACGGGACCCGCCCGAGGTACTGCGTGGAGTCACCGGAAGCCGTGTTCGCTCCCGTACCCGCACCCGCCGCGGGCATCTCCGGAGGCAACGCCCCGGGCCCCACCGGCGGAAGGAACTGCGTGGCGCCCTCGTCCATGGGAGCGGCGCCACTGACGGGCGGCAGGAACTGGGTCGCGCCCTCGTCCATGGGGGCGGCGGGCGGCAACGCTCCCGCTCCCGCTCCGGAGACGTCCGGGTAGCCGTAGCCGCCCTGGCCGTGCGCCCCGGAAGGGCTCCCGGCGGGGTTCTGCGTCTGCGAGACCCCGTACCCGTCACCGGTACGGCCGTCGTACTGCTGTTGCTGCTGAGGCTGTGCCTGGGGTATCGCGCCGCCGGGCGGCTGCGGGGCGGCGCCCCACTGACCGCCCTGGGCCTGCGCCCCGTACGGACCGGCAGGCGGCTCGGTGTACTGCGAGACCTGCCCGCCACCACCGGACGCACCCCAGCCCGAGCCCTGCGCGCCCTGGCCGGCGGCACCCTGCGGCCCGGCGCTCCAGCTGGATATCTGCGTATCGGGCGCCTGAGCGGCACCACCGGCCCCGCCACCCGCGTTACCGGCATTACCCCACTCGTCGGCCTGCGGAGCGGACCGCGGACCCCACGGCTGGTCCCAGGCCTGACCGCCCGCCGGGACCGCGCGGTCGCCGGTCTGGCCCGGCAGGAGGGGCTCGCCGCCGTCGGACGGCAGCACGATGCCTTCGCGCGCGGGTCGCGCCGAGGGCTCGTCGCCCTGTCCGTTGTGCGTCACCGGGACTCCTACGAATGGGGGACCTTCGGAATCGTCGGTTCACGCTACCGGGTCCCCAGGAGCCGGTGCCACGCAGCACGGGACGTGACACCCGCCACCGGGGACAGTGGGTGACAAACCGCCCCCGGAAAGCTGTTCGAGCCCCCTTTTTGCGCCTCCTTTCCCAACGCGTGCTTCTTTTCTCACACGTTCACGCCCGGCCGGCCCGGACCGGCTCCCGCCCCGGCGGCCCTAAGCGGCCGCCTGAAGCTCCATCCGCGCGCCGAACTCCCGCACCACGGGCTCGTCCCTGTACGGCTCCAGGCGCTGCTGGAAGTCGTCCAGGTACTCGGCGCCGCGGTTGGAGCGCAGCGTGCCCAGCAGTTCGACCGCGCGCAGGCCCGTGTGGCAGGCCTCCTCCACCTCGCGCTGCTGCACCTGCGCGCTGGCCAGGAGCACGTACCCGATCGCGCGCCGGCGGGCCCGTGACTCGGGGTGCCCGTCGAGGGACTCCTGCGCGCGCCGCGCCGCCGCCTCGGCCTGCCCCAGATCACGGTGACAATGCGCCAGTTCGTCGGCGAGATAGGCCTCGTCGAAGTGCGCGATCCAGCGCGGGTCGTCCCCGGACTCCGGATCGGCCTGCTCCAGCGCCGCCACGGCCCGGCCGGACGCCGACTGCGCCGAACGCGCGTCGCCCAGCAAGGCATGGCCCCGCGCCTCCGCGGCGTGGAACATCGACTCCGCGCGCGGTGTGACCCGCCCGCGCGCCCCCTCCTGCGCCGCCCGCGCCAACTGGGCGATCTCCCGGGGGTTTCCGAGCTGTGCGGCCAGGTGGCTCATGGACGCGGCGAGCACGTACCCGCCGTATCCACGGTCGCCCGCCGCCTGCGCGAGCCGCAGCGCCTGGATGTAGTAGCGCTGCGCGAGACCCGGCTGCCCGGTGTCGATCGCCATGTAGCCGGCCAGTTCCGTCAACCGCGCGACCGCGGCGAAGAGTTCACGCCCGACCGCTTCCCGATACGAACCCGCCAGCAGCCCGGAGACGACGCTGTTCAGGTAGTGCACGACGACCGGGCGGACATGCCCGCTGCCGTACTGGTGGTCGAGGTCGACGAGCGCCTGCGTCATCGCGATCACCGCCGCCACGTCGGACTGCCCGACCCGTGGCCCGGCCGAGCGCGAGACCTGCGCGTCCGGCGACGAGATCAGCCAGTCCCGGCTCGGCTCGACGAGCGCGGAGGCCGCGACGGACGAACCGGACAGGAAGTCCCGGCGCCCCACGTCGCTGCGCCACAGCTCGCAGACCTGCTCGATCGCGCCGAGGACCGTCGGCGAGAACTGCAGACCCACGCCCGAGGCGAGGTTCTTGCCGTTCGCCATGCCGATCTCGTCGATCGTGACGGTCCGGCCCAGCTTGCGGCCCAGCGCCTCGGCGATGATCGCGGGCGCCCGGCCGCGCGGCTGCTGTCCGCGCAGCCAGCGCGCCACGGACGTCTTGTCGTAGCGCAGATCGAGACCGTGTTCCGCGCCGCACATGTTGACCCGGCGGGCCAGACCGGCGTTGGAACAGCCCGCTTCCTGAATGAGCGCCTGCAGTCGTTCGTTCGGCTGCCGCGCGACGAGAGGCCTTGCGGCCATTGGCGTACCCCCTGTGGCTGCGGTGCCTGCCCACGCGCACCGAGTTGATGAGCTCTCAGTGACCGGGATCTCCCGCCCCTGGCGAAGGGAGCGAAAGTCCGGCCTCGAAGATCAATGCCCCGCGGACATACCGAAGATGCGAGACATGCGAGGATTGCCGGGTAAAGGCTGCTGCCCGCCCCACACAGGGCTACCCACCCCCCGCTGCCGCCTCCCATGCGCGCCCCCACAGATGCATCCATGCGCCCCACGCGTGGGATCGGTGCTCCTCCCCCGCGCGCGCGGGGCCCGTAACCCCTGATGGGTGCGGGAGTTGAGTTCAGCGTGGAAGAGACCATCGCAGGCACCGAGACCGCCCAGATCCCGAAGCAGCGCGGCGAGTCGCTGCAGGACACAGCCGTGCGCTATGCCGAGGAGCGCCACTGGGACGTGTTCCCCGGCACCTGGCTGGAGGCCGTCGACGGCGTGCAGTGCTGCTCGTGCGGCGATCCGTCGTGCGCGGTGCCCGGCGCGCACCCGGCGCGCGACGACTGGGAGACGGTGGTCACGGGCAGCGTGACCGTCGCGCGCCGGCTGTGGGCGAAACAGCCCGCGGCGTCGATCCTGCTGCCGACGGGGCGGACGTTCGACGCGATCGACGTGCCCGAGACCGCGGGGTTCCTCGCGCTCGCGCGCATGCGGCGGATGGAGCTGACGCTCGGGCCCGTGACGTGTACGCCGGATCGGCGCATGCAGTTCTTCGTGCTTCCCGGAGCGGCGGCGAAGGTGCCCGATCTCGTACGGAAGCTGGGGTGGCCGCTCGCCTCCCTCGACCTGGACGTGCTCGGCGAGGGCACGTACGTGGCCGCGCCGCCCACGCGGTTCGGGGCGCGGGGGGCTGTGCAGTGGGCCTGCCGGCCTACGCCTGCGAATCGGTGGCTGCCGGATGCGGAGGAACTGATCTCGCCGCTCGCGTACGCGTGCGGCCGCGACGCACGTCGGTGACGCCAGCCGTCGCGCCCGTCCGGTGGACATCTGACGGCCCGGTGGGGGCCGTTCGCGCAGTTCCCCGCGCCCCTTAAGGGGCGCGGGGAACTGCGCAGTCTTTTGTCTTTTAGGGGCGCGGGGAACTGCGCGGGCAACCCCCGCCGGGCTGCGCGTGCGGACAACGCGCGGCTCCGAACACGTCACGTATCGTGCGGAGCATGACGGTCGCGGTGCGAGTACACGGGCTCTGGAAGCGGTTCGGGGAGCAGATCGCCGTCGCGGGGATCGATCTGGAACTGCCCGCGGGCCAGTTCATCGGCCTCGTCGGCCCCAACGGCGCGGGAAAGACCACCACCCTCTCCATGGTGACCGGCCTGCTGCGCCCGGACCAAGGCACCGTCGAGATCGTGGGCCACGACGTGTGGCGCGACCCCACCGAGGTCAAGGCCCGCATCGGCGTACTCCCCGAGGGCCTGCGCCTCTTCGAACGCCTCTCCGGCCGCGAACTGCTCGCCTACACCGGCCGCCTGCGCGGCCTGCCCGGCACGGAGGTCGACAAGCGCGCCACCCAGCTCCTCGACGTACTCGACCTCGCCGGAGCCCAGCACAAACTGGTCGTCGACTACTCCACCGGCATGCGCAAGAAGATCGGCCTTGCCGCGGCCCTGCTGCACAACCCTGAAGTGCTGTTCCTGGACGAGCCGTTCGAGGGCGTCGACCCCGTCTCCGCCCAGACCATCCGCGGCGTCCTGGAGCGCTACACCGCCTCCGGCGCGACCGTCGTCTTCTCCTCCCACGTGATGGAGCTCGTCGAGTCGCTCTGCGACTGGGTCGCCGTGATGGCCGCGGGCCGCATCCGCGCGCACGGCCCGCTCGCCGAGGTGCGCGGCGAGGCGCCCTCCCTCCAGCAGGCCTTCCTGGAACTCGTCGGCGCGAACGGCCGCACCACCGGTTCCGACCTCGACTGGCTGGGCGGCGGCGCCAGGTGAGCGCCGACTCCGTCACCTCCGTCACCCCCGTCGTCGTACGGCTGAAGCTGTCCCTCCTGCGCAACGGTCTGCGGCAGTCGTCCGGGCGCCGGGCCGCGTACGTGGCCTCGCTCGTCGTCGTCCTCCTCTTCGCCGCGCTCCAGCTCCTCGGCCTGATCGCGCTGCGCGGCCACTCGCACGCACTGAACGTCACCGTGCTGCTGACGGCCGTTCTGGCCCTCGGCTGGGCCGTGATGCCGCTCTTCTTCCCCGGCGGCGACGAGACCCTCGACCCCACCCGCCTGGTGATGCTCCCGCTGCGCCCCCGCCCCCTCGTACGGGCCCTGCTGGTGGCGTCGCTGGTCGGCATCGGCCCTCTCTTCACCCTGGTCCTGCTCGTCGGCTCGGTCGTCGCGACGGCCCACGGGGCGGCGGCGTACGTCACCGGCGTCGTCGCGATCGTTCTCGCGCTCCTGCTCTGCGTGGCCCTCGCACGGGCCGTCGCGACCGCCAACCTCCGTCTGCTGACCAGCCGCAAGGGCCGTGACCTGGCCGTTCTGAGTGGCCTGGTGATCGCGGTGGGCGCCCAGGTCGTCAACTTCGGCGCGCAGCGGCTCGGTTCGTCGGGCCTGGCCACGCTGGACCCGGCGGTGGACGTACTGCGCTGGGTGCCGCCCGCGTCCGCGCTCGGCGCCGTGGACTCCGTCAGCGAGGGCTCGTACGCCGTCGCCGTCGCCCAGCTCGCCCTGAGCGGCCTGGCCCTCGCGGCGCTGCTGAGCTACTGGCAGCGGACCCTCACCCGGCTGATGACCTCGCCGGACGGCTCGACCCTGCAGGCCGCCGAGCCCGTACGGGACAAGGCGGGGCGTTCCTCCGGGCTCGGCCGGCTGCTGCCCGCGGGGCGCACGGGCACGGTCATGGCACGCAGCCTGCGGTACGTGTGGCGGGATCCCAAGACGAAGGCCGCGTGGGTGACCTCGCTCGCGATCGGCCTGATCGTGCCGGTGTTCAACGCGTTGCAGGGGACCGGCTCGATCTACTTCGCGTGCTTCGCGGCGGGGATGCTCGGCATCCAGATGTACAACCAGTTCGGGCAGGACACGTCCGCGTTCTGGATGGTCGCGATGACGATCTCCTCGACGAGGGACGCGTACGTCGAGCTGCGGGGCCGGGCGCTGGCCCTCCTCCTGATCACCCTCCCGTACACCGCTCTCGTCACCGTCCTGACGACGGCGCTGCTCGGCGACTGGGGCGCCCTGCCCGAGGTGCTCGGGCTCTCCTTCGCGCTGCTCGGCGCGATGCTGGCGACGGGTGCCTGGTCCTCGGCGCGGTTCCCGTACTCGATCCCGCAGGAGGGCTACAAGAACGTCGCTCCCGGGCAGGCGGGGCTGGCCTGGATCGCGATCTTCGGTGGCATGGTCTCGGCCGCGCTGCTGTGCGCGCCCGTCATCGCCCTCACCATCTGGCTGAACGTCTCGTCCACCGGCGGGAACCGGACCTGGCTCCTGCTCCCCCTGGGCACGGCCTACGGCACCCTCCTCACCCTGTCGGGCCTCCGCCTGGCCGCCCCCCGAACCTCCCGCCACCTCCCAGAAATCCTGACAGCGGTAAGCAAGGGCTGACCTCACTGCTTCCAGGGGCGCGATGAACGGCGCAATCTTTTGGCTTTGGCTTTGGCTTTCAGGGGCGCGGGGAACGGCGCAGTCTTTTGCCGTTTAGGGGCGCGGGGAACTGCGCAATCTTTCGCCTTCCGCCCCACAGGGCCGCGGGGAACAGCGAGCCTTCCGCCTCCAGGGGCGCGGGGAACTGCGCAGTCTTTTAGGGGCGCGGGGAACTGCGCGACCAGCCCCCACCGGGCCCGCAGCCGGACGACACAGACCCTCCCCCCGACCCCCTACCGAAGCACCTCGTCCAGGAACGGCTCAACCGCCGCCCGCCAAGCCTCCGGCTGGTCGTAGTGGACAAGATGCCCCGCATCCACCACCTCCGCATACCGCCCATCAGGCAGCACCCGAACCATCTCCTGCGACTCGGCCCGCCCCAACTCCCCGTCCAGCCCCCGGACGACCAGCGTGGGACACCGCACCTGCGCCAGTTCCTCCCAGTGCGCGTCGTACACCCACGTCTCCCGCGACTTGAGCATCTGCTCGGGCTCGAAGACCGGCCGCCACCCGTCCTCGTGCTCGACCATCACCTCGGCGTAGAACTCACCGCGCGAGGTGTTCGGCCGCTCCACCCAGGGGTCGTCCTCGCCGAACCACTTCCGGACGTCCGCGAGCGTGGCGAACGGGACCGGCCAGGACTTGAACCACTCCTCCCACTCGCGCTGCGAGGCCGCCCCGAGCGCCGAGGCCCGCATGTCGCAGATGACCAGGCCCCGCACCAGGTCGGGCCGTCTGGCCGCGAGCTGCCAGGCCGTCAGGGCGCCCATGGCGTGCCCGATGAGGACGGCGGGGGCGAGGCCCAGCTCTTCGAGAGCGGCCTCCGCGTCCTCGACGTACGCCCCGCGCGTGTACTCCGTCTCCGGCGGCTTCGCGCTCTGTCCGTGGCCCCGCTGGTCGAGCGCCACGGCCCGGTGCCGCTCGGCGAGCCAGCGGGCGGTGGACGCCCAGTGCGAGGCGCGGCCCATGAGTCCGTGGAGCAGGAGCACGCCGGGCGCCTGCTCGCCCCCGCCGGCCCTCGCCGCGCCCGCACCGCCCCTGTCCGCACCGCCCCTGCCCGGATCGGTCTTGGGAGGATCGGCGAACTCCCAGGCAGCGAGGCGTATCCCGCTCGCACCGCTCACGTCGATGCGCCGCACCATACGCTGGCACCCCCCTTGATCCGCTCGGCCGGCTCGTCCCGCACGAGCCCGCCGGTCCACTCTTGCCCTTCGCCGTGCCGCTGCTCCTGCTGGTTGTTCCTGCGTAATCAGTGGTCGTTCCGTCACCCATACGCTATCGAATGCGTATTCGAAAGTGGGCCTCTCGGCGGTAACACCCCTCCTTCGAGTGACCTCGACCAAGGATTGACCGCCGCCGCCGAGGGGAGATCTTCAACGGGAGGCGGGCCGCTCGGGGAAAACGGTCCGAAGGGGATGACCCTGGGAGCTCGGGGCTCCGGGTCAGCACAGGGGAGGACAGGCCTCGGCGCCTCAGGGCGCCGAGGCCCTCCTCACGTCCACGGCACATCCTTGCGCCCCCTCCCCGACCGCGCGTCGGCGCCGCTGCCGTCCCGGTCCAGAGCCCTCAGGTCATATGCCTATCGCGACAGCCTCGCATGGGAACGGCCCATTCGCTGCGATTCCGCGCACTGAATCTCTGTTTCTGCGGGAACGCCGAGGTGGGGCAACTGGGGCGCCTGTTAAGGGAGTTGACGGCGATGTCCGGAGCGTCGGGAAACGGCCGCGAGCGGTCCTGGTCAGGGCCCCGCTCCCCGGGGTGCCCCCGGAGTACGCCGACGCGCACGACGGCGCCCGGACAGGCGCACGGAGAACCGCGCGACCGGCCCGGCAGGGTCGCGCGGGCGGCCCCGCTCCCCGTACGGGCCTGTGCGCACAGCGCACAGGGGTCGACGGGCAGTGGTTCCCCCCGCTGCTACCTCTTCGCCACGAACACGTGGGACGCCACGTCCGACTCCAGCTCCGCGGCCTCCCCGCCGCTGCCCACGAGCACCCCGCCCGCGGACTCCGTCACGCTCACCACCGAACCGGGCTGTACGCCCGCCCGGCGCAGCGTGTACATCAACTGCGCGTCCGTCTGGATCGGCTCGCCGATACGGCGTACGACGACCGTCTTGCCGTCGAGGCCGGGGTCGAGGTCGGCCAGCGAGACCATGCCCGCGTCCAGGAAGGGGTCCGCCCCGTCCTTCTCGCCCAGCTCCTCCAGGCCCGGGATCGGGTTGCCGTACGGCGACTCGGTCGGGTGGCGGAGCAGTTCGAGCACGCGGCGCTCGACCGCCTCGCTCATCACGTGCTCCCAGCGGCAGGCCTCCGCGTGCACCTGCTCCCACTCCAGACCGATCACGTCGACGAGCAGGCACTCGGCGAGGCGGTGCTTGCGCATCACGCGCGTGGCCAGCCGGCGGCCCTCCTCCGTGAGCTCCAGGTGGCGGTCGCTGGCGACGGCCACGAGACCGTCGCGCTCCATGCGCGCCACGGTCTGGCTGACGGTCGGCCCGCTCTGGTCGAGCCGCTCGGCGATCCGGGCGCGCATGGGGACCACACCTTCCTCCTCCAGCTCAAGGATGGTGCGGAGATACATCTCCGTGGTGTCGATCAGTCCGGACATACGTGCCCCTCGATTAGCTCTGCCGGAGGCTGGGTGGCTCACCGGCGTGTGCGCTGGCCCTGGCATCAATTCTGACGCATCCCACTGACAACCGTGCCGCGCCGTGGGAACCACGTGGTGACGAGTGCCCGCGCGATGCGGCCGGGCCCGGCACCCGGCCGGGCGGAGAGGGACCCTCGTGACCCAGTGTCGCCCCTGTGGAGCGTATTGACACAGCAGTGGTCCAGACCGCAACGTGATCCGCGACACGACAGGGGAAGGGGCTTCGCCGATGAGCGACAGCAAGCTGGCCGGGCAGTTCTTCGACGCCGCGATCGGCCTGCTGCAGCGGGTACGGGACGAGGAGGCCGCGTCGATCGAGGCCGCCGCGACGATGATCGCCGACACGGTCGCCGACGGCGGGCGGCTCTTCGCGTTCGGTGCCGGGCACTCGTCGCTGGCCGCGCAGGACCTCGTCTACCGCGCGGGCAGTCTCGCGCTGATGAACCTGCTCGCCGTGCCGGGCGCGGTCGGCGTCGACGTCATGCCCGCGACGCTGGGCTCCGCGCTGGAACGGGTCGACGGGCTCGCGAGCGCGGTCCTCGGGTCCAGCCCCGCCCGCTCCGGGGACCTCCTGGTGGTCATCTCCCTCTCCGGGCGCAACGCGCTGCCCGTCGAGATGGCGATGAGCGCCCGCGCGCTCGGGCTCAAGGTCATCGGGGTCACGTCGGTCGCGTACGCGTCCGAGACGGCGTCCCGGCACGCGTCGGGGACGTACCTCAAGGACCACTGCGACGTCGTTCTCGACTCGAAGATCGCGATCGGTGACGCGGAGCTCACGCTCGACACGATCGCGGCGCCGTTCGCTTCCGCGTCCACCGTCGTGACCTCGGCGCTCCTGCAGTCCGTCATGGCGACGGCGGCGGGTGTCCTCGCGGACCGCGGGTTCGAACCTCCGCTTCTGCGGTCGGGGAACGTGGACGGCGGGCTGGAGTGGAACGACCGGGTGTTCGAGGAGTACGGGGACCGGATCTTCTACTGGCAGCGCTAGCCTGCCGGCGGGTGCGGCTTGAGTGCGGGGCTGCGCCCCTGCACCGGGCGCGTTGTCGGGTGCGGGTCGCCTGTGGCTGGTCGCGCAGTTCCCCGCGCCCCTGGAAGGCGGGGCTGCGCCCCTGCCCCCGGCGCGCTGTCGGGTGCGGGTCGCCCGTGGCTGGTCGCGCAGTTCCCCGCGCCCCTGAAAAGCCGGCTTCGCCGTGCCTTTCATCTTTGCGGGGGGGGGCTGGGGGCGCAGCCCCCAGGGGGGTCACGGGAGGGTTGCCGCCAGGTCCAGGGCTGCGGCGATGCGGACGGCGACATCCTCCGCGTACGTCGCGTCGAAGCGTTCGAACTGCGTGCGGCTGGCGCCGCGCAGGAACGTGACGACGCCCAGCGTCCGCCCACGGCTGCGCAGGACGACGCACAGCGCGTGCACCGAGTCCGCGGGCCACTGCCGGGCCACGGCCCAGTCGCGCATGCGGTCCGGCTCGGTCGACCCCGCACTGGCGCGTACGGAACCGATCCGCTCGACGCACTGCAGCGCCGGATGCCCGTCGGAGTAGCGCACGGGCAGCCCGGCCCGCCCCGCGGGCAGGCTGGGACCAGGCGCCCCGGAGGGCGTGGCGGGCCCCCGTACGAGCCGGACCGGGCCCTCGCCGTCCGCCACCGAACCCCCGGCGACCCGGTCGATGAGCGCGTGGTCGGCGAATCCGGCCAGCGCGAAGTCGAGGTGGACGGACGCGGCCTCCGCCGGGTCCTCGCACTCGGCGGCGGCCCGCGCGGCCCGGTGCAGCTGGTTCGTCCTGAAGCGCAGCAGCGCCGCTTCCTGCTCGGTCTGCTTGCTCTCGGTGACGTCCTGGAAGAGCCAGCCCACCCCGAGCGGAACCGGTTCCTCCGTGAGCGGTGAGGCGAGCCGCACGAAGCCGCTGCGCCAGCAACGGCGCCGCTCCCCCTCCGCGGTCCGCAGCGTCACCCACATCTCGGCGGGCGCGGGCGGCGCACCCTCCGCGAGGACGTGTGTGAGCGCGCTCTCCAGCTCCTCCACGCCCTGTGCGATCAACTCGCCCAGGGGACGGCCCAGTACGGCCGTACGTCCCGTGCCGAGCGCCCGCGCGGCGTGTCCGTTGACCACGGCGGGCCGCAGATCGGCGTCGACGAGGACGACACCCCAGGAGGCGTCGTCGAACAGGGCCTCGCTCAGGGCGATCGACCGCTCCAGATCGATCTGCGCGTGCACCTCGCTGAAGGCGCAGTACACCCCGGCCGGCTTCCCGTCGGGCCCCGGCACGGCGGCCGACTGGGTCCGTACGAGCACCCGGCCGCCCTCCTTGGTGAGCAGCGCGAACTCGTGGACCTGCCGGCCCGGGGCCTGCATCGCGGACAGCAGCCGGTTCTCGATCTCCTCGGCGTCAGCGGCCCGCACGGCCCAGTCGGCGAACCCGTGCCGTCCGACCGCCTCGGCCGCGGTCCAGCCGAGGATCCGCTCGGCCTCACGGTTCCAGTGCGTCACCACTCCGTCGGCGTCGAACGCGCACAGCGCCGCGTCCATCCCGTCGAGCAGAGCGGCCAGCAGATCGGCCCCGTCCCGCTCCGGCTCGTCCGGCCCGAGCTCGTCCGTGGTCCCACTACGCCGCGAAGCACTCACCTGGCACCCCCTGCAGGCCGTGTCGGCGTGTCCTGCGCGGTGTGCCCGCGCGTCTGTCCACTCACTACGAATCACTCACTAGGAATCATTCAACTCGAACGTGACGCAGCCCACATCTGGTTCCCGCAAGATTGCGGAAATCGTTGTGCGCGGGCACTTCACCCCCGGTCGGCCGGATCTCCGTCGTCCCGGCCCCCTCACAAGATCGCTTCCCACGCCGACGCCGTCAACGCATCGGAACCCCGGAAAATCGCCGTCCCGGAAAATCACTTGAGCGAAGCCGCGACGCTTCTTAGTGTGTGTCGCACGCCGAAAGGAGGTGATCGGGTACATGTCTGAAACCCGGACCAGCGAGGTGGCTGCGGGCTAGCGGCCCGTCACCACACACAGTGCGGTGCCGGACCAGTGCGTGAGACGAACGTGCGGCCGGCCCAATCTCAGCAGTCACCCGACCCGCGTGCTCGCCGGTAAGTCCGGCCGGCCCCCTCCTCGGAGGGGACCCGAGCACGCGGGTCGTCTGCGTTCCCGTTCCCGCCGGTACGCCGCACTCGCCGCCCCACCTCGCCCGTACGCCGTACGTGCCCCCGCGTGTCACACGTGTGGCGGCGCCCCATGTTCTCGTAGCCCCATGGAGAGCGCCGCCACATGTGCCGTGCACCCATACGAAATCAGTGGGCGATGTCTCCGTAGCCCTCGATCTCGGCCGGGTTGCGGGTGCCGGGGCCGGTGTAGCGCGCGGACGGCCGTACGAGGCGGCCGGTGCGCTTCTGCTCCAGGATGTGCGCGGACCAGCCGGCGGTACGGGCGCACGTGAACATCGAGGTGAACATGTGCGCCGGGACCTCCGCGAAGTCCAGGACGATGGCGGCCCAGAACTCGACGTTCGTCGCCAGGACGCGGTCCGGGCGGCGGGCGTGCAGTTCGGCGAGGGCCGCCTTCTCCAGGGCCTCGGCGATCTCGAAGCGTGGGGCTCCCAGTTCCCGTGCGGTGCGGCGGAGCACCCGCGCGCGCGGGTCCTCGGCGCGGTACACCCGGTGGCCGAAGCCCATCAGGCGCTCGCCCTTGTCGAGGGCCTGCTTGACGAACGCGTCGGCGTCGCCCGTGCGTTCGATCTCCTCGATCATGCCGAGGACGCGCGAGGGGGCACCACCGTGCAGCGGCCCCGACATGGCGCCGACGGCACCCGAGAGGGCCGCCGAGACGTCCGCGCCGGTGGAGGCGATGACGCGGGCGGTGAACGTGGACGCGTTCATGCCGTGCTCGGCGGCGCTGGTCCAGTAGGCGTCGACCGCCGCCACGTGCTTGGGGTCGGGCTCGCCGCGCCAGCGGATCATGAAGCGTTCGACGACGGACTGCGCCTTGTCGATCTCCCGCTGCGGGACCATCGGCAGGCCCTGGCCGCGGGCGGACTGGGCGACGTACGACAGGGCCATGACGGCGGCGCGGGCGAGGTCCGCGCGCGCCTGCTTCTCGTCGATGTCGAGGAGCGGTTTGAGGCCCCAGACGGGGGCGAGCATGGCGAGCGCGGACTGGACGTCCACGCGGATGTCACCGGAGTGGACGGGGATCGGGAACGGCTCGGCGGGCGGCAGGCCGGGGTTGAACGCTCCGTCCACGAGCAGCCCCCAGACGTTGCCGAAGGAGACGTGGCCGACCAGATCCTCGATGTCGACGCCCCGGTACCGCAGGGCGCCGCCCTCCTTGTCCGGTTCGGCGATCTCCGTCTCGAAAGCGACGACTCCCTCAAGTCCGGGTACGAAGTCGGACATCAGGCGGCTCCTCATGATGTGTGCGACAGACGATGTGTGGGATGTGCGCTGTGCGGGGTGAGCTGTGCGAGGGGTGGGTGGTGCGGTGTCCTTGTGGGTGCGAGCGTGCGGTTACGCGGTCGCCTCTTGGACTCGCGGTCCGTACGTCACTCCGGTCATGCCCCGTGCGGTCGGCGGTCACCCAACCTCTTGACAGCTGGACGATATCCCTTGGTGTCACCTTTGGGGAGAGTACGCGGCACTCAGTGCCAGTCAGTGATGAAGCCCACGCCCGCCGACGAGTACGGCAGGATGACCGGGTGACCGACAGTGACCCCCTTCTCGGCCCCCCGCTCGACCCCGCGTCGATGCGCAAGCAGTACCGGGCCGCGGGACTCGACGAGACCGAGCTGGCCGACCACCCCATGGAGCAGTTCGCGCGCTGGTTCGTACAGGCCGCGGCGCACGGTGAGGCGCTGGGCGGGGTGTACGAGCCGAACGCGATGGTCGTCTCCACGGCGGACGCCGAGGGGCGGCCCAGTTCCCGCACGGTGCTGCTGAAGCAGTACGACGAGCGGGGGTTCGTCTTCTTCACGAACTACGAGTCCCGCAAGGCGCGCGAGCTGACCGAGAATCCGCACGTGTCGTTGCTCTTCCCGTGGCATCCGGTGGCGCGGCAGGTCGTCGTCACGGGGACCGCGCGGCGTACGGGGCGGGACGAGACGGCGGCCTACTTCCGTACGCGGCCCCATGGGTCGCAGCTCGGGGCGTGGGCCAGTGCGCAGTCCTCCGTCGTGTCCTCGCGGGACGAGCTGGACGCGTCGTACGCGGAGCTGGTGGCGCGGTATCCCGAGGGGGAGCAGGTGCCTGTGCCGCCGCACTGGGGTGGGTTCCGGGTTTCGCCCCGGGCGGTCGAGTTCTGGCAGGGGCGGGAGAATCGGCTGCACGACCGGTTGCGGTACGTGGTCCAGGAGGATGGGGTCTGGCGGGTTGAGAGGCTCAGTCCCTGAGGGGGTGCCCCTCCGACCCCCTCGCGGTAGGGGGTGGCGCCTGGGCATCGGTTGCGTCCGACCCGCCGTCGTGGCTGGTCGCGCAGTTCCCCGCGCCCCTAAAGGCAAAAGATTGCGCCGTTCCCCGCGCCCCTTAAAAGCCAAAGGACTGCGCCGTTCCCCGCGCCCCTGAAAGACAAAGGCAAAAGACTGCGCCGTTCCCCGCGCCCCTTGCGGAGGCCTCAGCCCAGTGCGTTGTCCAGGATTGCTGCCCACTGGGTGACCACCCCTGCGCGGCGGGTCGTGTCGTCCGTGAGGAGGTTGGCGAGGCCCAGGCCCCGGGACATGTCCAGGAAGCCCTGGACCGTTTCGCGGACGCCGGGGCGGGTCTCGTCGGCGTTCAGGAGGTCCACGGCGATGCGATGGGTCTCGCGGCCGACGCGGCCCTCCAGTTCGGTGACGCGGGAGCGCAGCTGGTCCTCGTTGGAGGCGGCGACCCACAGATGCAGGGCGGCGCGGAACAGAGGACCCGTGTAGAGGTCGACCAGGGCGACGACGACGGCACGACGGTCGGCCGCGCCCTCGGGGAAGAGGGCGCGCAGCGCGGTGGAGCGTTCCTCGGCGACGTACTCGACGGCCGCCGTGAAGAGGTCCTCGCGGGTCGGGAAGTGGTGCTGGGCGGCGCCTCGCGACACCCCCGCGCGTTCGGCGACGACGGAGACCGTGGAGCCCGCCCAGCCGCGTTCGGCGAGGCAGGCGACCGCGGCTTCGAGGAGGCGCTGCCGGGTGGCGCGGCTGCGGTCCTGTTTGGGGACGCGCTCCGCCGGCGCCTGTGCCGCGCCGTTCACCAAACCCATGAGGCATCCCGTCGTTCGAGGAAGGCGGTCATTCCCTCGCGGGCCTGCGCGGAGGAGAACAGCCGGGCCGAGAGCGCGGTCAGGTCGGCCGCGTCCCGGTCGAAGGTGTCCAGCACCTTAGCCGTGAGCAGCCGCTTCGTCTCGGCCAGCCCCTGGGGCGAGGACCGTCGCAGCCCGTCGAGCACCGGCGCGAGTACGTCGTCCACGTCCTCCCCCGCCGCCCCCGCCACCGTGACGAGGCCGATGCGGGCGGCCTCGGCCGCGTCGAACTTCTCGCCGGTGAGGTAGTAGCGGGCCACCGCGCGCGGGTCGAGGCGCGGCAGGAGGGGCAGCGAGATCACGGCGGGGGCGACCCCGATGCGTACCTCCGTGAAGGCGAACGTGGCCTCCTGGGAGGCCGCCGCGACGTCGCAGGCACCGAGCAGTCCGAGGCCGCCCGCGCGGACGTGTCCGGTGACGCGGGCGACGACCGGCTTGGGCAGTTCGACGATCTGCCGCAGCAGGGCGACGAGCGTGTCGGGGTGCGGGGGGTCGTTGAGGTCCGCGCCCGCGCTGAAGGTGTTGCCGGTGTGGGTGAGGACGACGGCGCGTACATCACCGTCCTTGCCGGCTTCCGTCAGCGCGTCCGCCAGATCCGCCACCAGCCGTGCGGAGAGGGCGTTGCGCCGCTCGGGCGCGTCGAGCGCGAGGGTGGTGATCCCGCGCTCGTACGACCGCCGCACCGTCGTCATGCGCGCTCCCGCAGTTCTCGTCGGAGGATCTTCCCGGAGGCCGCCCTGGGCACCGCGTCGAGGAACGTGACGTGCCGGATCTTCTTGTACGGGGCGACGCGCTCGGCGACGTACTCCATGATCTCCTCCGCCGTGAGGTCCGGCGCGTTGCGCTGACGCACCACGTACGCGTGCGGCCTCTCGTTGTTGTCGGTGTCGTAGACCCCGATGACGGCCGCGTCGGCGAGGCCGGGGTGCGTCAGCAGGAGGGCTTCGAGTTCGGCGGGGGCCACCTGGAAGCCCTTGTACTTGATGAGTTCCTTGACCCGGTCGACGACGTACAGCCAGCCGTTCGCGTCGACTGGCCGACGTCCCCGGTGGAGAGCCAGCCGTCGTCGTCGATCATCGCGGCCGTCTCGACGGGCCGGCCGAGGTAGCCCTTCATGACCTGGGGGCCGCGGATGACGATCTCGCCGCGTTCGCCGACGCCGAGGTCCTTTCCGGAGTCGTCCAGGGAGACGATGCGCATCTGCGTCCCGGCGATGAGTTTGCCGACGCTTCCTGGGGGCGGGTTCTTCTCCTCCAGAGGGACCACATGGGTGCCGGGCGAGAGTTCCGTCATGCCGTACGCCTGGCCGACCGGCGGCAGGCCGAGCCGGCGCGCGCACGCTTCGGCGAGTTCGGCGTCCAGGGGGGCCGCCGCGCTGATGACGTACTTCAGGGACGACAGGTCGTAGCCCTCGACGGCCGGGTGCTTGGCGAGGGCGAGGACGATCGGCGGGGCCACGTAGAGGCCGGTGATGCGGTGTTTCTCGATGGCCGCGAGGAACGTGTCGAGGTCGAAGCGCGGCAGCACGACGACGGTGGCGCCCTGCCTGAGGGGTGCGTTCATGAGGGCCGTCAGCCCGTAGATGTGGAAGAACGGCAGCACGGCGAGGATGCGGTCGCCGGGGCCCATCGGCATGGTGGGCGTCAGCTGCGCGAGGTTGGTGGCGATGTTCCGGTGGGTGAGCATCACACCCTTGGGGGTGCCGGTCGTCCCCGAGGAGTACGGGAGGGCCGCCACGTCCGTCACCGGGTCGATGTCGATCCGCGGCTCGGGGGCGGTGGAACCCAGCATGTCGAGCAGCGAGCGGTGCCCTTCCGCCTGGTCGCAGACGAGGATCTCCCGGATGCCGCCCGCGAGTTCGGCCGCCGCGCGGGCCGTCTCCAGGAGCGGCGACACGGTGACGATCCACTGGGCTCGGCAGTCCCGCAGCTGTTTCGCGAACTCCTCGGGCGTGGCGAGGGGGTGCACGGTGGTGACCGACGCCCCCGCGCGCGTGGCGGCGTAGAACGCGGTGGGGAAGGCGACGGTGTTGGGGCTGTGCAGGGCCAGGACGTCGCCCTTGCGGACGCCGAGTTCGGCGAGCGCGGCGGCGATCCGGCGGTGGAACGTGTCGAGTTGGGCGTAGGTGAGGGTCATGCCGTTCACGCCGTCGATCAGCGCGGGTGCGTCGCCCCGGGAGGCGGCGCTGCCCAGCACCGCCTCGTGGATGGGTTCTTCGACGGCGGGAACGTCCTCGTACTCGCTGCGGAACACCATGGCGGGCCCTTTCCAGGAGCCGGAAGTTGCACGGAAGCCGGAGAATATGAGGGAGATGAGGCTGTACGGGAGATGGTGCCTAATAGGACTTGGGCAGGCCCAGGGTCTGGTGCGAGACGTAGTTGAGGATCATCTCCCGGCTGACGGGCGCGATACGGGCCACCCGGGACGCGGTGATGAGCGACGCGAGGCCGAACTCGCCGGTCAGGCCGTTGCCGCCGAGCGTGTGCACGGACTGGTCGACGGCCTTCACACAGGCCTCCGCCGCCGCGTACTTCGCCATGTTGGCGGCCTCCCCGGCACCCACGTCGTCCCCGGAGTCGTACAGGAGGGCGGCCTTCTGCATCATCAGGCGGGCGAGTTCGAGGTCGATGTGGGCCTGGGCGAGGGGGTGCGCGATGGCCTGGTGGGCGCCGATGGGCTCGCGCCACACGGTGCGCTCGCGGGCGTAGACGAGGGCCTTGGAGAGCGCGTAGCGGCCCATGCCGATCGCGAAGGCGGCGGTCATGATGCGCTCGGGGTTGAGGCCCGCGAAGAGCTGGAGCAGGCCCGCGTCCTCGTCGCCGACGAGCGCGTCGGCGGGCAGGCGTACGTCGTCCAGGGTCAGCTCGAACTGCTTCTCCGCGCCGTGCAGTTCCATGTCGATCTGCCGCCGCCCGAAGCCGGGCGCGTCGCGGGGGACGATGAACAGGCACGGCTTGAGCTTGCCCGTGCGGGCGTCCGCCGTGCGGCCGACGACGAGGGTGGCGTCGGCGATGTCGACGCCCGAGATGAACACCTTGCGGCCGGTGAGGATCCAGTCGGCCCGCCCTTCCGGCTGTCCTGCCGGGCCGTCGGTCGCGCGGCGGGCCGTGGTCGTGATGCGGTGGCTGTTGGAGCCGGCGTCGGGTTCGGTGATGCCGAAGGCCATGGTGCGGGTGCCGTCGGCGAGGGCCGGGAGCCACTCCCTCTTCTGCTCTTCGGTACCGAAGCGGGCGATCACCGTGCCGCAGATGGCCGGTGAGACCACCATCATGAGCAGGGGGCAGCCCGCGGCGCCGAGTTCTTCGAGGACTATGGAGAGTTCGGCTATGCCGCCGCCTCCGCCGCCGTGTTCCTCCGGAAGGTTGACGCCGAGGTAGCCGAGCTTGGCGGCTTCCGCCCACAGTTCTGTGGGGTGGGATTTTTCCGCGATGACCTTGGCGAGGTAGGCGTGGCCGTAGCGGTTGCCGAGGGCGGAGACCGCTGCGCGGAGGGTTTTGTGCTCGTCGGATTCCAGGACCGTTGCCATGAGGACTCCTCGGGGGGCTCGGGGGGCTCGGGGGGAGGGGGCTGGTGTCGGGTGGCGGGTGCGGGTGCGTCGTGGCTGGTCGCGCAGTTCCCCGCGCCCCTGAAGACAGAGGCAAAGGATTGCGCCGTTCCCCGCGCCCCTGAAAGACAAAGGCGAAAGATTGCGCCGTTCCCCGCGCCCCTAAAGGGGCTCGACCACTGCCAAGAGGGTGCCGACCTCCACCTGTTGGCCCGTGCTCACGCGCAGAGCCGTCAGTGTGCCTGCCGTCGGGGACGTGATCTTGTGTTCCATCTTCATGGCCTCCAGCCAGATCAGGGGCTGGCCCGACCGGACCGGGGTCCCTTCGGCGAGGTCTTCCGCCAGGCAGACCACCGTGCCCGGCATGGGGGCCAGGAGGGAGCCGGGGGCATGGTCGGGCTCGGGGGCGGGGAAGCGGGGCAGGGCCGTGAGCGCGGTGTCGTTCACATGGACCCGGTCGCCGTACCGGGCCACCGCGAACTTGCGGCGTACGCCGGCTATGTCGAGTACGACGAGGTCCGCATCCGCCTGGACCACGTGGACGCCGTCGGCGGCCGGGCCCTGCCGGGTGTGCCGGTAGTGGACCTCGTGCTCCTCGCCCGCCACGAGGTAGCGCCTGCTCTGCGGCTGCGAGGGCAGGTTCCGCCAGCCGCCGCCGAACCGGGAGCGGCCGTGCGCGTCGGCGAGCGCGGCGGCCAGCGGGGCGTACGGGTCCGGGGTCGCCTCGGTGAGGTCGGCGAGGTGGTGCGCGTAGAACGCCGTGTTCATCCGGGCCGCAGTGAACTCCTCGTGGCGCAGGGAGCGTACGAGGAGGTCGCGGTTGGTGACCGGGCCGTGGACGGTCGCCCGCTCCAGGGCTCCGGCGAGTCGGCGGATCGCCTCCGCGCGCGTGGGCGCGTGGGCGACGGCCTTGGCGAGCATGGCGTCGTAGTGGACGCCGATCGTGTCGCCGTCCCCGTAGCCGGTGTCCAGCCGGACGCCGGGTACGGACAGCCGGTGCAGGGTGCCGGTCTGCGGGGCCCAGTCCTGGGCGGGGTCCTCGGCGTAGAGGCGGGCCTCGACCGCGTGGCCGGACGGGGCCGGCGGGTCGCCGTCGAGGGTGCCGCCCTCGGCGACGCGCAGTTGCAGGGCGACCAGGTCCGTCCCGAACACGGCCTCCGTCACAGGGTGTTCGACCTGGAGGCGGGTGTTCATCTCCAGGAAGTGGACACGCTCCTCCCCCGCGCGATCGGCCGAGACCAGGAACTCCACCGTGCCCGCGCCCGTGTAGGAGATCGTGCGGGCGGCTGCCGTGGCCGCCGAGAGCAGGCGCTGCTCCGTCTCGGGGCCGAGGCCCGGCGCCGGGGCTTCCTCGATGACCTTCTGGTGGCGGCGCTGGAGGGAGCAGTCGCGGGTGCCGAGCGCCCACACCGTGCCGTGGCCGTCGGCGACGATCTGCACCTCGACGTGGCGCGCGTGCTCGACGTACGGCTCGACGAAGACCGTGCCGTCCCCGAAGGCGCTCTGGGCCTCCGCGGAGGCTGCCGCCAACTCATCCTTCAGGTGGACGAGTTCGCGGACGACCCGCATGCCGCGTCCGCCGCCGCCCGCCGACGCCTTCACCAGGACCGGCAGATCCTTCGCGGTCACGGCGTCCGGGTCCAGGGGCGCGAGCAGCGGCACCCCGGCGGCGGCCATCAGCTCCTTGGCGCGGGTCTTGGAGGCCATCGCCCCGATCGCCTCGGGGGACGGGCCGACCCAGACGAGGCCCGCGTCGAGGACGGCCCGCGCGAAGTCGGCGTTCTCGGAGAGGAAGCCGTAACCGGGGTGGACGGCGTCGGCGCCCGCCGCGACGGCGGCCTTCACGATCAGCTCGCCGCGCAGGTACGTCTCGGCGGGCGAGCTGCCCGGCAGGCGTACGGCGGAATCGGCCACGCGCGCGTGGAGGGCGTCCGCGTCGGCGTCCGAGTACACGGCGACCGTACGGATGCCCAGCTCGTGGCAGGTGCGGAAGACACGGCAGGCGATCTCGCCGCGGTTGGCGACCAGCAGACTCGCAATCATGGGGCCTCTCACATCACTCACGCCCGTCACATCACTCACGCCTCTCACATCCGGAAGACGCCGAAGCCGCCGCGCGCGCCCTCGTAGGGGGCCGTGTGGAGGGCGGACAGGCACAGGCCGAGGACGGTTCGGGTGTCGCGCGGGTCGATGACGCCGTCGTCGTACAGCCGCCCGGACAGGAACATCGGCAGGGACTCGGACTCGATCTGCTGCTCCACCATGGCGCGCAGGGCCGCGTCGGCGGCGTCGTCGTACGGCTGCCCCTTCGCGGCGGCCGACTGCCGGGCGACGATCGACAGGACTCCGGCGAGCTGCTGCGGGCCCATGACGGCGGACTTGGCGCTGGGCCAGGCGAACAGGAAGCGCGGGTCGTACGCGCGACCGCACATGCCGTAATGGCCCGCTCCGTAGGAGGCGCCCATGAGGACGGACAGGTGCGGGACGCGGCTGTTGCTCACCGCGTTGATCATCATCGCGCCGTGCTTGATGATGCCGCCCTGCTCGTACTCCTTGCCGACCATGTAGCCGGTGGTGTTGTGCAGGAAGAGCAGCGGGATGTCGCGCTGGTTGGCGAGCTGGATGAACTGGGCGGCCTTCTGCGACTCCTCGCTGAACAGCACGCCGCGCGCGTTGGCGAGGATGCCGACGGGATAGCCGTGCAGGCTCGCCCAGCCGGTCGTCAGGCTCGTCCCGTAGAGGGGCTTGAACTCGTCGAAGTCGGAGCCGTCGACGATCCGGGCGACGACCTCGCGCGGGTCGAAGGGGTGCTTGAGATCGCCGGGGACGATGCCCAGCAACTCCTCCGGGTCGTACTTCGGCGGCTCGGCCGGGGCCGGATCGGCGTACGCCTTGCGGTGGTTGAGGCGGGCGACCACGCGCCGCGCCTGCCGCAGGGCGTCCCGCTCGTCCACGGCGAAGTAGTCGGCGAGACCCGACACGCGCGCGTGCATCTCGGCGCCGCCCAGGGACTCGTCGTCGCTCTCCTCGCCGGTGGCCATCTTCACCAGCGGCGGCCCGCCGAGGAAGACCTTCGCACGCTCCTTGACCATGATCACGTGATCGGACATGCCGGGGATGTACGCACCGCCCGCCGTGGAGTTGCCGAAGACGACGGCGACGGTCGGGATACCGGCCGCCGAGAGCCGGGTGATGCCCCGGAAGATGGCGCCCCCGGGGATGAAGATCTCCTTCTGGGAGGGCAGATCGGCACCGCCCGACTCGACGAGGCTGATGCTCGGCAGACGGTTGGCGTACGCGATGTCGTTGGCCCGCAGGGCCTTCTTCAGGCTCCAGGGGTTGCTGGCGCCGCCGCGTACGGTCGGGTCGTTGGCCGTGATCAGGCACTCGACGCCCTCGACGACACCGATGCCCGTGACGAGCGAGGCGCCGACCGTGTAGTCGCTCCCCCAGGCGGCGAGCGGCGACAGCTCCAGGAACGGTGTGTCGGGGTCCAGGAGCAGCTCGATGCGCTCCCGGGCGAGCAGTTTGCCGCGTTTGCGGTGCCGGGCCACGTACTTCTCGCCGCCGCCCGCGAGGGCCTTGGCGTGCTCGGTGTCGAGGTCGGCGAGCTTGCCGAGCATGGACTCGCGGTGGGCCGCGTAGTCGGCGGAGGAGGTGTCCAGCGCGGACGCCAGGACCGTCACAGCAGTACCTCCGGTATGTCGAGGTGGCGGGAGCGCAGCCATTCGCCGAGGGCCTTGGCCTGCGGGTCGAAGCGGTGCTGCGCGGCGACGCCCTCGCCGAGGATCCCCTCGACGACGAAGTTCAGCGCGCGCAGGTTGGGCAGGACGTGCCGTACGACGGTCAACTCTGCCGTCTCCGGGAGGAGTTCGTGGAACTTGTCGACGGTGAGGGTGTGGGCGAGCCAGCGCCAGGCGTCGTCCGTGCGCACCCAGACGCCGACGTTCGCGTTGCCGCCCTTGTCGCCGCTGCGGGCCCCGGCTACGAGGCCGAGGGGTGCACGGCGGACGGCGGACCCGACGGTCGGGAGGGGTTCGGGGAGCGGCGGTTCCTGAGAGGGCGCGAGAGGCTGGAGTACGCGGGTGTCGTGGGGCGGCGACACAGCGATCCGGCGTCCGTCGTGGAGGACTGCCACATGGTCCACGTCCACATGGGGGACGTACACATCCTCGAAGACCCCATAGGGGGCGCCCTTCCCCGGTGGCGCCATCACATGGAATCCGGGATAGCTGCCCAGGGCCAGTTCGATGGCGGCTCCGCTGAGGGTGCGGCCCACGGTGTCCTGGTCGGGGTCGCGCACGACGAGCCGGAGCAGGGCGCTCGCGGTCTCCTCGGTGGGCGCGTCGGGGCGGTCGGTGCGGACGAGTTCCCAGCGGACCTCGGCGGGGCGGGACTTGGCTGCCGCGAGCGCGGTCTCCAGCTGGGCCCGCACGAAGGCGGCCTTCGCCTCGATGTCGAGCCCGGTCAGCACGAGGACGACCTCGTTGCGGAAGCCGCCGAGCCGGTTGAGCCCGACCTTGAGCGTGGGCGGCGGCGCCTCGCCCCGCACTCCGTCGACACGGACCCGGTCGGGGCCCTCCTGGGTGAGGCGGACCGAGTCGAGGCGGGCGGTGACGTCGGGGCCCGCGTACCGGGCGCCCGCCGTCTCGTACAGGAGCTGGGCGGTGACCGTGCCGAGGTCCACGACGCCGCCGGTGCCGTCGTGCTTGGTGATGACGCTCGTGCCGTCCTCGTGGAGCTCGGCGACCGGGAAGCCCGGGTGGCGCAGCCGGGCGGGGTCGTGCTCGGTGAAGAAGGCGTAGTTGCCGCCGGTGGCCTGGGTGCCGCACTCCAGCACGTGCCCGGCGACGACGGCTCCCGCGAGCCGGTCGTAGGCGTCCGGCGCCCAGCCGAAGTGGGCGACCGCGGGCCCGGTGACCAGGGCGGCGTCGGTGACCCGGCCGGTGACGACGATGTCCGCGCCCTCGCGCAGACAGGCGGCGATGCCCTCGCCGCCGAGGTAGGCGTGCGCGGCGAGATTCCCCGGGCCCGGGTAGCGGGCGGTGAGGTCGTCGCCCTCGACATGGGCGACCCGCGCCGGGATGCCGAGCCTGGCCGCCAGCTCCCTCACGGCTGCTGCGAGTCCGGCGGGG